>DASXPD010000026.1:0-63556 GCA_036493835.1 Candidatus Acidiferrum sp. | reverse complement strand
ACCGGGTCCGCCTTGCTGGACGGTGTAGTCGGGCGGCACGGTGAATAGCGTTGCAGCTGGTTCGGTGCGCTGCACGCTGTTGAGTGTGTAGGTCGTAGTGCCGAAGCGCGGATCGGTGCGGGTGCTCTTCACGACGACTTGAAGGTCGGGCGAATACCATCGCTCGAAGACGATCTGGATCGGCTTGTCGTTGCCGATCTGACCGGCGGCGATGGTGCGCGTGATGCGTGTGCCCTCGGCGGAGACGCCGTTGATGGTTTGCGTGCCGAGCGATTCTTTTTTGACCTCGCCCGACGCTTCCTCTTTTTGCAGGCGAGCTTGCATCTTCTGCTCGAAGGCCTGTTCCTGCTCGGCGGTAGGTGCGCCGTGCTGGTGCATGGTCATCTGGTGCGCGACTTTATGGTCGGCATCGAGCATGAAATGCGTGTTGGCCACGGGATCGGCAATCGAGACCATCGTGTGCGGCTTGCCGGATGCCTGCAACGGGCCGAAGCCGGACAGAGTGACTTCGTTACGTGAGCGGCCCTGGCTGTCGCGATAGAGATTGCTCGTGGTCGTGCGATGGATCGCGGTGCCGTCTTGAAGAGTCTGCGTGGTTTCGGTCGAAGCGGTGGCCGAGAACGGCGCGCCCTTCACGACTTTACCGCCGTGCAGTCCTTCGAAGCCCATGAGTTCGACGTGATCGCCGAACGGTCCTGGACCACCGGGTCCACCTGGGCCACCGTGCATCATGACGTCGGGACCTGGGGGCGGACCGTCTTGCGCACGCGCAGTGCCGACGCCTAGGAGCAACGCAGCAGCCAACGCGGTACAGGCCAAACATTTCCGATTCATCTTTGTTTCTCCTCTTCTCTCCCGAGAAGTTGCAAAGAAAACTTTTGTACGGCTTCAAAAACACGGGGCGCACTAAAGTGCGCCCCTACAAAACTATTGCGGCAGGCGGACGGCTTGCGGCTGTCCGTCTTGGCCGACAAACAAGTCGACCTGAATCCATTCGTTGGCGCGCTCTTCGTTCACCGGCAAACCAAGGTCGCCGAGAGCGCCGCGCTGCATGCGAACGCGAACTACGGAAGCGTCGCCGATTTCCTGCGCGAGGCTGCCGGGAAGGAGCGTGAAATCTTCGGCGTCGTTGGCGGCGACGAGAGTCGATTCATTCGCCGGCTCATTTGGGTAATTGTCGATCGTGTAGGCAGCCGCGTTCACCGGGCTGGCTGCCGTGTTGTTTGCGGAGGCGGAAGGTTTCGTATCACTTGCCGTGACGTTCTTACCCTGGAGCGAAATGTTCTCGTTGGCGATGTGCCAGTTCCACCAGCTCATACCGACGAGCAGCATCGCGACGGAAGCGAGAACCCAGGCAGAGGCGATCGCAAAGCGGCGCACTTTCTGAGCGCGATTGCGGGCGAAGAATTCCTGCCGGAGGCGCATCTCGACGCGCAGGGGTGCACCGACGTTGGCAGTCACTTCGCGGAGTGCTTGCAGCTCGACCTGAGCGTCGCGCCAGGATTCCTGGAGCGCGGCGCAATGAGCACAGTTGTTGGCGTGATCGATCGCGGCAGCCCATTCGTTGGCGTCAACGTCATTCGCGGATTCGCGATTAAGATCCAGCCCGACGGATTCGAATTGTTCACAGTTCATGTTGCTACTTCCCTTCTGACTTCCCTGCTACTTCCCGACGAACGAGAAAAAAGTCTCCGTGTTCCGTGACATCAACTCGCCACGTCAGCGGGCGGCGCTAAAACGGCGCGGGACATCGCGCAAAATTTCGAGCTTGGCGAGCAGCAAAGCGCGGCCGCGATGGAGGCGCGAGCGAATCGTTCCGATCGGGCATCCGATGCGCTGCGAGGCTTCCTCGTAGCTCAGCTCTTCCAACTCGCAAAGCACGACGGCTTCACGAAATTCGGGCGGCAGTTCGAGCACGGCGGCGCGGACTTGCTCCATGCGCTCCTGGCGCTCGGCCCAATGCATCGGCGTCATCACGTTGGTGAGGCCGGCGATGGCGCGCGCTCCGGATTCGCTCTGATCGTCGAGCTGAACTTCGCGCGGGAGGCGTTCGAGATATTTCATGACGCGATTGCGGGCGATGCCGTAGAGATATGCGGCAAGGGCTCCGCGCTCCGGGTCGTATTTCTTGGGCTCGCGCATGAGGGTCATGAAGACGTCTTGCACGATTTCTTCGGCGGCCCAGGCGTTACCAGTCATGCGCAAGGCAAAACGATAGAGAGCGGCCTGATGGCGGCGATAGAGGGTGGTGAAGGCATCTTCATCCCCTTTCGCAGCGTGGCGTAGGAGAACGTCGTCCCTGATGTCGTCAGAAATGCGGTTGTCTCCTGGTGCGACGGTTCCCTGGCCTGGCGGGCCAAATCGTTCTGCTGTCATGTATTTCCGGCTCAGGGTGCAAAAAGTTCCCAGTTGGAAGCGCCAGTGACGGAGCGGGTTGCCGACCAATGGACCCTATCTGTAGGCACGGTCCTTATTCTATTGGACGAGGGAACTTGCGGGGCTGCGTACACGTAGATAAAGGTTGACAGGCATAGCGGCTAATACTATTTTACTCTAGGTATAGAGTGAACTGGGGTCGAGCGACGGGTGGTTGCTGCGATTCCCAAAACGGGAAAGTCGGGCACGGCGAGCTGTGCCCCTACCCCACGAGCGAGGGTGATGGTCAATGAATAAGGATAAGGCGAGGGATTTGTTTCCGGGAGCTCTGGAAATGATGGTGCTGCGGACCCTTAAGAGGCAGCCGCTTCATGGGTATGCGCTAGCGCAGCACATCAAGAGGACTTCCAACGATCTGCTTCAGATTGAAGAGGGGTCGCTGTACCCGGCGCTGCAGAGGTTGCTGAAGCTTGAGTTGGTGAAAGCGGAGTGGGGGACTTCGGCGACGAACCGGCGGGTACGGATTTACCGGCTGACTGCGGCGGGGGCAAAACATCTGGAGCATGAGGTGTCGAAGTTCGAACAGATGCTCGAGGGGATTACTCGGGTGCTGGCGCCGGGAGAGAGTTCGTAGCGGATTTCAGGCTGGCAGCATTTCGAGTGGAGGCGGCATGGGCTGGTTCAGACGAGCGTTTGGTCGGAGAGGGATTTATTCGGAATTGTCGGAGGAGATGCGGGCGCATCTCGATGAGAAGGTCGAGGAGTTGGTGAGCGAAGGGATGTCGCGGCGGGACGCGGAGTTTGCGGCGCGGCGAGAGTTTGGAAATTTGGGATTGATCGAGGAAGACGGCCGGGCGGCGTGGAGGTGGGAAGTGTTCGAGGATTTCTGGGCGGATGTGAAATATGGGCTGCGCGGGCTAAGGAAGAACCTGGGATTTACGGTGGTGGCGCTGCTGACGATCTCGATTGGGATTGGCGCGAACGCGGCGGTGTTCAGCGTGGTGGATGCGGTGATGTTGCGGCCGCTGCGGTATCCGAATTCGCAGGAACTGGTGGCGTTGCGACAGAATGCGCCGGGTGCCGGCGGGTTGACGACCTTTGTCGATGGGTTGCGGCTGTCGGCTTCTATGTATTTCACATATTCGGAGCACAACCGATCGTTTCAAGCGATGGGAGTGTGGGCGCCGGGCAGCGCGAACGTCACGGGTGTGGGCGAGCCCGAACAGGTCGATACCATTAGCGTCACGGATGGCGTGCTGGAGGCGTTGGAAGTCGCTCCGGCGGTAGGACGATGGCTTTCGCACGACGACCAGGTGCCGAACGGGCCTGAGCGCGTGATGTTGAACTACGGCTACTGGCAACGGAAATTTGGCGGCGACCGGACGGCGGTGGGCCGAAACATTTTGGTGGATTCGCGGCCGAAAGAAATTGTGGGCGTCTTGCCGCGGGGATTTCGAATTGTCGATGGGAACTTTGACGTTCTGTTGCCGCTCTCGTTCGATCGCGGGAAAGCGACTCTGGCGGGATTCGGATATCAAGGGATTGCTCGGCTCAAGCCGGGCGTGACGATCGCGCAGGCAGACGGGGACATGACGCGGATGCTTCCGATCTGGATGGATACGTTTACGAACGGGCCGGGATCGAATCCGCACATTTACGAATCGTGGAAGATCAAGCCGGCGATTCGACCGCTGAAGGATGAAGTGATCGGGAATGTGAGCGATGTGCTGTGGGTGGTGATGGGGACGATCGCGCTGGTGATGCTGATCGCGTGCGCGAACGTGACGAATTTGTTTTTGGTACGCGGAGAATCGCGGCAGCAGGAGATGGCGGTGCGCGCGGCGCTGGGTGCGGGGTCAATTCGAATTGTGAGGGCGCTGCTGGTTGAGAGCGTGATGTTGGGGTTGATGGGCGGCGTGGCGGGGATGGGTATTGCGTATGGGGGCGTGAAATTTTTGATGGCGATTGGTCCGGCGGATCTGCCACGGCTCGAAGAAATTACAGTGGATTGGCGGACGCTGGTGTTTGGGCTGGCGCTGTCGGTGCTGTCGGGGTTGTTGTTCGGATTGATCCCGGCGCTGAAGTATGGACGTTCACGCGGGGCGGCGTTGTCTCGCGCGGTGGCGGGGCGGACGACGAGCGCGAGCCGTGAGCGGCATCGCGCACGAAATATTTTGGTAATTGGGCAAGTAGCGATGGCGCTGGTGCTGTTGGTTTGTGCCGGGTTGATGATTCGAACGTTTGATGCGATGCGGCATGTGCAACCGGGATTTACGGATGCGCATTCGTTACAGCTCATGCGGATCGCGATTCCCGATTCGCTCGTGAAAGAGCCGGAACGGGTGACACGGTTACAGCAGGCAATTCAGGACAAGCTGGCGGCGATTCAGGGCGTGCAGTCGGTGGCGTACGGAAGCGACATGCCGCTGGAGGGATTCGAGGCGGGCTGGGACGAACTCATGGCGGAAGGGCAAAATTATCCCAAGGACGAGATTCCGCCGATGCGGCTCTACAAGTTTGTGGCGCCGGGATTTTTTTCGACGGCGGGAACGCGATTGATCGCAGGGCGAGATTTCACCTGGCAGGAAATACACGAATCGCGGTCGGTCTTGATGATTTCGGATGGGTTGGCTCGTGAATACTGGGGATCGCCGCAAGCCGCGGTAGGCAAACGCGTGCGTGAATTTTCGAGCGCTCCGTGGAGTGAGGTCATCGGAGTCGTTGAGGACGTGCGAGAAAATGGTGTGCAGGCGGCACCGCCGGAGACTGTCTATTGGCCGTCGATGGGGGTAGGGCTTTATGGCAGCAAAGAGGTGCAAGTGGTCCGGAACGTGACATTTGTGGTGCGGAGTGCACGAGCGGGGAATGAGGGATTTGTCGAAGAAATTCGGCAAGCGGTCTGGTCGGTGAACGGGAATCTGCCGGTGGCATCGATGCAGACGATGCAGGACGTGTATGACAAATCGGTGGCGCGGACTTCGTTCACGCTGGTGATGCTGGGAATTGCGGGAGCGATGTCGATCGCGCTGGGTGTAATTGGGATTTACGGCGTGCTGTCTTACACGGTGTCCCAGCGGCGGCGGGAGATCGGAATTCGGCTCGCGTTGGGAGCGCAACGCGAGAACGTGCTGGGCATGGTGTTGGGGTCGGGGGCGCGAATGGCGTTGGTCGGAGTCGCGATAGGGGTTTTGATTGCGCTTGCGCTGACTCGAGGGATGAGCAGCTTGCTGTTTGGAGTGAGCGCGCATGATCCGCTGACGTTTGCGATGGTGGCGCTGCTGCTATTCGGCGTGGCACTGGCGGCGTGTTGGATTCCGGCGCGGCGGGCGACGCGGGTCGATCCGATGGTGGCGCTGCGGTACGAATAAGCGGAGGTCGCGATGCGCTGGCTGCGCGACATATTGTCGAGACGACGCAGGTTCGCGGAATTGTCGGAAGAGATGGGCGGGCATCTCGAGGAACGCACGGAGGAATTGATCTCGTCGGGCGCCGATCGACGAGACGCGGAACAGCGAGCGCGGCGAGAGTTCGGGAACTTCTCTCTATTCGAGCATGACGGGCGGGATGTTTGGAGATGGAGGCTCGCGGACGACTTGCTTGCGGATCTTCGTTTTGGCCTTCGGATGTTACGGAAATCGCCTGCGTTCACGGTCATCGTGATCTTGATTCTGGCGGTCGGGATCGGTTCGAATGCGGCTGTGTTTTCCCTAATTAACGCATTGTTGCTGCGAAAGCTGGATGTCGTCGCGCCCGAACAGTTGGTCGCGATTTCGTTTGGGCAGCCGGGTGGAACGGATCCTCTGTCTGGACCGATGTTCGATCGATTGAGGGAACGTCAAAGCGCGTTTGTCGATCTGTTTGCCTGGAACAATCAGCCAATGGTGTTGAGTGACGGCGGGGCGGTGTTGTCGATTCAAGGTGCTCTCGCAACGGGATCGGCGTTTCCGACGCTGGGTGTACGGGCGCGACTGGGCCGCATGCTGAATTGGCAAGACGACGATGCGAAGGGTGGCTCGCAAGGTTTCGCGGCGGTAATCAGCGAGGCGTTCTGGCAGCAACACTTCGGTGCAGCCGAAAATGTTCTCGGACGCACCGCTGTGGTGAACGGAACGCAGGTCACGATCGTGGGAGTCATGCCTCGGTCATTCAACGGGATGACTGTGGACTACGCGCCGCAAGTCGTTCTGCCGTTTGCGGCGGATGTTGCGATTTACGGCGCGGCTTCGGCTCGATTTGACCCGGGATCAAGGTGGCTGTTCACGACGGGCCGATTGAAACCAGGAGTAAGTCTGCAACAGGCTGAAGCGAACGTGGCGACTGTCGCAGAGGAAGTGTTGCGCGAGTCGCTTCCGGAACATTTTCAGGAAAGCGATTCCCTTCCCGAGGGGCGATTTCAGATTTCTCCGGAGCAGACCGGGAATTCACCGCTGGGCGAGCTTTACGGGCGATCGTTGTGGACTCTGCAAGGACTTGTCGGGCTGCTGCTGGTGATTTGCTGCGTCAATCTCGCGACTCTGCAGGTTTCGAGGTCCGTGCAACGACAGCAAGAATTCGCGGTGCGCAGCGCACTGGGGGCGAGGCGGTTTCGGCTGGTACGACAGTTGGCCGTCGAGAGTGGGACCGTTGCAGCGGTGGGAGCCGTGTGCGGGTTGCTGTTGTCGGTATGGATGAGCGCTGTTCTAGTTCGGTACGTCGAGCAGTCTGATTTTCCTCTATTTCTGGATATTCGTCCGGACGCGCCGGTGCTCGCGATGACGATTGGAGTGACGGCGTTGGTCGTGATTCTAGCGGGTGTTTTGCCGGCCACCGGCCTGACTCGAACGAATGCGGAAGTTGTGTTGCGCCAAGGAACGAAGCAACCGTTTGGCCCGAGCCGAACTGCGAGCCGATGGTTATCGCGGTTACTGCCGGTGCAGCTCGCCCTCTCGGTGTTGCTTGTGGCGGTGGCGCTTTTATTTGCGACGAGCGCGCGAAATCTGATGCGTGCCGACCTTGGATTCCAAGTTCAAGGCATCACGATGTTTGGCGCGAATTTCGAACAGCGACCGGAGAAGGGCGAGGCCCGGCGGGCACTGTATCGGCGGATGCTGGATTCTTTGCAACGATCGCCGGGGGTGGCATCGGCAAGTGTGTTAGCAGTGCGTCCGCTGAACAACGGAGGAATTGAGCAGAACTCGGCAGCGGTGGAAGGTAGTCGGCGCGACGACGAACACTTGTTCGAAAACATCGTGGGCTCGGGTTATTTCGTCACTGCTGGAACGAAAGTGCTCGTGGGCAGAGAATTTATTGAGTCGGACCGGTCCGGCTCGCAACACGTTTGCGTGTTGAACGACGCGGCGGCGAACTATTTCTTCGGTGGACCTGCGGCTGTGGGCAAGCACATTCGTTCGCTGGAGCGCGGAGACAGCCAACCGGTTTGCGAAGTCGTCGGCGTTGTCGCAAACGCGAGCTACAACTCGGTGAGAGAAGCGGTCCCTCCGGCGATCTACTACTCGTTCGAACAGTCCCCACTTGATTCGGATTTGTCATTCATCACGAGCAGTTCAGACACAACGACGGCGGTCGCCGCATTCCAGGCGGCGTTGCGAGCGAACGCGGCGGACACGCCACTTATGCCGGCCATCACCATGGAGCGGCAGCTCGAAGATTCAATCGGGCAAGAACGATTGTTGGCGAGCGTATCGGTGTTTTTCGGCGGAATCGCGTTGGCGCTGACGTGCATGGGACTTTACGGACTCGAGATGCAGAGAGTGACGCTGCGGATACCGGAGATTGGTTTGCGGATGGCTCTCGGGGCTCAGCACCGCGAAATGCTGTGGTCGGTGCTGCGCGAGGCAGGCATTTTTCTGGCGGTGGGGTTACCGGCAGGAGTGGCGCTGTCGGTCGGTTCGGCACGGTTTGTCGAAGGGTTTCTATTCAAAGTTTCGGCTACCAGTTCTGGAATTTATATAACTGCGGCTGGCGCAGTTCTGATCGCGGCGAGCGCAGCGGCGTTGCTGCCGGCGCGGCGGGCGACGCGGGTCGATCCCATGGTGGCGTTGCGGTACGAGTGAGAAGAGAGTTGCGGTCGACAGTTGAAAGCCGAGAGCAGTCGGGAGATTGAGCGCGATGGGGATTTTTCGACGGATTTTTTCCAGAGAGCGGGCGTTCGCTGAGCTGTCGGAGGAGATGCGTGGGCATCTCGAGGAACGTGTCGAGGAATTGGTCGCTGACGGGATGGGCCGGCGCGAAGCGGAACATCGGGCGCGAAGCGAGTTTGGGAATTTCTCGCTGACGGAGCGCGATGGTCGTGACGTCTGGAGATGGAGTGCGCTGGAGCGGGCTTGGGCGGATCTGAAATTCGGGTTTCGCGTATTGCGGAAGAATCCGGGATTTGCGGCGGTTGCGATTCTGACGTTGGCGCTGGGGATCGGGGCTTGCAGCGCGATTTTCAGCGTGGTGTACGGCGCGCTCCTGGCGCCTTTGCCGATGCCGCACCCCGAAGAACTGGTGATGGTGTGGTCGAACGAAGGCGGGCGGAATGTGACGTCGCCTGCGGATTTTCTGGACTGGACACGACGGAACTCCGTCTTTCAGAAGCTGGTCGCGTGGGACGACGCGACGTTTAGTTTGTCGGCGGACACAAACCCGATGGCAGTGCAGGCGCGCGTGATGACGCCGGGATTTTTCGGGATGCAAGGTATACCGCTGGCGCTGGGGCGCGATTTTGTCGACGAAGAAGGCGTACCGGGTGGAGAGCACTCCGTGATTCTGACGAATCGATTGTGGCGGGAGCGGTTTGGCAGCGACGCGGCCATTCTCGGAAAGTCTGTGCGCCTGAACTCGGAGCAGTACACGGTGGTCGGTGTGCTGACCGCAGGAATGCCGGATCGATACGAAGCTCAGATTTTCATTCCGATGGCGCTGCGGCCGGACCAAATTGTTCGTAATCGGCATTGGATGACAGTCATGGGGCGGCTGAAGTCTGGTGTGACGCTGGCGCAGGCGAACTCGGACATGGATCGCGTTGCGCGTCAGCTCGCACAGGAATATCCAGACTCGAACAAGGGCTTTGGAACGCTGGTCGAGCCGCTGAAGAACGATTTTACCGGCAAGGACACGATTCGAAACTTGTGGCTGCTGATGGGGGCGGTTGGTTTTGTGCTGCTGATTGCGTGCGTGAATGTCGCAAATCTGCTTTTGGCACGCGGAACCGTGCGACGGAGAGAGGCGGCGTTGCGGGCATCACTTGGGGCGACGCGAGGCCAATTGTTTTCGCAATTTCTGGCGGAGAGTCTGGCGCTCGCGACGATCGGTGGTGCGCTGGGAGTCGGACTTGCCGCGATGTTGCTCAAGATCGTCGTGGTGTTGCTCCCCCAATATTCGATACCTACGGAATCGGACATACGCCTGAACGTGCCAGTGCTGCTGTTCAGCGTGGCGACGACGATTCTGGCTGGCGTGCTGTGCGGTTGCGCACCGGCATTGCAGATATCGAGTTGGAATTTGAACGATGCGTTGAAAGAAGGCGGGCGCAGCGGCGGTGGAGCTGGAAAAGGCGGATTGCGGCGGTTGCTGGTGGTCGCGGAATTTGCGCTTGCCTTGACTCTGCTTGCTGGAGCCGGGCTGGTGATTCACAGTTTCTGGAAGTTGACGCAGATCGATCTTGGATTTCGACCGGATCACGTGCTGACATTTTCTTTGCCGGTGGATTTCGATCGATTCAAAGGACCGGAAGAGACGGCTGTATTCTACCGGCCCCTGATGGAGAAAGTCTCGGCGCTGCCGGGGATTCAAGCGGCCACTGCGTCGAGCAGTACGCCGATTCGCTGGTCGGGATGGGGGATGGGATTTCACATTGTGGGCGCACCAACCGACGATGCCGCAACAGCGAGCGGAACCGGCGTGAATTTCATCACGCCTGGATATTTTCGAACGTTTGGCATTCAGATGACGGGCGGACGGGACTTTACGGATCAGGATTTGCCCAACAGCGTTCCGGTCGCGATCGTGAATGAGACGTTCGTCCAAATGTATCTGGGTGGCAAAGATCCACTACGGCAGCGCGTAGCGATACAACGAATCGGATTGTCGACGATGGGAGCGCCGGTGGAATGGAGCATCGTCGGCGTCTATCGCGATGTGAGGAACCGGAGTGTCCGCGAAAAGAGTCGTCCGGAGGTCGATATTCCCTTTTGGCAAAATCCGCTGCCCTACGTGAGCATCAGCGTTCGAACCAATGGTGACCCGGCCGCAATGGCGAACAGCGTCGCGGCAGCTGTGCACACCGCTGATCCGAACTTGGCGATGGATCGCGTACAGACGATGGATCAGATTGTAGATGAATCGTTGGGCGGAGATCGATTCGTGACGTACTTGTTCGCGGGATTTGCAGGCGTTGCGTTAGTGCTGGCCGCGACCGGAATTTATGGCGTGATGTCATTCGCCGTGGCGCAGCGAACGCCGGAGATCGGTCTGCGCATTGCGCTGGGCGCCGGTTCGCGCGAAGTCTTGCGCATGATTTTGCGCGAAGGAATGGGATTGGCCCTGGCGGGATTGATGATTGGGCTCGTCGGCGTGTTCGCGGTTGGGCGAGTGATGAAGTCGCTCTTGTATGGCGTCAGCAGCGCCGATCCCCTGGCGGTTGGCGGCGTGGCGCTGGTTTTGCTCGTGGCCGCAGCGCTCGCCTGCTATGTACCGGCGCGGCGGGCGACGCGAGTGGATGCGATGGTGGCGCTGCGATACGAGTAATTATCGAGTGACTTTAGTTGATGTACGGCGTTCGTTTCCCTACCAGATAATTTCGTCTCCCGGCAAGAGCACTAACTTCAAAATGTCGTCGCTCCTCGGATCAAATTTTACAGGCACGAGGCGGCCGTGGAATGGCCGGCGAACTTTTAGCGTCTTAGGAGCGTGGTCTCCGGGATGCCAGTCGAGGACTTCCTGCAGGAAGCCGCCGACTCGGATGTAATAGTCTTGGCCGTTGGCGCGCACCCGAAGCTCGGGGCTCACGCCGAAGTTTTTGGGGAAAACAGTACAGGTCACGCCGGGCACCGAGAGTGTGGCGCAGAAAGTCTCGGCGTTGTCCCGGCGAGAAGCGACGGCCTGTGCGAGCCGACTTTGATCAGGGGCGAAGAGCAGGATCGCGCGGGTTATGCGGACGGCAGCGGCGTTGTCGTCAGCCATGAAGAGGAGACGGAAGTAACCGGGCGAGGTTGGAAAATGGAGATCGTTGCGCAACGTGCGCTTCTCGACGGCGGGATTTCCGTTGATCACTTCGGTTGCTCTTGACAATGCGATGCGAATTCGACCGCTATCCGAATCCGGTGGGGCCGCGCTGGCGGCGTTCTGAGAAGCGTTGAGAATCGTTCCGGAAGGTTTTTCGGGCACGAAAACATAGTGGGCAGTTTCGTAACCGATCAAATTTTCAGGCGTTAATTCAGTGTCCGGCCGATAAATCGGGCTCGTGGTCAGCAGTCGAAAATCCGGCGTCAAGTCGAAGTACCCGGTTACGTCATAGCTGCCCAATTCAAAAAAGTAGGCGATTGTGGGAGGTAGCGGAAGATTTTCGACGATCGCACGACCAAGGCGGGTGTTTTCGTCGGGCCGGAGGCAGCCCTTGGTTTGGCGGTCGAGCAGATCGGCGTGGAATTTCTCTATGGCGACGAGTGGGTCGACGTACAGGCCGCGTCCGGTCTGAGCGGTGGTCTGGCTGGTGGACTGATTGGCGGATGGATTGGTGGACTGCTCCGCGGGTGGCGCGAAGAACGACTGTGTGTGAAGGGAGACTGCGGCTGTCGTTCCTTGCCAACGAAGCGAAAGGACATCGCCATCGATGTCGCACCCGGCGACCGATGTGGATTGAGCGCGGACATTTTTCAAATCGACATGAATAGTAGAGGCTGCAGTCGCAGCTTTGAGTTTCGTTGGCGGAAACATGACGGGGTCGAGGCCCTGGCGCTGAAGGCGATAAGCCGCCGGAGCGTGGCCGCACCCGGAGAGGAATAAGACCATCGCGATTTGTGCGCGTCGCTTCATTCGAATGACTTCGGGTTTCGCGAGAGTCGTCATCAGGTGCAATCGCAGTGTGCGATGTTCAGATGAGGGCCGCAGGTTGCCAAGACAGAGCGAGGCAGTTCGGATTTGCTTTTGGCGTCCAGATGAAATCAGCCTTCAGATTTGGCTGGTGGGCGAAAGAGCTTGGCGGCGATCGACGTGACGAAGTGACGTGGAACAAGGCGCTGAAAATGTGCGCCGAGATAGTTGCGGCGACCCGATATTACGTAGCTCTTCCCTGCCGCAAGAGCTTGCAAGCCATCGCGAGCGACTCTTTCAGCGGTCGCGCGCGGCCGCTTCGCGGCGGGCGCGGTGTTTTGGCTCGCCACTTGGTGAAATTCCGACTCCGTTGAGCCTGGGCAGAGCCCGCAGACGCGGATGCCGAAGGGTTTCAGCTCCTCGGCGAGCCCTTCCACGAAATGAAGATCGAAAGCTTTGGTGGCGGCGTAGGTCGCGATGTAAGGGACTGCCTGAAATGACGCAGTCGAAGCAACGATCAGGATGTCGCCAGATTTTCTTTGCAGCATCGGCTGCAGGAACAAATGCGTCAGGCTGACGACCGCGGAGCAGTTGACCTGCACCATTTCGACCTGCCGCGCGCGATCGGAGGCGGCGAATTCACCGTAGGCACCGAAGCCAGCATTGTTAACTAGCAGATCGATGTGGAGATTTTTCTCGCGAACGAAGTCAAAAATGGCGTCCGGCGCCGCGGCATTGGCGAGATCGGCGACGTAGATCTCCGTTCGGATGTTGTGCTTGGCCGAAAGTTCCTGCGCGAGCGCCGCGAGGCGATCCTGGCGACGCGCCGTCAGCACGAGATTGGTGCCGGATGCGGCGAGTTCAGCAGCCAGAGCAACGCCTATCCCGGCGCTCGCTCCGGTAACGAGCGCCCACTTCCCTACCCATGGATACATCTTCGCGGTCTCCTGTGCGTCGAGTGGTCAGACTATCACGGAGAAATCATTGCGACGATGTTGGGTTGGTTTCATTCGACTACCTCGAAGCCGCGCTGACGTGAGCGGAATTGCCCGAAGTATGGTTCGTCGTGTCGACCGCGACCACATAGTAGAAGCGAGTCTGTCCGCTGCCCGTAAGAGTGTCCGTGAAGCTCGTGGTGGTGACTGTCGAGGCTAGAGAGAACGTGCCGGTAGCAGTCGTGGCCCGGAAAACTTCGTAGCTCTTCACGCCAACGTTGTCGGTCGAAGGCGACCAGGTGACCATGATCTGGCGTGTAGCGGGACCCGATACCGCCGCAACATTCGTCGGCGTGGAAGGCGGAGTCGTGTCGGCTTGCATGACGACGGTGGTCGTGCCGCTGCTCGTTACGAAACCGGTAGCGCCATTGTATGTTGCCGTGATTGTATTTGTGCCAGTCGCGAGTGCGGTCGTCGTCGCGGTCGCTCTTCCGGCGCTGAGAGCCACGTTCGAAGCCAGCGTCGTCGCGCCGGCTCGGAAAGTGACCGTGCCGGTCGGTGTGCCCACCGACGATGTCACAGTCGCAGTCATCGTAACCGTCAGACCAGTGGTCTGAGGATTCGGCGTCGCCGTAACCGTCGTGGTGGTCGAAGCGTTCACAACTTGATTGATCGCGGATGACGTGCTGTTCAGCCATCCCGCGCTGCCGGTAAAGACCGCCTTAATCGAATGCGTGCCTGCGGCAAGTGACGAGGTTGAGAACGTCGCTTTGCCGGTGGTGGTGCTCACGGCCACGCCGGAGGCGAGAGTCGTTGCGCCATCCATGAACGCCATCGTGCCCTTCGGAATTCCGTTCGTCGAAGTCACCGTCGCTGTGAAGGTCACCGATTGCGCCGGATTCGAGGGATTCAGCGAAGACGTGACGGTGTTCGAGGTAGCAATCTGAACTGTCTGTGTCAGCGTGCCGCTGCTCGCCGTAAAGCCGCCGGTTCCCGTGTAGGCCGCGGTGATCGAGTGGCTGCCAATCGCGAGCGACGATGATGTGAAGGTGGCTTTGCCGCCCGTTACCGTAGCCGCGCTGGCGACCGTGGTTGTGCCGTCGGTGAATTTGACGGTGCCGGTCGGAACGCTGGTGCCAACACCGGTGATCGTCGCCGTCAGTGTGATGGACTGGCCAGAATTCGACGGATTCGCCGAGGACGTCACGACAGTAGTCGTTGTTCCCTGCACAGACTGCGAAACGGAACCGCTGCTATTCGTGAATCCACCTGTGCCGGTAAAAGACGCCGTAATTGCGTGTGTCGCGACCGAAAGCGAGCTTGTCGTAAAGGTCGCTTTGCCGGCGGTGACTGCGACGCCTGAGGCGAGTGTGGTGGACCCATCAGTGAAAGTGACGCTGCCGGTTGGCGTGCCGTTGGACGAGCCGATCGTCGCGGTAAACGTGACCGATTGCCCCGGACCTGACGGATTCGCCGACGAGGTGACTGTCGTTGTGGAAGTGCCGCCCTGGACGACCTGGGAAACCGTGTTGCTTGTGCTGTTGATATAGTTGCCCGTGCCGCTGAAAGTGGCGGTGATCGAGTGGCTACCCGAGGCGAGCGTGCTCGTGGCGAAAGTCGCTTTGCCCGCGGTAACAGCGACGTTCGAAGCAAGCGTCGTGGCGCCGTCTGTGAACGTGACGGAACCGGTTGGCGTGCCCGCGCTGCTGGCGACCGTCGCAGTGAAGGTAACGGCCTGACCGGACGTGGACGGATTCGCCGAAGACGAGAGTGCTGTCGAGGTGGTGGCGTTTACGGTTTGCGTGAGCGAGGCTGTGCTCGGCGTGCCAGATGTCGGCGTAAACGTGGTGCCAATCGTGTGGCTGCCGGCGGCGAGGGTGCTGGTCGTGAACGCTGCCAATCCATTGGTGACCGCGACGCCGCTCGCAAGAACGGTGCTGCCATCGGTGAACGATGCAGTACCGGCCGCGGCAGGCGTGACTGTAGCCGTGAATGTAACGCTCTGGCTTGCGTTCGCGGGGTTCAGTGATGAGGTCAGCGCGACTGTCGGGTTGACCGGCGCGGACGTCACAGGCAGCAACGGGAACGTCGCGTTGGTGTAGTCGACGATTAGATCGTCAAAGCGAAGGTTATAGAAGGTGCTCGAGGTGGCACTCAAGAGGTCGCTGCCGAGGAATAGAGTGTCAACGTTTTGGCCGAACGTCTCGGGCGTGCTCACGTGCTCGATCAAATTGAGGCTGGTGTCGTACAGGCTGAAATCGACTGTGCCGCCCTTCACGTAACGGAAAGCGAGCCAGTAGCATGTGTTATCGGCGACGTCGATCTTGACCGAACCAACTGGGCCGGTCGGGCTGATGCGAATCGAACGCGAGTTGTCGACGGAGTTGCGTTCGTCCACAAGGCGCCACAGGTCGCCGAAAGAGTTGCTTGCAAACCCGAGGAAGTGTGGTCCTTCCTGGAAATTGAAGACCGAAGAGGATTGGTTCGAAGTGCAGTAGTACATGCCGAGCGAGACCTGAGTCTTCGTCGCCGGCAGTGTCCACACCATATGGTCCGCAGGATTGTTGGACGCCGAATTGTATTGTATGCCGCGCGAACCGGTGGAGCCGGCCACGGTATCTTGAGCCGCTGCGATCGCTGACAAAGATCCGCTCGAATTGACGACCTGCCACGAACCCGCTGCGCCGTGGGTTGAGTTCGCGAGACTGGTGGCAGTAGGCGCAGCGCCGACGCCAACGGCTTCGAAGTCGGCCCACATGTCGTATGGAATTCCAGGGAAGCCGGCTGCAACGTTCTGAACGACTTGTGGTGCGGCAGTGCCACTGCTGGTGCCAAAACCATTGGCGCCGGTGAAGGATGCAGTGATCGTGTGACTGCCAACGGAGAGCGTCGAGGTCGAGAAAGCAGCTTGACCGCTGGTGTTCACCGCGATGTTTGACGCGAGAGCGGTTGCGCCCTCTGCGAACGTGACCGACCCGACCGGCGTGCCGCCGGTGGAAGTCACGGTTGCGGTGAAGGTCACGGACTGATTCGAGTTCGACGGATTCGGCGAGGAAGTTACGGTGGTCGAAGTCACGAAGCTGGTCTGATTGATCTGTTCGGTGAGACTGCCGGTGCTGCTCTGCCACCCTGCAGCGCCGGTGAAGCTTGCTCCGATCGTGTGGCTGCCGGTCGCGAGCGCCGCGCTGCTGAAGGTTGCGACGCCAGATGTGACCGCAACGTTGGAAGCAAGACCGGTGGCACCGTCGGTGAATGTGACGCTGCCGACCGGAGTACCGCTGGCGCTGGCGACGGTCGCAGTGAAGGTGACGCTCTGCCCTTGTGTTGCAGGGTTCGAAGAAGACGTGAGCGTGGTTGACGTCGCAGCTGGGGTAAGGACGCTCTGCGTTAGCGTCGCCGTGCTCGGCGTGCCCGACGTCGGCGTGAATGTGGTGTTGATCGTGTGACTGCCGGCGGCGAGAGTGCTCGTCGTGAACGTGGCCTGGCCGCCTGTCACGGCAACGCCGCTCGCAAGAACGGTGCTGCCGTCGCTAAACGACGCGGTCCCCGACACCACTGGGCTGACCGTAGCCGTGAATGTGACGCTCTGGCCCGCGCTGGAAGGATTTAGTGACGACGCGATCGCTACCGTCGGATTCACCGGCACGGTCGCGGGAAGGAGCGGGAAAGTCGCGTTGGTGTAGTCGACGATTAGATCGTCGAAGCGGAAGTTATAGAACGTCTGCGAGTCACCATTCGGCAGATCGTTTCCAAGGAAGAGAACATCGACGTTTTGGCCAAAAGTCTCTGGCGTGCTGACATGTTGAATCAGGTTGAGGTTCGTGTCGTAGACACTGAAATCAACTGTGCCGCTCTTCACATAACGGAAGGCCAGCCAGTAGCACGTGTTGTCGGCGACGTTGATCTTGACTGAGCCTACCGGTCCAGTCGGGCTGATACGAATCGAACGCGAGTTGTCGACGGAGTTGCGTTCGTCCACAAGGCGCCACAGGTCGCCAAACGAGTTGCTGGCAAATCCGAGGAAATGCGGCCCTTCTTCAAAATTGAAAACGGAGGACGACTGCGTCGAGGTGCAGTAGTACATGCCGAGCGAAACTTGAGCCTTCGTCGCTGGCAGCGTCCACACCATATGGTCCGCAGGATCGGCGGACGTGGAGTTGTACTGCACACCGCGAGAGCCGGGGGATCCGGCCAGCGTGTCTTGAGCAGCAGCGATCGCTGTCAAGGAACCGCTCGAATTCACGACCTGCCACGTTCCCGCAGTGCCGTGAGTCGAATTGGCGAGAGTGGTAGCGGTTGGTGCGGCGCCGACGCCAACTCCCTCGAAGTCGACCCATGTGTCGTACGGAATTCCGGGGAAGCTGGACGCATTCACGACTTGCGGTGAAGCGCTGCCGCTGCTGCTGCCGAAGCCGTTCACTCCTGTGAAGGATGCGGTGATCGTGTGGCTGCCGACGCTGAGCGTCGAAGTCGAGAATGCGGCCTGCCCGCTGGCGTTGAGCGCCACGTTCGAAGCGAGAACGGTCGAACCTTCTGCGAAGGTAACGGTGCCGGACGGCGTGCCACCAGTCGAAGTCACGGTCGCGGCGAAAGTCACCGACTGACCAGAGTTCGACGGATTCGGCGACGAGGTGACCGTCGTCGAAGTGACGAAGCTGGTCTGATTGATCTGTTGGGTCAGGCTGCCGCTGCTGTTCTGCCAACCGGCTGCGCCCGTGAAGCTCGCTCCGATGGAGTGGCTGCCGGTCGCGAGAGATGATGTGCTGAAAGTTGCGACGCCGGAGATGACCGCGACGTTCGAAGCGAGAACGGTCGCGCCGTCGGTAAAGGTGACGCTGCCAACTGGCGTGCCGCCCGAACTGGAGACGGTCGCTGTGAAGGTGGCGCTCTGTCCTTGCGACGCAGGATTCGAAGAAGACGCGAGTGAAGTCAGCGTCGGGCTCTGCACGACGGCCGTCGTGTTGCCCTGGCTGGCGGAATACGACGAGTCGCCCGAGTAAGAAGCGGTGATCGCGCTCGAGCCTGCCGGGAGAGCGGACGTAGCAAAGTTTGCGAGGCCGTTCGAATCGAGCGTCAGTTGCGCAAGCACATTGCTCCCTTGCGTCAAGGTGACTTGACCCGTCGGAGCGGCTCCGCCCGCCGGCGCAGAGCTGACCGCGACATTGAACGTGACCGACTGGCCGGCGTTCGAAGGGTTCGGTGTCGCCGTTACAGTCGTGGCCGATGCACCCGCGTGAACAACTTGCACCATGCCGCCAGAACCGGCCGGGAACGTGCCGTTGCCGCCGTAGCTAGCGGTGATGAAGTGATTGCCGGTGGTGAGGGTGACCGGACTGAGCGCTGCTTTGCCGGTGCCATCAAGAATGGCCGAGCCAAGGGAATTTGTCGTCGTGTTGAGGCTGCCGCTGACAACGGTCGAGACTTTATCGCTGAACGTCACTGTACCAGTCGGAGTTCCACTGCCGCCGCCGCTGGTTACGGTCGCCGTGAAAGTGACGCTCTGTCCCGCCGCAAGTGTGCGCTCGTCGGGATTCGAAGAGGTCACGTTGACCCCGACTCCGCTGAGGGCCTGCACAGAGGCAAGCGTCGAACCGCTGATTGAATAGATCGCGCCATCGGGACCGACCACGGTCGGCACGTTCTGCTGCCCGCCAGAGGCGCCGAGATTCAAGAATTGCGAGATGGAATTGGTCGACGTGTTCCAGCGATAAAGATTGCCATCGGAGGACGGAAGGATGACCGTCTCGGTCGGTGCGTTGACTGCGAAGGCGTTACCGAGCCACGGCAACACAGCGGATGGAAACGTCGAGTTTTGATTTGCTGCGTCCGGTGTAGGTCCCGAGGCGGTGAGAATCTCGCGCATGACTGACAGGCCGTTCGAAGATGCGTGAGAATCGGTTTCGGTCGCTGTAGGGTCCAGCAACGCAACCTTGTTCACGCCTTTTCCATCGACTTGTCCGACGTAGTCGTTGTAATTCGAAAGTAGGAGGTACGCCGATGAGCCAGTGTATGACGACACCATCGAAGCCGACACGATGGCCGGTGTGTTGTCCCATCCAAACGCACCAGGAGTCTTGGTAGCTGTAAGGTCGCTGCTGAAGTGCAACAGGAATCCGCGCGAACCGTTGTCGGGATTCGACATCGTCCCGAAATAGACGTCGTTATCCGGGCCGACCGTCGGAGAGGCTGTGCTGTTGTCAACGACGCCGGCTGCATTGCCGTTGCGGGGATCGGTCAGGAAAACACGATACTTCGTACTGAGCGTGGTGCTGTCGAGACCGAGGAGATAGGCATAGTTGTCGTTGCTTGCCGATTTTGCAGCGACATACACCGTAGTTCCATCATTCGAAAGCCCGGGGGCCGAATTCTGTGCGTCGTGCGAGACAGCCGCGTCGGCCGCTGCCGTTCCCGCGAGTACAAATGTACCGTTGCCGTTGGTATCGATGCGCGCAAAGCCATCCTGCGTGCCGAGAGGAGACGGAGCGGTTCCCTGCAGGCGAAAGCCGAAGAAAACGTCGCCATTCGCATCGGCAGTCAGAGGCGTATTGATGAAAACCGTCGAGTTAAAGCTCGCCGCACGAGCCTGATAGTCGGACAAAGCTGTATAGAAAACCTGCCGAACCGGCGTGCCAGGCGTGGCGGAATCCGGATTCGCAATATAAACGATAGTGCCGCCCGCTCCTGCGTAATAAAGGCGTGTGCCACTCGCGGTGTTGACGAGAACCGGCTGATAGACCGGCGTGGTCGTCGAAGTCGGAGCGACGTAATCCGTTGAAAGCGCATACATCGATGCGCCGGTGACCCCGTTGAAAGCGTTCAGTTGAAACGCGCCACCTGCGATTTGCGACGGAACTACCACGGTGTTGGCAGCGGTGATAACGGGCGAGGCATAACGCGCAGCCGGACCACCCGTGTTCGAATTCAAGCTGGTTGTCCACTTCACGCGTCCGAGATCCTGAGCCGTCGGCGTATAAGCCGAGGTATGCTGCGCATTTCCGGCGAAGGTCGGAACAGCACCCACCACCGGCGGCGCTGACTTTGGCAACAATGGGAAATTCGCGTTGCTGGAGTCGATGATCAGATCGTCCATCTGCATTGTGTATGGAAGATTGACAGTCGTCTGTTGCTGGTTGCCGAGCCACACCAGATCGACTCCGGCGTTGTCCGCTTCCGGAGTGTTGACCGAACCGAGAAGATTCAAGCTGGTGTCGTAGAGATTGAACGTGACTGTCGAACCCTTGACGTACTTCATCGAAATCCAATAGCACGTGCTGTCGGAAACGGGAATCGTGCGCAGAGAAGCTGCATCGGGCCCCGTCGGGCTCAGCCGAATGGTTCGCGCGTTATTGACGCTGTTGCGCTCGTCCGAGAGGCGCCACGTCGCTCCGAATGCATTGTTGTAGAACCCAAAAAAGTGCGGACCTTCCTCAAAATTGTATCCGGAAGCGCTCTGGTTCGAAGTGCAATACCACATGCCCATCGATACCGAGTTTTGCGTCGAGGGAAGAAACATGCCGACGTAGTCGACGCCGCCGGTCGCGTTCGAATACTGCAAGCCGCGGTTCCCCGTCGCACCCGCAATACCGCTCTGTGCGCTCGAAAGGACCGTCAACGAGTTATCGGGGTTGCTAACGAGCCACGATTCGCCGGTACCGTGCGAAGACGCGGCAAGCGTGGTTGTGGTCGGTGCGACACCAATCGCGGCGTTTTCAAAATCGACCCAATAGTTGTAGGTGATGCCGGGATAGTCGGCATATGCGGCGGCGCCCGCCACAAGAAGGACGAGTGCAACGCCAATTGCTACGCGCCAGCGACGCGAGAGCGAGGGAAGGAAACTGGTCTTTCGAGGTTTCAAGCGTTTATCTCCAAACTGCTTTGCGACCTGATTGAAGTCGGCCGGAGACACGGACACAAACAGACCTGCTGTGTCATTTCCGACCGTTCGAATACTTAGCGGATGAATCGGAAGGTCTCCGGTACATCTCCTCAGTGGAGAACCGACCGATCTAAGCCACCTGAAAAGCGGTCCCACTGCCAGATAGCAGTGACCTGATGCGACCCTTCAGTGCGGCGCTGGAACGCGTCAGCTCTTCGGCCCGACCTGAACCGAATAGCGACGGTCTGGGGACATTGCGCACAACTTCACAACTGCGAATACACGAAACTCTGTACCTGACAGTAGCAAGCGGTTGGCCAAGGTCACCCTGGCCCAACGGACAGACAGAGCGCTATCTAATTGATTAGACTGTGGTTATTTAAACGAAGACCAATTTGTGCGTCGGAAGCCCGGAAAAGTGTGCAAACACTTACCCTATAGGGAAGGTTTTTGGCAAATCCTTGCCTCGGGCAGAGTTTCAGGCCTCTTTGCCGGAACGGGCCTCAATTTGGCCCCCGGATAGCCCTGGGATACGCGACTTCAGGACTTGCTTCGAGTTGGCGGCAACCCGGCGTCTTCAGCAGCAATTAGTCCGAGCGCTGACCAGTCTTTGCCCCCGTTGCCTCGCGCTATTGCCGTGAGAAAGCGGTCGCGCACCACGCTCGCAATAGGCATCGGGACACTCTTGGCTTCCGCCGCCTGGAGAACGAGCCGCGTATCTTTAAGCCCGAGCGGAAGTGCGAATCCTACTTTGTCGTAGTTCCCTTCCACAATCAGTCCACCGTACGTCTTGTAAACGGGCGCGTTGAAAAGCGTCGACGTCAGGAAGTCCATAAGCACTGCCGCATCAACACCAGACTTGCGGGCGAACGCCAACGCTTCGGATAGCGACTCCAACACGCTCGCGATCAAAAAATTTCCCGAGAGTTTCACGACGTTCGCGAGCGACGGTTTTTCGCCGACGACGAGTAGTTTCGGTCCGAACGATTCGAACAAGGGTTTGCAGCGATTGACTGCTTCGGTAGGGCCAGCAACGACGACCGCGAGACGTCCTGCTTCCGCCGCGTCAGGACGGCCAAACACGGGGCACGAGATGAATTCCTGCCCTGCGGACGAATGCGCCGCGGTGAGTCTGTCGCTCAACGCCACGCTTACAGTGCTGCAAGAAATATGAATTCCGCCACGCGGCAACGAAGGCAGAATCCCGCTATCGCCGAAAACCTGCGATTCCAGCGCAGCATCGTCGGCAACGATCGTTATTACAATTCCACCGCGGCACGCATCAGCAACCGTTGCGGCGACGCTTGCGCCATCGGCGCGCAACGCATCGGCCTTCGCCAGCGTCCGGTTGAAAACCGTCACTCGATGACCGGCGCGCAGCAGACTCTTCGCCATTCCGGTGCCCATGCCGCCAAGGCCGATCAGACCTACGTCCATGCGTCACTCCAAGTTATTCAAATTTCAGTCGAGTCATTCGGATTTGTTCGCTTGTGAAGAATCGCTTGATGTGTTGGTCGAGGGAACACCCTTGCCGATGGACCAAACCGCGTCGCGCACGCGCTCGCCTTCGCGCTTCATCCGCTCCATCAAGCGTCTCGCCCAGATGAATTCGGCGGCCAAAAGGCTCAATCCCAGGAAGATGACGAGCCAGCCGGGCCCGGGCGTGATGATCATGACAACGCCGGCAAGCAACAGCGTAAATCCAGCGACAACTCGGAAGGCACGGCGGACTTGTTCGACGGTGCGGACGATCATGAGGGATGTTTCCGACGGTCGACGCACGGACGCGAATGGCGGGGAATTCGAGTTCGTTCCAAACTCGAGAGGTACAACCGCTTCCGACCGAATTGAGAGTATCACGGACACGCAACTTCGATGCGGACTGCTGGCACGTGGTTGGAATATTTAGCAACGAAAATCGATGAACGTTTCGGACACCAAGGAATGCCATAGGGAGGTTGCAATGCCCAACATCCACTCCGCGGAATTGCCTCTACTCAGCCGGTAGTGCTTTCCAATTATTGTAATTCGTCGCCCTGGCTTGCAGAGTGCCGTCACCGATTGTGTGCCCGACCACTGACGCATCCGCGCCAAAGCATGATCACAGACACGAAACCAAATACCGCTGAACCAACCTCCACCGACGAATCGCACCTTGGATATTTCGGTTGGCGCGTCGTACTTGCGGCGTGTCTCGGCGTGATGGGCGGGTTCGGTTCGCTGTTTGTCTACACGTTTTCGGTCTTCGTAAAGCCGCTCGGCGCGGAGTTCGGTTGGAACCGTGAAGCCGTTTCCCTCGGCTTTGCGATAGCGGCGATGACGGTCGGAATTTCTTCACCACTCATCGGGCGTTTGCTCGATCGGCTCGGGCCTCGTCGCATCATTCTTCCTTGCATGACCGTCTTCGGTTGCGGCATTGCCTCGTTTTCGCTTTTGCATTCCGGCTTATGGCAGTTCTACCTGACGTGCTTTGTCATCGGCGTGGTTGGAAATGGCGCCGCTCATCTGGCTTACGCGCGATCCATCTCGACGTGGTTTGAGCGGCGGCTAGGAACCGCGCTGGCGTTTGTGATGGTTGGAGCCGGTCTCGGCGCGATGATCCTCCCGGTTATCGCTCAATCGGTCGTCAGCCGATCAGGATGGAGGGCGTCATACCTGACGCTGGGCGGCCTCGCTTTACTACTCGGTCTTCCACTCAGCTGGCGCTACATCAAGGATCGAGCCGCGACGCAGAAGGAACGCGCCGAAGTACAACACCCAGGGCTCACCTGGCAGCAAGGCGCGCGGGCATTCCCTTTCTGGATCATTGTCGCGGTTTTGTTTGTGAGCGCAATCAGTATGAACGGCGCGATCGCTCATCTCTCTGCGTTGCTGACGGATCGAGGAATTACTGCCGGAAACGCCGCGTGGTGCGCATCGATCCTCGGTGGAACGAGTATCTTAGGCAGGGTTGTCACGGGCTGGTTGCTCGATCGGTTTTTTGGCGGCTGGGTCGCCTTCGTGATCAACTTGATTACAGCTGGCGGCATTCTGTTGCTCGCAGGAGCGAATAGCTTTGTCTCCGGCTGCGTAGCGGCGACGCTGATCGGAATCGGAGCCGGAGGCGAAGCAGCCATCACTCCATATTTGCTGACACGCTATTTTGGCCTGCGCGCGTTCTCGACGCTGTACGGCCTCACGTGGACGTTCTACGCGGCCGCTGGAGCGACTGGGCCCGTCATATTGGGGCGCACATTTGATTCCACTGGTTCGTACACGTCGTTGCTGACGATTCTCGCAATCGCCTTGGCTGCTGCAGCCGCGATGAATCTTCTTCTTCCCAAATATTCAACTGAATTGAAGTAGTCGATGGAAAAGTTTAAGGTTTCAACCAAGCGTCGCGACCTTCGCGAACAAACTCGTCGTCGTTCAGCTCAGGATAAGCGTGATAAACGCGATCAATTTCTTCCATCTGCCCACGACTGAGCGTTTCATGTGGATCCAGGCACCAGATTCCCTCCAGCAATCCCTGCCGCCGAAGCACTTCATGTAGACCAGCGATGCAGCCGGCAAACTTGTTCGGTGCGTCAAAGAACGCTGCATTGCTGTCGGTGACGTGAACGGCCTTCTCTAAAACGTTGGCTGACACTGAACGATCGCCGCCAACGATCGAGTGGCATTCATCGAGCAATTCCACTGCACGCTTTGTCCAAACAGCCCAATGCCCCAACAGGCCGCCGACGATGCTGCGCGGCTGCCGCCCTAGTTTCGCCTCGAAGGAAAATGGGGTCAGCAAGTCCAGAACGATGTTGTCATCGTTGCCCGTGTAGAGCGCGATGTCGCGGCCCGATTCATCGACAGCTCGGACAACATCCAACGTTTGATAGCGATTGAAGGGAGCGATCTTGATCGCCACCACATTCTCGATTTCTGCGAATCGCCGCCAGAACGAATAAGAAAGCAGACGGCCACCCACAGCAGGCTGTAAGTAAAATCCGATCAGTGGAAGTACTTGCGAAACCTCATTGCAATGAGCAAGAAGGCGTTCATCGTCCCAGGCAGCGACCGCGCCGAGACTCAACAAACCTGCGTGATATTTGAGCTCCCGCAGTAGAGCGGCTTCAGCAACCGCCTGTCCCGTCTCGCCGCAAACACCGCCAATCCGAACCAACGGCGTGGCACGCTTCACGTCGGCTCGATTCATCTCCTCGACCGCAAGCCGCAACACGGGTTCGAACAGCCCGACCTTCGGTTGGCGAATCGCAAATTGCGTCGTGTGCACGCCGACGGCGACGCCACCCGCACCCGCGGCAATGTAGTAGCGCGTCAGCGCCCTCTGGCGGCGTTCGTCGAGACGTCGATCTGCTGTCAGCGCGAGAGGGTGCGCTGGGATTGCGATTCCCTTCTTTATCGTTTGCAAAATTCGCGCGTCCATCGTTGGTGGCATTGGCTCAGTTGTTCAGGCAGAAATCAAAAGCGTCCAGCGCGTTCTTCGAAATGCGTGGGTTTTGCCAGCGAGGCTCCACCCCTGGCAACCCAATCGGCGATCCAGTCGAGCATTTGCCCGATGCTGATCGGTGGTTTGCCAAAGAGCCCAAAGGCTTTAGTGGAATCGTTCAGCAGCGCGTCGCTCGACTCCGCACCTTCAAATCGAACCGTCTTGCCCATTCTCGCCGCGAACTCTTCGGCCAGACTTCGAACGCTGAGAATCTCCGGCCCCGTAATATTCAGGAAATTCGCCGGGCTCGATGCATGCGCCAGCGATTCGAGGCTCATCGCCGAAGCGTCCCGCTGCCAGATCGTATTCAGATAACCCATCGACAGCGAAACCGGACGCCCGGAATGCACCTTTTGCGCGATGTCAAGCAGCACTCCGTACCGAAGCTCGCTCGCGTAATTCAACCGCAGAATCGTCATCTTCGTATCATTGGCGCGACTGAAATACTCCAGGATTCGCTCGCGTCCAAGGCAACTCATTGCATATTCGCCCGCCGGATTCGGTTCGTCACCCTCGCGCGAGCCACTTCGTGCCACAGCAGAAAGCCCGTACACGTTACCGGTCGAAAAAGCGGCGATTCTGCTTGTGCGATACCGTTCGGCAACAAGCCCGGGCAGGTAGACATTCATTGCCCAGGTGCGCCACTCCTGCCCAGTCGAACCAAATTTCATTCCCGCCATGTACACGACGTTCGCGGCATCCGGCAGAGCCGCGAGCGCGTTGCGATCGAGAAGCTCGCAGCGAACCGTCTCGATTCCCCAATCCGCGAGGCGATGTTCGAGCTCCGGCGAAGAAAATCGCGACGCCCCGATGATTCGACGTTTCACGCCAGCAGCATCCGACGCTCGTTTCGCCATGCGAGCCAGCGTGGGTCCCATTTTCCCCGCGACGCCAAGCACAATAATGTCGCCGTCCAGATCCCGCATCGCATGGACCACACCTTCGGTCGGCTCGCTGAGCAACTCTTCGAGGTGAGCTTCGTCGCGGATCGATTTGAGTTCGGTCGGCATGTTCACTGTGATCGGTGGGTGCTGCAATTTCAAATTCAAGACTGAAGTTCGGAACGAAAGAATTGTACTCAAACCCGCGCGGAGAGTCGCCCGGATTCCGGTATGCTGACGATTCAATTGCCACGAACTCAGTCGACGATGAGGATTCGATGCAGCTTCGCGTGATGACACAGCAAGATATTCCGGGCGGCGTCCGGCTCAACACCGTCGTCGGGTGGAATCAGACCGACGCCGACTGGGAAAGATTTCTCACCGCCAGCCCCAACGGCTGCTTCGTGATGGACGATAACGGCAAAATTGTAGGGACAGCCGCGACGATTTCGTACGAAAACCGATTCGCCTGGATCGGAATGGTCCTAGTCGACCCCGAATATAGAAATCGTGGAATCGGCACCTCACTGCTGCGCCGCACGATCGAATATCTCGACGCGGCAGGGATTCCCACGCTGAAGCTCGACGCCACTCCCGCGGGAAAACCACTCTACGAGAAGCTGGGATTCGTGACCGAATACGAGATCGATCGGTGGATTTTGAAACGAACTTCGAAAGAACAATCGACCGCCCGCAATGCCAGCCTTTCCGCGGAACACCTTCCGCGAATCTTTAAACACGACAACGACGTTTTTGGAGCCGACCGAAGCGCGTTGCTTCACTCGCTCGAAGAACGGGCCGCCGACCTAACACTCGCGAAATGGGATGGACAGGACTTGCGCGCATACGTATTCGGTCGTCGCGGACTCTTTGCGGACCACCTCGGCCCCTGGATGGCGCGAGACGCCGCAACCGCAAAAGCGTTGCTCTCAGAGTTCCTCCATCGCTCCCCGCGCGACACCATCATCGTGGACGCTCTCAAGTCCAAGCCGACCGCTGGAGAACTCCTCCGCGAACAAGGATTTTCCCCGGTTCGACTGCTCACCCGAATGTACCGCGGTCCAAACGCATTCCCCGGCAAACCAAATTCTCTCTACGCCATCGTCGGCCCGGAATTTGGATGAAATCCTCCCGCCGCTCAGGTTAAGCTTCGCTGCCCGTGACGCACTCACCCGCCACAACAGACGCCTCGCGCTCAGCCGAGCCGAGCAATTCCACAAACCCCGCCAACAGCGAAACCTATTACGGCTGGTGGATCGTACTCGCCGCTTTCCTGAACCTCTTTCTCGTTGTCGGCGTCATTTTCTACGGCTTCCCCGCCCTCTATCCGTATTTCGTCCAGGATCTTCAGTTCACTCGAGCGCAGTTGACCCAAGGATTTCTCCTGGGTTTCCTTTTCGCCGGCTTGCCGTTCGGAATCATCGCCGGCGCCCTGATCGATCGCATCGGCACGCGAGCCGTCATTTTGGGCGGAGTCGGACTCGTCTCAGGTTCGCTAATTCTGATGAGCCGCGTCACCCACTTCTGGCAGTTCGAACTGCTCTGCATCGTCGAAGTCATTGGCTACGTTTTCGCCGGCCCACTTTCAAACCAAGTGTTGATCGCCAAGTGGTTCGAACGACGTCGCGGCCAGGCAATGGGCTACGCCTATCTCGGCCTCGGCCTGGGGGGTGTAGTTGCGCCCCTCTTAGTGAACTATCTTGCGCGCGCCGTCGGCTGGCGTCCCGCACTTGAGCTTATCGGCGCCGCAATCGCGGTGGTGCTCGTTCCGACGGGCCTATGGCTCACTCGTTCGAATCCAGCGGACCACGGTATCGATCCAAAGCAATTTGGCGAGGCATCCGCCACAAGCAACACTACCAATCAAGTCGCAGCATCCGCGGGAGTGTCGCAAGCCGTTCGAACCGCCCCGTTTTGGCTAATCTTGCTCGGTTCCACACTCGCAATCGGCGCAATCGGCGCCGTCATTCAGCATTTTATTTTGTTTCTGAAAGATTCCGGTTACTCAGCGACCGTCGCGTCCCGTTATCTAAGCATCTTGTTGACAGCGAGTTTGGGCGGACGTGTCGTCGTTGGCTACATCGCCGACCGATTCTCGAAATCCTTCATCATGGCGATCTTTTATTTTCTGATCGGCGCATCCGTTCTTCTGCTCGCCTATCCTCAATCCACAAACGCCGTCTGGGCATTCGCGCTTATCTTCGGATTCTCCATGGGCGCCGACTACATGCTCATCCCATTAGTCGTCTCGGAAAATTTCGGCACCGCGTCGCTCGGCAAAATTCTCGCGTTGATCATCATGGGCTATTCGGTCGGACAGTGGGCCGGCCCATGGCTCGTGGGCAGACTATTCGACGCTCACCATAACTACGACCTCGCATGGAGGCTCATCGCCGTTTTCGCAATGATCGGATCCGCAGCCATCTACGCAACCTACCTTCGCTCGCGCCCCGCCGAATCCATCAAATCGTAACTAGCGTTGTTGACCCTGAAAATTTCGTATGGCAGCGACGATTCTCGCCGACTATTTTCCGAAGTTAGGAAGCGCCACCGACTTCGCGGATTTTAGTTCGAGCCCGAGAAGTTTGGCGATCGTAGGCGCAACTTCGCGGTTTGTGATGTCGCCAAGGTGAGAATTCTTCGGCACGCCCTCGCCCCAAGCCATGAAGATCGCCTGCATCTGCGGATCGGAATTAAGAAACCCATGCGTTCCGCCCGTCGCATCAGTGATATACGTTTTCGCCGAATCGCCAGAGAACGCGTAGTCAGCCTTCGCAGCAAGAACTAAGTCCGGAGCCTGATCCGATTCCGCCGGTGTCGGCAGCCCGAGGCCCGCAAATTCTTCGACACCATAAACTTTTTCGATTCCCTCAGCGCCGCCGTATAGAGATTTCAACTTTGGCAGTTCCGCCTTCCGCGCCGGATCGCTAACGTAAACCATCGCAGTCCCGCCCTCCGGCACCACCCAAGCATCGCCGCGAGCGTGGCCATCAGCCGAAGTAACAATCCCCTTCTCTTCCAGCAAAACGTTCGCATGAATTCTGTGCCGGTAAGCGCGGAATCCATGATCCGAAACAATGATTATGGTCGACCGCCTCGCAAACTCCGGTCGCTCCAGCACTTGCACAACGCGATTCACCTGCGAATCCAGCCAAGCCATCGCCGTGAGGCTCGCATTGCTCATCGGCCCATACTCATGATTGATGTCGTCCAGCGTGAGCAGATGAAACAACAAAAGATTCGGATGGTGATCTTCCAGAATCGTCACCGCCGCATCCGTCCAAATTTCATCCTGCCAAGCCTGACTGCTCGCCTCGAACGTTTTAAGCTGCTCCGCCGTCACAGTTCCATCAGCAATGAGCTTCTGCTCAATCTCCCCGCCAACCTCGGGCAACTCAGGAAATTTCCAGTCGATGTTCTTCGCGTTATAGATCGCCACCCAATCAACCTGCGCCGTAGTCAGCCCCGCGTCGTGCGCCGCATCGTAAATCGTCGGCGAATGAACCATTAGATCTTTATCCCGCCAAGGTTCAATCTTCGGCGGCCCATCTTTCTCCGGACGCGTCAGCAACCCGTTGAACAAGACGCGATGCTCCGAGGCATCTACGCCAGTAACAATCGCCGTATGATTAGGCCAAGTCACCGTAGGATTCACCGGCTGCATCGAATCCGCAATCGCCCCCTCGCGCGCCAATCGACGCAGCGTGGGAATCGGCAGCCGCGGATCCTTCAAGGCATAAGCCGGAAACCCATCCAGGCTGATCACGACAACGACGCGATCTTTTCCCTGAAGAGCCTTCTTGTTCTGAGCGTGTGTAAGTGGAAAACGCAAAAAAAACGGCAGCGCCAAAGCAATCGCCGCAATCACACAAATCCGTCGTTCATCCTGAAAAAACCGATTCAAGTGATCTCCCACGCGCTCGACAGCGCCGCCATTATCGCAAATTTTTAAAACGAGGCTGGAATCTCGCCGAAAAACGCCCTGTGCCCAACGGGCCACCTCCCGGGGTGTTGGGAGTGCAGCTGCCCGTCAGGCACGTGTTCGTCACCGCAAACTTTTCTACCGTCGAGCCTGAGTCAACTAGAACAGCAGCTTCAACGAAAGCTGCATGATCCTCGGCGGATTCGCCGCCAGCGATCGCCCAAACGTCCCCGTGAAGTTGTTCGCCGCCGTCGGCAAATCCGCGATGTTCCCGTCCGGCGATTGGAATTGCGCATGGTTGAACGCGTTGAACAACTCACAGCGGAACTCGAGCCGCATCTGCTCGCGAATCGCAGTATCTTTCAACAACGCCATGTCCCAGTTGTTTAGTCCCGGACCCGAAAACGACCGTCGGCTGGAATTTCCGAGTTGCCCCAGTGCTTCCGGCGTGAAGAGCGCGGTGTTGAAGAACGTGCCCTTGCGCGGATCGGAAATCTGCAGCGGACCCGGAGTGAAGTTCGGCGTATCGATCGGCAGCGAAATCGCTCCCGCACCGCCCGTACCGAGCAACGAGTTATCGTCCGTCTCCACCAGCGTCACAGGAATGCCCGTCGAGAAGCGCGTGATGCCGCTCAACCGCCAGCCCTGCACAAGCCGCCGCGGCCCAGGCAACCGATCGATCGGCAGCGAATAGTCATAGCTGATGACAAAGTTGTGCCGCATGTCGAACGCCGACAGCGAACGTGCGGCGGGATCGAGGAAATTAATCTGCTCGCCGTATCCCGACGAATTGTCGAGCGACTTCGCATACGTGTAACCTGCGAGGAAGGTCAAGCTCTTGAGTCGCTGCCGCAAGCTCACCTGCATCGAGTTATAGCCCGACTTCCCCTCCGTGATGAACAAACCCTCGCTGCCAAAATCATTTCCGAAGGGCCCGCGTGTGCCGTCAATGGCAACTCCGGCCGCTGTGGTGTACGTTCCGTTCTCGCCACCCGGTCCGCAAGTCGCCGAACCCGGCGCCACCTGCGCCAGCGTGCTGACGCTTAAGCACGTCACGGGATTCCCCGCGTTCGCTTCCAGCGATGACAGCAAGCGGTGACTCTGCGCTCCAACGTACCCGATGCTCAACAACGTCGCCGATCCAATCTGCCGTTCAATCGTGAACTGATACTGCTCCGTGTAAGGCAAATCGTTCTTGTGCCAGAACGCCGGCGAAGTTCCGATCGGCAAAAAGTTCGCCCAGTTGATCGAAGTATCCGGATTCGCAGGTGACGCGTTGAACGGCGGCGGCGCCACCGGGAATCGCTGCCCTTCGATAAAACCCGTCGAGCGATCGATGAACGGCGTCGCAAATTCCGGCGGCACCGGGCTCTGATAGAACGCGCCAAACGGCGCATCTCCAATTTCGTTGAAGTTCGTCCCGCCTTCAAACGTCGTATAGAAAAGTCCCCACCCTGCGCGGATGCTCGTCTTCCCAGTTCCGCCCGTGAGCTTTCGCAAGAATCCGTCGTTGAAGTTCGGCGAGTACGCCATTCCGACGCGCGGCGCAAAGTTGTGATAACGCGTCGGCGCCAGTGTCGTGGGCACACCGGGATCGCCCGGGAAGAGCCAACCCGTCGGCGCGCCAGGAAATACCTGCGACTGCACGCCCGGAATCAACGTCTGAATTTCGTTGTGCTCTTCCGACCACGGACGGCTGATGTCCCAACGCAATCCGTAGTTGAACGTGATGTTCGAACGGAACCTCCAGCTATCCTGTCCGTACGCCCCGAAATACCGCGTCAGTCCGTACGACGGAAAACCCTGCCCCTGCGAATAGTTCACCGGCGCGCCGATCAAAAAGTCCGCGAAGTCGTCGCCCGTCTCCGTCCCGTTAAACGTGAAATCGCCGTTCGATCCGAGGTTGTACTCGACCATCTGCGTGAACCGATACTGCGCGCCCAAACTGATCGTGTGCGTACCGATCACCTTGCGATAGTTGTCGAGAGCCTGATACGTATTCTCCGTCACGCCAAGCGGCCCGCCAGATGCTCCGAACGAGAAATCGTTGAAATGAATGTTCGGAACGTGCGCATATTTCGGTTGCGACGGCGAAATTCCCAACGTGTCGGGACCGAAGACGAACCCGAGTGTTCCCGGATCAACTCCCTCGCCGCCCGTCGGCGCGTGGATCAAATAATGAAGCCGCGTATAACCGAAGCGAATTTCGTTCACCGCGCCGTTTCCGAAAGTCTTCGAATCCCCTATGTTCACGACCTGCGAACGCCCCGTGAAATCGCTGCCGAATCCAGGCAGCGCGATGCTCGGCACGCTTTGCTTGTATTGGTCGAAGAAATAGTAGGCGCTGACCAATCCGAGATGCGTCGTGTTGTCGTCCACGCGCCCGCTCGTTTTGTCGTCGCGTAGTCGCGATGGCAGCGCTGCATCCGGAACGAACAGGCTCGTCGCCCCATCGGTTTGCGTCACCGGCAGGACGAACGGCAACAAGTTCGTCGAAGGCGTCGAGATCAAACTTTGCGGAACCTTTGCATTGGGGAATACGCACTGCGCCGTCGTCACGCAGCCCGCCGTGTAGTATGGTTCGCCGTTCGTAACCGCATACCCTGCGCGCGTCGACAATTCATTTGCCCAACTGTCGCCTTGCACCACGCCCGTCAATTGCCCCGCGATTGCCGAAAAATCACCAGTGCGCTCGGCGTCGGACGGAACCGCCACCTGCCCGCTCGAGCCCGACTGCCCAATAATCACGCGATTTCCCTGATAGTCACCAAAGAAAAACAACTTGTCCTTCTTGATCGGCCCGCCGATCGTTCCGCCAAATTCGTTTTGCTTGTGTTCGTCGCGAGTCGCGCTGAAAAAGTTCTTCGCGTCAAAGTCCTGATTGCGCAAAAACTCGAACGCGCTTCCATGAAACGTATTCTGCCCCGACTTCGTAATGACGTTGATCTGACCGCCCGCATACGTTCCGTATTCCGCGTCAAAGTTATTCGTAATGATCCGGAATTCCGCGATCGAATCGAGATTCGGAATGATCGCCGTCGTCGAAAACGCCGGTTCCTGCACCGAAGCCCCGTTCAGCATGAATCCATTCGCCGACTCGCGCTGCCCATTCACCGAAACGTCGCCCGCATTCGAATCGCCCGAGACCTTCGTAAACGTGAATCCTGTCGCGCTGAACTGCCCGCCCTGTCCGCCGGCAAGTCCCGACGAAACCGACGCCACGCCGGGCTGCAACGAGAGAAGGTCGGTGTAGCTCCGCGTAACCAGCGGCACCGCGACGATCGTATCGCCGCTGATCACTTCTCCGCCCTGCGTGCTCGCGGTGTCCAGTTGCACGACATCGCTCGACACTTCGACCTTCTCGCTGACCTGCCCAACCGATAGCTTGACGTTCAAAACCTTCGCCGAATTGACGTCGATCAATATGCCCGTCTCACGAAACGTCACGAACCCCGCCATTTGCACTTCCACCACATACGTGCCCGGCGCGAGATTCAAGAAAGAGTAGAAGCCGTCGGCATTTGTCTGCTGCCGCTCGGTGATTCCTGTATCGACCGCTTTCGCCTCGACGGTCGCGCCGACGACCGATGCGCCGGTCTGGTCGGTCACGACACCCGAAATGCCGGCTGACGTTGTAGCCATTGCAGCGGGCGAGATCCCCATCAACAACAGAAGACACATCAGCCCGAATAAGACGAAGCCCAAAAACCGGTTCCCTGCCGTAGTCGCCGCGGAATCCATCACACAGCCACGTTGAATTGCCCTCATGAACTTCTCCTCTCGATCATGGCGATAATAAACTCGACCGCTCGCGTTAATTCATAACGTTTAGTTGAAGACCTTATACCAACGCCATCGAGGGTAGGTCAAGAGCGATTTTGCAAATACCGTGTCGCTTGCGCTTCGATGGTGTGAATATCTCCGCATCGATGGCCTTTCGTAGTTTTGTTGAACATTTCGCAACCTTTCATTCATCTGCGGTTCATCTACGTTGCCCAATTAACAATCCATCGTTGACACGATGTTAAGCCTCGGCATAGTATCAAAGCGTTTAGAATATCAATGCAGAACACACCCGCCCGGAGACGCGCGCCTTGACTGACGACAGGTTTTTAGTTCATTCCGTAAAGCTGCCAGCAGGTCAGTCCGGTGAATTACTTCGCTTGCCGCGTGAAAAGGCGCAGTGGGAGTGGATGAGCTTCTTTGTCCATCGCTTGCTCCCCGGCGAGGTTCTTCGCACGAAAACGTCAGCCGAAGAGGCTGCATTCGTCATTCTCGGTGGAACATGCACGGCAGACTGGGGCTCTGGCCCTCAGCAAATTGGGAAGCGCAAGGATGTCTTCGACGGATTTCCCTACACCTTATATCTTCCGGCGCATCAGGCAGCATCGTTCAAAGCCGAATCCATTTGTGAAATCGCGGAATGCCGCGTCCCAACGAAATCAAAGTTCGAACCGCGCCTGATCCAGCCGAAAGACGTCGCTACCAACCTCCGCGGCGGCGGCAACGCCTCCCGCCAGATCGTCGACGTAATCACTCCCGCCTTCCCCGCCGACAAACTGATGGTGATCGAGGTCTACACTCCCGGCGGAAATTGGTCGAGCTTCCCTCCCCACAAACACGACGCGCACAATCTGCCGTCCGAAGCCGACCTCGACGAAATTTATTATTTCCGTTTTCAGAAGGAAGAGAGCTTCGCGTTTCAACATCTCTATGGAAACGATGAAGTCGGGACTCGCGCACTGAAGACGCGAGACGGCGATACCGTCCTCGTCCGCAGCGGCTACCACACCGTCGTCGCCGGCCCCGGCTACGACACCTACTACCTCAATTTCCTCGCCGGCTCCGCGCGATCTCTAGCCGCAAGCGAAGACCCGCAACATTCCTGGATCCGCGAAACGTGGAACGGCACCGATCCCCGTCTCCCTCGAGTCCGCGGATGATTCGCGACGTTGTAGAGGCTATGCTCGGATAGGACAATTTCCTATGACAAGACGCCTCACTGTCGCCCAAGCGATCGTCGCATTCCTGCAAAATCAGTTTGTCGAGCGCGATGGCACGCAGCACCATTTCTTTGAAGGCTGCTACGGAATCTTCGGCCACGGAAACGTCGCCGGCATCGGCCAGGCGCTCGAGCAAGCCCTGCAGTCCAGTAATAATGGCCTCCGCTACTACCTATTTCGCAATGAGCAAGCGATGGTTCACGCCGCAGTCGCCTTCGCCAAAACATCATTCCGTCTGCGAACGATGGTGTGCACCAGTTCCATCGGCCCCGGCGCCACCAACATGCTCACCGGCGCCGCTCTCGCAACCATCAACCGTCTCCCCGTCCTGCTTTTGCCCGGCGACATTTTCGCTCGCCGAAATGTCGCCCCGGTCTTGCAGCAACTCGAATCGCCCGCGACACAAGATATCTCCGTCAACGATTGCTTCCGCGCGGTCTCGCGATACTGGGATCGCATTCAACGCCCCGAGCAAATCCTCACTTCCCTTCCAGAAGCCGTCCGCGTCCTCACGTCTCCCACGGAAACCGGCACGGTCACGATTTCCCTCCCGCAAGATGTGCAAACCGAAGCGTTCGATTTCCCCGATGACTTTTTTCAGAAACGAATCTGGACGATTCCGCGTTCGCGCTGCGATCAAGATCTACTGAAGCACGCCTCGGCGTGGATTAGCTCAGCGAAGCGCCCACTAGTCGTCGCCGGTGGTGGTGTGCTCTATTCCGAAGCCGCACGCGAATTGGGCGATTTTGCCGCTGCAACCGGAATCCCCGTCGGCGAAACAAACGCTGGCAAAGGCTCACTTCCCCACAATCACGCGCAAGCTGTTGGTGCGATCGGCGTTACCGGCACTCCGACCGCGAACATCCTTGCGAGAGAAGCCGATCTGATCATCGGCATTGGCACCCGCTACACCGACTTCACCACCGCCTCGAAAACCGCGTTTCAGAATCCGGATGTTCGCTTCATCAATATCAATGTCACGGAATTCGACGCGTACAAGCACGCAGCGCTGCCTCTGACAGGCGACGCTCGCGTGACGCTCCAGGAATTGCGCGGCGCAATCGCAGGCTATCGCGTCGAAAAAACCTATCGCGCAAGAATCTCCGAATTGCGCGCAGCGTGGGAAAAAGAAGTCGAGCGCATCTACAGCGTCCACGGCGTCGGAAAACTCACGCAGAGCGAAGTGCTCAGCGCGATCAATGATTTCACAAAGCCGTCCGACATCATGGTCAACGCCGCCGGCAGCATGCCCGGCGATCTCCACAAACTCTGGCGCACGAGCGAACCCGGCGGCTACCACATGGAGTACGGCTACTCCTGCATGGGCTACGAAATCGCTGGCGGCCTCGGAATCAAAATGGCTCGCCCCGACCGCGACGTCTACGTCCTCGTTGGCGACGGCTCGTACCTGATGATGGCGCAGGAATTGGTGACGTCGCTCCAGGAAAACATCAAGCTGAACATCATTTTGGTCGACAACCACGGCTTCGCCAGCATCGGCGGTCTCAGCCGCAGCCTCGGAAACAATGGCATGGGCACCGAATATCGCTATGCGAACAACGGACGCTACGACGGAGACTCAATCCAAGTTGACTATCGCGCGAACGCGGAAAGCCTTGGCGCATGGTCCGTCCGCGCCAACTCCATCGATGAATTCAAACGCGCGTTAGAACGTGGTCGAAACGAATCGCGCACATCGGTCATCGTCGTCGAGACCGACCTCAAGAAATGCGTCCCCGGCTACGAATCGTGGTGGGACGTGCCGATTGCCGAAGTCTCCGAAATCGACGCCGTAAAAACTGCTCGCGCCGAATACGAAAAAGCGCGTGTCAAAGAACGCTATTTCTTCGGAACGAACTCCGGCAGCGGCGAGAACAAATAACTTGGCGACCAACCAGGCGACTCCTCAGCCCAGCGCACAACCGCACCTGAAGCGCGTGCTGAGCCTGTGGGACCTGGTCTACTACGGAATTATTCTCACATCGCCGATTGCCGCCGTTCCGCTCTTCGGTGAAGCGCAAGTCCTCTCCCACGGCCACGCCGCAACAACTCTCTTGCTCGCCATGGTCGCGATGTCGGTCACCGCCGTCAGTTTCGGCCGCATGGCCAGCGTCTTTCCATCGTCAGGATCTGTCTATTCCTACGTCAGCAAGACGATGAATCCCCACGTCGGATTCATCCTCGGCTGGACAATGTTTCTCGAATATCTTTTCCAACCGATTCAAAACGCTCTGTATGCAGTCCTGGCGATCCGCCGCCTCGTCCCTCAAATTCCATTTGCCGTGCTCGCAGCTGTAATCGTCGGCCTCATCACCTTAATGACCGTGCAAGGAATCAAGTTCAACGCGCGCATGAACCAGCTTCTGCTGGCGTTCATGACACTGGTCACCGCCGCTTTTCTGGTACAGGCGTTTCGTTACATCGTCCTGCACAAGCACTTCAGCGGGCTCTTCACCACGCATCCCATCTACGATCCCGCGACATTCAATTTGCGTGCGCTAGCCGCAGGAACGTCGTTCGCCGCGCTAGTATTCATCGGATTTGACGGCGTCTCGATTCTCGCCGAGGAAGTGAAGAATCCCCGTCGCAATGTGCTGCTCGCCACGGTTCTCGTCGTCATTTTTACCGGACTCTTCAGCGGCCTCCAGGTTTATCTAGCGCAGATCGTTTCGCCCGATTACACAACGCTCAACAACGCCGAAACCGCATTCATGGACGTCGCGAAAATCGCAGGCGGCGCCGTTTTATTTTCTGCGTATGGTCTCGTGCTCATAGTTTCGAGTCTGGCATGCGGCTTGGCGGGCCACGTCGGCGCCGCGCGACTTCTCTATTGCATGGGCCGCGACGAAGTCATTCCAAAAAAGGTATTCGGACATCTGAGTCCGAAAGGCGGCAACCCGAATTACAACGAATGGATCGTCGGCGGCATTGCCTACATCGCCGTCCTGACGATTCCGTGGGAGCGCGCCGCCGAAATGGTCACGTTCGGCGCGCTGCTCGCATTTACCGCGGTGAACGTCGCCTCGCTCCTCTATTTTTGGTTCTCCCAAACTTCGAGCAACAGACAATTCTTCCGCGACGCCTTTGTTCCTGGCTTCGGCGCAGTATTTTGTTTCGGTCTGCTTCTCGGATTGCAGACTTGGACGAAATACGCCGGCTTGGCCTGGCTGCTCGCCGGTCTGATTTACGCCGCCGCAAAGACGCGCATGTTCACGGTGCGACCGAAAGTCTTCAACTGGAACGAAACGTAAGGGACTGCTGAAAAACCTACGGATTAAATCCCCCGTCCGATTTCGTCGTCCGCGATTTGCTTGGTCGAAGTAATCAGCACGATTTTGGTGACGCTCGCCGCGTTACTTGGACGAAATTGGCTGCGTCAATTCGGCGGCGGCGCCGTGATTCGCGGACACGAATTGGGAGAAGCCGCACGACTCTCGGATTCGCAATTCGGGCTGTAGCTTCATTAGGACAGGCTTGCTCTTGTCGCCTTCGATTCGGCGAATCAGCAGTTCGACGGCCTCGGTTCCCAATTGATGTTTCGGCAATTCGACCGTCGTCAGGCGAGGCCGAAAAACGCCGAGCCACGGATAGTCGTCAAAACTGACAAGCCCAAAATCGTCGGGACATTTCAAACCCATCTCTTCCACGGCTTTTAAAAATCCAACAGTCATCAGGTGATTCGCGACGTAGATACCGTCAGGCCGGCGCGAGAGCAATGTGTGGCCAGCGCGAAATCCCGATTCGATGCGGTAATCGCCTTCGACAACGAGATCGGGATCGAACGGCAAACCGCTTTTGTCGAGCGCTTCGCGAAATCCGCGGAAGCGTTCTTTTGCGTTGCTGACACGGAGCGGGCCGCTGACAAGTCCAATGCGTCGACGTCCGGACCGCGCGAGGTGACTGACTGCCTCGTAGGCGCCTTGATAGTCGTCGCTGATGACTGCGTCTTTCGTCAGCTGCGGATACGTGCGCATTAGCAGCACGAACGGGATATTCACTTCGTCGATGGTCTGACGCAGCGACGGCTGAAAATCTCCGGCAGCTTTCGTGAGGAGGATGCCGTCGACGCGCTTTGATAGCAAAAGCTCGACCGCGCGATCTTCCTTTTCGAGATTGTCGTCACTGTTGCAGAGCAGCAAGTTGTAGCCGTGCTTTTGTGCGGCATCTTCGGCACCACGAACGACCATCGGAAAGAATGGATTCGCGATGTCCGACACGATCATTCCGATCGTTTGCGTTTTCTGTTTGATGAGGCTGCGCGCGATCAGATTCGGACGATAGTTCAGTTTGCGGATGGCGGCTTCGACGCGCTCTCGCAAATTCTTGCCGACGTGCGCTTTGTTGTTGACGACGGCGGAGACCGTAAAAATAGAGACGCCGGATTCGCGCGCTACGTCGGAGATGCTCGCGGCTTTCGGTGTTTTCCGCGTTCTGGATTTCCTCGTGGTTGGCATGCCTAGAAAGCGAACAATAACAGAGATTGACCGCTGTTCAAAACGTCACGGATCGAAGCTCTCAATTCGTATCCGGGTTCGGAATCATAACGTCGCGGATGATTGCATTCAGATCGGCGCAGGCCGCGATGAATTGGCGCAGCGTCCGGCGCGTTGCGCCGAACGAATCGAACTCTTCGGGCGTCAATCCGCCTTCGGTGTAGGCCCGGCGGAAATCGGGAAATCGTTTGTACAGTTCGTCGACGATCTTTGGATCGACCGGATTTTCCATGCGCGGCGCAATTTCAATGCCGCTGGCGTTGAAACGGATCTGCCAGTTGTACGGGGGAGAAATCACGACGTCGCCGCCGATGAATTCGCTCCAGTGCATGTGATTGCGAAACGCTGCCGAGAGCAAGCGAAGGCGGTAGCCGCGTTCGCGAAAGATTTTGTACGTCTTCTTCATCACCGCGACGCCGGCCCATTCCAGATAGCCTGGATCGACGGAGATATTTTCTTTCTCCGCGACAACCTTTAGCCAGTCATCCAAACGGCCGACCATGATGGTGCAGACCGAACCCATCGTGTCGATCGGCAGTCCTTCCTCCTCTCGACGAGCAAGACCGCGTTCTACTGCTTCTGCGACAGCGATGCACTGTGGCAGAGTGAACGAAACCGTCGCGTTGATGCTGACGCCGCGATAGGTGGCCTCTTCGATGGCGGGGATTCCAGCGCGCGTCACCGGAATCTTTACGATCATGTTTGACGCAAGCCGGTTGAAATCCAGAGCCTGCTTCACGATCGCGTCGCTGTTGCGGTAGAGGCGCGGGTCAGTTTGGATCGAAAGTCGGCCGTTCTTACCGTTCTGCCGCTCGAAGATCGGTTTCAATAACGCTGCGGCATTTGCCGACATTTCGCGGACGACTTGCCAGGCGATTTCATCTTCCGTTGCGGTCGGGAATTCGTTGGCGAGGACCCGGATTCTTCCCTTCCAGACATCAAATTCTCTTTTTAAAACGCCAACGACGATGACCGGGTTGCAGGTTGCGCCAACGGCGCCATGTTCCAGCGAGTACTTCAATTCCGAGATCGATGCCGAGTCATTCCAGAGACAAGTCGGCGTCGTCTGCGTCATTTCGTGGAGCAGACTCTTGTAGACGGAAACGCTTGGCGAGCTCACTAGGCGTCTCCTTCGTTCGTGTCGCGAATTTGTTCCGTGGCGATCATTCAGGCTGCGACGCGCACTATCTTTGCGTGGAAATGTGACTCTTCGGCGGCAGCAGCGAGCGCGAGCGCTTTCAGCCCGTCGTCGCCGGTGACGCTCGGCTCGCGACCATTCATGATGCGGTCGACGAAATCGCGCATCTCTGCCAAGTACGCATCAGCGAAGGTCGAAAGAAAATAGTCGGCGATCGGGCTCACGCTTCCATTCGCGGTCAGAAAAGTTGCGGGCGTGCGGTGGAGACTTCCGATCTGGATTGAACCTTTCGAGCCGACGATTTCAGTGCGGACGTCGTAGCCATAGGCAGCTTGTGCGTGTGACTCGATATTTCCGATCGCGCCTTTGGCGAATTTCAGATTTACAACGCTCGCGACGACGTCGCCGAACTGAGTGACTTCGGGCCGAATCGCCGCAGTCGTGAACGTGTGGACTTCCGTCACTTCGTCCTGAACCATCCAACGCGCCAAGTCAAAATCGTGGATGGTATTGGTGTAGAACAGCATCCCGTTGATCTGTGAGTGGTAGTAGGAGAGCGGCGGGCCTTCTTTGTCTCGGCCCAAAGATTTGAAAACCACTGGGACGCCGATTTCACCGGCCTCGATGTGCTTCATCGCTGCTGCGTATGCGGGATCGTAGCGGCGCATGAAGCCGACCTGGAAATACACTTTGTGTTTCGCGACTGAGGCGAGACCTGCTTGCGCATCGGCGAGATTCAGCGCGAGCGGCTTTTCGCAGAGAATGCTTTTGCCGGCGGCGGCAGCGAGGCTCACCGCGGGCGCGTGAAATTTATCCGGCGTGGCGATCACAACGGCATCGACGCCTTTGCATTCCAGCATCGCTTCGAGGCTACCAAACGACTTTTCGATTTCCAGTTCGCTGGCCACCTGACGTGCGCGTTCCTCCAGGGCGTCCGCTACCGCGACCAATTCAGCATTCGGGACGAGCCGCCGCAGATTCTCCGCGTGACGGCGACCCATTTCTCCGACTCCAAGAACTCCGACTCCCAATTTCTTCGTCATCGATCGTCTCTATCGCCTTTAATCGGGCGGCTCTATCGGGCGGCTGCCCCGGAATTTTGAATACCGCCCACGACGCCCTGCAAATAGGCGAGGCTTTCGGCGACGCTTTGGGCCGGAGGGATCGTGTAGGCATTGAATTTCACGTCTTGCTCGACAACCGCCCAGCCGGAGTAGTTATTTTTCTTTAGTGTGCGGAAAAATGCGGGAAAGTCGATATTTCCCTGCCCGATGATTGTGAACACTTTGTGCTCGATGGCTTCTTCAAACGTCCATTTGTTTTTGCGTGCCTCCGCCAAAACTTTCTGGTCGCAGTCTTTGATATGCACAAAGCGAAGCTTGCTTTTGAATTTCTCCGCTTCCTTGACAGGATCGGCTCCGGCGTAATGCGCGTGGCCCGAGTCGAGGCAAAGGCCGACGCCGGTGTGCGAAGTCGCGTCGAAGAATCTCTCGGTTTCTTCGCTGGTCTCGACGTAGGTCGCGACGTGCGGATGAAAAACGAGATCGAGGCCGAATTCCTGTGCGACTCTTTCGGCGCCTGCCACGATTTTGCCGACATGCTTCCACTGTTCGGCATTCAGCTTTGGGCAATCCGGATCGTTGGCTCGACCGGAGAACGCATTGCGGCCGGGAGTCTGATCATCGGCGAGAACCAGGAACGGAGCTTTTAGTTTGGCGAGCAGGTCGCCGACTTTGCGGATGCGCTCGATGACTTCATTTTCGGCGTCGAGGTCGCCCATCTTGACCGGGACAAAGGAGCCGAGGAGTTTCAGTTTGCGTTTTTCGAGTTGAGCGCGAAGAGCGTCGGGATCGGTTGGGAAATAGCCGTAGGGACCTAGCTCGGTGCCGGTGTAGCCGGCTTCGACCATTTCATCGAGCATCTTCTCGTAGGACTGCTCCCAGGAAGGGCCTGAATAGTCGAGGACGCCCCAGCTGTCGGGTGCGGATGCGAAGAGAAATTGGTTTGCGGGGGCGGTCATGCAGCTCCTTCGATCGATTGAATGTGTATTCTAAACGCTTAGCATTGGTATATTCGCAGAAGATTTGAGGTTGTCAAGGAGGAATAGGAAGTCGATCGGAGGTATCTCAATATGATCGCGCGAGAGGTTTGAATGGAGTGTGAATTGAAGGTTGAGGTTTGTGCATACGAAGTCTGCGATTGATCGAGATTTTGTTCGTCATGAAAATCGGAGACATGGTGTTGTTGGTCAAAGGCGGCGCTGAAGCGCCGCACTCCATATAACGCTCGGCATTGGCTGCGGCGAGGAGTTTGCGTGCGTTTCGGGCACGGCTGAGATGGAATTCCGAAATGGGATGGGGGTGGGGTGGGTGTACCCCGGGTTGTTTTGTAAGGAGTGTGCATCGGCCGCGGAATCAATGGGTTGCAGCCTTCCATTTTTGGGAGTGCGCAAGGGGTGCATTTTGTTGGGGATGCGGGAGGGGTTTTGGCGGGGATTTGAGGGGGTTGTACGAACAGGTGGGGTGACATGGAGGAGTGTACCATGTGGTAACGGGTTTGTCAATGGGAATTTGGGGGCGTGAGTGGATTAGCGGGATGAGGTCGTCGTTTTGGGATGGGTGGGGTTGTGTCTAAACCCCGCGATCTGGGAAGCGATCGCGGGTACAGGGTGGCGGGGTTCGTTTGGAGATGGCGGGGAGTTTGGTGGGTGGGATTTCGCCTCAAAGGCAGCCGCACCGCTTGAAAACGGAGAGTGCGGCACCCAAGGGCCAGCGGTGCTGGTTATTTGTTGGGTGGGGTGTCGACGATTGTTTCGGTGGTGCGGTCGAAGTAGAGGCGTTTGCCGGACCAGTAGGAGTCGCGGGCCATCATGATGGCTACGGCGTGGGAGAAGCCGTGGTTGACGGTGGCGTTGGGTTGTTTTCGCGAGCGGAGGCATTCGAACCAGTTTGTGAGATGGGAGAGATCTTCGTCGCCCATTCCGGCTGGAGGCAACGCTTTGTCGCCGGGCAAGAGAATGTCTTTTGTGACGCGCTTCTTGTCGACGTCGAAATCGTCTTCGTGATTGCCTACTTCGTTGACGAATTGCCAGCGGGGGCTGCCTTCGCCGCCGGTATTAAACATAGTTCCCTTTTTACCCATGATGCGCGTGAAGCTGGGGGCGTCGTTGCCGAAGCTGGTGGTGTAGCTGGCCATGAATCCTTTGGGATAGGTGAGCAGGGCCTGGAAGGTGTCGGGATTTTGACGGCCGTCGTGCCAGGCGAAGATTCCTCCGTTGGCGGTCACGGATTCGGGAAATTGCTCGTCCATGAAGAAGTGGCAGAGGTCGATGCCGTGGCTCATCCACTGATCCGCAATGCCGCTTGAGAATTCCTTGAATAGACGGAATTCGAAATAGAGTTGCGGATCGAATGGGCGAGCCGGCTTGGTCATTAGCCAGACGGGCCAATTCGTATCCTGCTCGCGGATTTGTTTCACTTCCGGGCGGCCACGCCAACGCGGGCCGTGATAGTTCCACTCGATTTCGTATTTCGTGACGTCGCCCAGCGCGCCGGTCCGGATGAACTCACGGGCGGCGAGTTGGTACGCCTCGCTGCGGTGCTGCGTGCCGATCTGGACGATTTGTTTGCTGTTCAAGGCGGCGTCGCGAGCGGCTTTCACTTCGGCGAGCACGTTGCCCATGGGCTTTTCGGAGTAGACATCTTTATTGGCCTCGATGGCCATTTTGAGCAGCGGGGAGTGCGAATGTTCGGGTGTGGAGATGATGACGGCGTCGATGTCTTTGATCTTAAGGAGTTCTTCGGGCACGGCTGCGATGCGCGGCGCGGTGCCGTAGGCCTTCGTGTTGAAGGCGACGGCGCGGTCGCAATTGGTAGTCCAGAGATCGCAGACAGCGATCATTTGGACATTTTTTGATTTGCTGAGTTGCGCGACCATGCGGTCGAGCTCGGAGCCGCGGCTGCCGATGCCGATGTGTCCGATGGAAATGCGATCGTTGGAACCGGCGATGCGGCTGTAGCTGAGTGCGGTGGAGCTGGCCGCGGCGGTCGCTGTGGCGAGCAGGGCGCTCTTTTGGATGAATTCGCGGCGTCCGACTTTATCTTTTGATTCAACTGGCGATTCCACTGGCGATTTGATTTCCGATGAGCTCATGATTTTCCTTAGCCTCCCAAATCTTTTTCAGAGCGATCGAGTCGTGGCTTCGGTCAAAAGCGAGGCCGATTCCGTGTCGAGATATGTGGTGGTGTTTGGATGCGTGCGCAGAATCGAAGCGGGCGCCATGGGGTCGATGTCGCCTTCGAGGCAGGCTTTGACGGCTCGCGCTTTCTGGACGCCTGGAACCACGGCAATGATCTCTTCGCTCTTCAGGATCTGTTGCACCGACATGGAGATGGCGCGCGCAGGCACTTCGGCAAGTGTCTTGAACCATCCCTCATTCACTTGCTGCAAACGGCAGGTCGCATCCAGCTCGACGATCAAATAGGGATCTTCGGTTTTGAAGTCCGCCGGAGGATCGTTGAAGGCGAGGTGGCCGTTCTCGCCGATGCCGACGAACGCGATGTCGATGGGGGCGGATGCTAGTTCCTTTCCCACGGTGCGAACGACGGTCGCTGGATCCAGTTCACCATCCAGGAGGTGATAGCGTCGAATCCCCGTTTTTCGAACGAAGCGCTCCATAAGGTAGTTGCGGAAACTGGCCGGGTGGGCCACGGGAAGCCCAATGTACTCATCGAGATGGAACATTTCGACGCGCTGCCAGTCGATGCCGGGAGTTGAGGTCAGGAACCGGAGGAAGTCGAGTTGGGAGGCTCCGGTGGCGGCGATGATCCGCGCCGTTTCCGACTTGGCCAACACACGTTGAAGCGACTTTGCGGCATGCTTAGCGGCCGCTACCCCCACCTCCGACTTACTCGGCAACACGTTTACCTGCACGTCTGGTCTCCTTAGCCCTGAAAAACGCGGGACGATGTTGGGATACTCCCTGAGAGTACCCAAACCGCAGCCCGAAGTCGTCGTACGAACCGAAGCAGCGACCGCAACACTATCTCTTTCTTTCCCTTAAGACCAATTAAATTTCCTATAAATCGGAAATTTGGCATCGAAATCCGTGGAAAATTACATTGGACTGACATCTAGAACTAGGATATTCATAGGCCCTATGAAGACACAGAAAACGCGCCTCCTGGATGTCGCGCGCGTCGCCAAAGTGAGCCCGGCCACCGTATCGCGCGTGGCGAATGGGAATCCGCAAGTCGACCCGGGAATTCAGGCGATCGTGTACGCCACAGCGAAGCAGCTGGGCGTCGATCTGACGCTGAACCGGAAGAACCGGACGATCGCCTTCGTGCTTGGGAATCGCGACACGGTGAATGAGTTTCAGTCGAAGGTCTTGTTGGGCGCAGAAGGCTACTGCGCGCAGAACGACTGGGACCTGCAATTCATCTCGTTTCGACGCGACCTGAACGCGCCGCCGGCGAATCTGCAGCTGCCTCATGCGCTGACGAAGAACAATCGGCCCGGCGGGGTGATTCTGAGCGGGACGCATTCGGTGAGCATTTTGGCGGCGCTGCGTGAGAGGCGGATTCCCTTCGCGGTGGTGGGCAACAATATTGTGGGCGACTGGCGTCCGGAGGAATGTGACACCGTCTATACGGACGATATACGCGGGTCGGCGGAGCTGACGAGGCACTTGATTACACAGGGGCATACGGCGATCTGGTACATCGGCAATTTGCGGCTGCCGTGGTTTGCGCGCTGCGCCAAGGGATACGAAGAGGCGATGAAGGAAGCGGGACTGGAGCCGCGCTTCAGCGAAATTCACTCGGAAGACCGGGAGCTTGGATACCTCGGCGTGAAGACGTTGCTGGCGAACGGGGCGAGGCCGACGGCTCTTTTTGTCGGCACGGATCAGGCTGCGTCGGGCGTGTATCAGGCCCTGCAAGAGTCGGGCATCCGAATTCCCGATGACATGAGCGTGGCCGGGTTCAACGATACGATTGGCGACGTGTTGCATCCAGGATTGACCTCGGTGCGCGAATTTCCGAGAGAGCTGGGGACACATCTCGCGGAATTCACGTTGCGACGCATTCATGAGCCGAATTTGCCGCCGCAACAGCTGCTGTTGCCTACGGAACTCATCCGAAGAGAGAGCGTTCGACGGATTGCGCCAGCGTCGGCGCGAATCGCGTAAAACCAATAAACGAAAGCGTTTTGGTTCCAGATCAACCCGAGGGCGCAAGGCAGAGCGAATCGCGCCGGTGCAAACGCCGGGCGAAATAAACCCCGCCCCTACAACTGAAGAGAATGGGCGGCGCCTCGACGGGCCGCCCATTCGCTTTTTATTGCGCTCGCGCCAACGCGGGGCGGAGTGAACCACGCCCCTACAAATCTGGTTAGAACGTGATCCGCAACCTCAGGCGAACGGTGCGACGGCTGTCGACGCCCTCTTGCGAGAAGCTGTTGATCAAGCGGCCGAAGTCGGGGTTGGGGATGATGTCTTCCGGATGCCCCTGCCCGATCGGGAGGAGCGCGCCGGTCGTTGGGTTCACGCGGATGTTGAAATCGCCGAGCAACGCGAAGGTGCCGCCACCGCCGCCGGAGTCTGCGTCAGGCGAGAAAATAGGATGGTTGAAGACGTTGTCGATGTCGGCGCCGAGCTGCGCGGTGAAGCGCTCGCGGAAGTGGAAGTCTTTGTGGATGCCGAGATTGACGCCCCAAGTGCCGGGTCCATAGAGCAAATTGCGCTTGGCGTTGGCTGGATTGGAGAAGACGTCTGCGCCGACTGACGGAAGGCCGAAAGCGGCGGCGTTCCAGATGCTGTCGCCGGTTTTCTGATTGTAGTTTTTGCTGACGACGGTCGGGCGATAGGACGGCTCGGCGTTGAAATCGCCGACGGCGTCGACGCTCGAGATGCCGATGTTGCCGGGCTCGACGGGGTTGCAATCGTCGCAGATCCAGAACGGCGTGAAGCCGGTGCCGGACTTGGCGAACATATTAAAGGTAGTGGACCAGCCGCCGATGATGGCGTCTTCCACGCCGTTCATGTTGGCGCCGTATCGACGGCGACGACCGACGGGCAGATCCCAAACACCGTAGGCGACGAAGCGATGCTTCGAGGTATAGCCGTCGATGCCGTAGTCCTGGTCGGGATTCAGCGAGTTGTAGGCGATACCGCCCAAGCTGGAGTTGCCGGTGTCGAGCGCGGTCGATTTCTGGTCGAGATAGGTGTAAGCGAAATTAAGCAACAGACCATTCTTGTAGTGGCGCTCCACCTGAGTCTGGAACGCGTTGGATTGCGCGTGGCCGTAGTTGCCGTAGCTGAGGACGAAGTCGCCGAGAGCCGGGAAGCGGTAACGCGATGCGTCGGCCGGCGAGATGCCGCAGTTGAACTGAGTCGGATCGCAGATTGAACCCGGAATGATGTTGCCATCGTCGTCGATGGCCCTGACACCGAACGGAGTGTTGCTGGGCGCAACCTGGTTGAGGTCTTTGCCGGCGATCAAGCCCTGCATCGTGGAACCGAGATACGAGACGCGAACGACGCTGTCCCAGCCGATTTCGCGCTCGTAGGTGACGTTGTACTGATGAATGCGCGGCTGATGTATGCCGAACGGAACCACGTTGACTGCCGGCGTGTTGCCCGTAGGGGAGGGGGCACCGCCCGAAACCGGGCTGATGCCATCGACACCGTTGCCGGGCCAACCTTCCAATGGGGTAGCGCCGTCGCGCTTGGTGACGCCCTGGTTGAACGGGTTTGTGGCGATAGGATCGCGGATGCCTTGCGCCGCGGAGGTCGGATAGTAGATGCCGTAGCCGCCGCGAATTACGGATTTATTTCCGATGCGCCACGCGAGGCCGACGCGCGGCGACCAATCGTTTTTGTCGGTGCGGACGACACCGCGACCGACATCCAAGCCGGAATTTCCGGCGAGGACGTAACCGAAATTGACGATGCGAGGATCAAGGAAATCCAGCGTCTTGTTGGACGGAATGACGAAGCGACCGAGCTGGCCAGTGTCGGGATTGACGAAATTGGGATCGAAGTTTGCGATGAGGTCGTTTTTGTCGATGAACGGTGTGATGAGCTCATAGCGCAGACCGAGGTTGAGAGTGATTCGGTTCGTGAGCTTCCAGGTGTCCTGGAAGAAGAAGCCTCTCTCCCAATTGTGAACATCCATTGCGGGACGCGGATCGGAGACGGTGCTTACGGTGTTGCCGGGATCGCCGAGCAAGAAATTGGTGAACGGCGTGAGGCCGGTGCCGGTGTAGGTGATCGAGCCGCGCACGTTGCCGCGGTTGAGCGCGAAGCCGTCTTGCGCCTCGTTGTAAACCATGTCGCCGCCCATGCGGAAGGCGTGCTTGCCTTTGATCCAAGTGAGCGTGTCGCCGTAGGTGATCAGATTTTGGTCGAGAGGACGGAATGTGTTGCGGCCGCCGTTGGTGAACGTTGCGAAGGTGTTGCTGAAGCTGACGGCGGGATGGCCAAAGGTCGTAAGAGCAAAGGGACCGGTTGCGGCGCCGTAAGCGTCAATGTCGGCCTGGCTGAAGCCGATGCCGGACAGGAAGCTTTCGAGAGTGGTGTTGCTGTGCTGGAGGAGATTCTCGCGATTGAAGCCGCCGCGAACTTCGTTGATCAGAGTCGACGAGATCGAACGAGTGTAGGAAAGGGAGAGCGTGTTATTGCGGCGATCGACCTGGGTCAAACCGAGACCGGTGTAGGGATTGACGACGGCGTTGGTCGCGCTGGTTTGAGCTGAGGCGTCGAACACGCCGTAGAGATGATCTCTTTCGGAGAAATCGTGATCGACGCGGAGCACGCCGGTGTCGAGGATAGATCGCCCAGGGAGGATCGTCTGAAAGCCGCCGGGGATTCTGCCGGTGTCGGGATCGATCGGAGCGCTGGTGCCGATTTTGGGGAAGTAGGTGTTGATGAGAGCTTGCGTGGTCGGATTGAGCAAGCGGCCGGGAATCTTAACGAATTTGCGGCCACCGTCGCCTGCGCCGTCGTCGATTGTGTCGGTCGCGATTTCGGTGGGGGTCATTTGCGCGAGAGTGGCGTCGGGAACGAGCGGCTTTGAAGCGTCGGAGATTTGCGTGAAGTCGCCGGTGTAGAGATCGGGGTGGGCTACGGTATTCGACTGGAATTTTACGGGATCGACGTTGTAGTCGCGCTCGTACGCGGCGAAGAACCATGTTTTCTTTAGTTTTGGAACGGGGCCACCGAAGGAAGCGCCCAGGTCGTTTTCGTTGAAATAGGGATTCGGGTATTTGCTCTGGAACGCCGTCGGCGCGAAGTTGGCTTTGCCGTTGAGGTCGTCGAGGGACCACGCTGCGAGAGCGGAGTTCTTGTTGTTATAGAAGACTGAGCCGTGATACTCGGAGCCGCCGCGCTTGGTGTTGACGCGAACGTTCGCGATGCCTGCGTATTCGGCGCTGAAGTCGGAGGTGAGGATGTTGACGTCGCCGACCGCTTCGAGGGACGGCTTGCTCTGTGTTGGCTCGCCGAAGATGCCGCCGTTGGAACGCTGTCCATCGAGAGAGAAGCTGGCGCCATAGCTTTGTGCGCCGAGAAATTTGAACTCGCCGTCGGCTGAACCCTGGGTAATGTTCGGATTCAAGTAGAGGAAGGAATAGACGTCGCGACTGTCGCGGGGGAGTTCCGTAATCGCAGTGCTGCTGATGGTTTCGGAGATGGTCTGGTCTTCGGTGTTGATCGAGACGGCTTCCGAGGAGACGGTGACGCTTTCTTTACCCTGGGAGATCTTGAGCTGGCCGTCAGCGCTAACGACGTCGCTGCCACGGACGATGACGTCCTTAATTTGTAGTTCGGACATGCCGGAGGCAGTAATGGTGACGGTGTACGTGCCGGACTTGAGGCCGAACATCTCGTAATTGCCTTGACCGTTAGTGGTCGTCGCGCGGATGGCTCCCGTGGAGGAGTCCGTAATCGTGACGGAAGCGTTCGGGATCACGGCTCCCGCTGAGTCGGTGACGACGCCGCGAACTGTACCGAGGTCGGTACCTTGGCCGAAAGCGTGACCGGCTCCCAGCAGTGCTGTGAGTAGACAAAGAAAGAAGAATGCAATTCGAGTTTTCACCTGGACCTCCCCTGAGAAGCGTGGAACGGATTTATCACGTAAAAAGAGAGAGTACAAGCGCTAAGTAGAAAAATATGTGTAAATATCAGAAATTTTTCTCGGAGGGCGGAAACTTGGTCCTAGAACTAAGCGCTTAGAGGTGCGGATGGGCGTAGTGGTGGCTAGTAACGTGGGGGCCGCAACCAGCAGAGGATGCATGAAGTTAGCGTTGGGGATTTCGAAAGTTAAGGGTGGGCGGATTCGGAAAGAGCCAGTCGGATCAGATGATGTGCCATGCGGCTGTCGGGTAGTAAGAGCGCGTCACGGAGTTCGCGAGCGCCGGAATCGGTTTGACCGGCGGCTAGGCGCAAGGTGCCTGCGACGTACAGCCACGAGACTTTCGAATTGCCGCGTTGTGCGTGCGCTTCGGCTTGGGGAATGGCGGAGGTCAAACGTTCGGTCCACTTGGATTGGTCGTAGGAGTCGAGGTGTTTGGCGGCGCGTGACGCCCAGATGAGATTCGAGAGTTCGGTATCGGCCGCGATCTGTTTGAATTGGGTGCGTGCTTCGGATTTTTCGCCGCACGAGTCGAAGGTTTCGGCTAGCAGGTATTTTGCTCGAGCGGAATTCAGGAAGGGCCCGAGTCCATTTTGTGTGAAATCCAATTTTCCCACTGGCTTGCCGGTTGCGGTTGCTTCGGCGAGGGCTTCTTTGCAGTGGCCGGATTTCGCGAGTGCTTGGATTTGTTCGAGCTTCACTTCGATCCAGACTTGGCGGACATTCACGCCGCCTTCTTCCCTGCCGAAGAATCTGTCGTGGAATAGAGATATTGCGCCGGGGAAATCTGCGGCTTCTGCCTTGTTGAGAGCGAGTTCGTATACCAGCGGGGTGGGCATACTTTTTAGATCGGGATAGCGTGCGAGTGCTTTCACGCGCTCCGCGGCGGGTTTGTTTAGGATGGCGAGGGCGGTGGCCGCGCCGGAATAGTTCACGGCGTTGGTGGGATCGTTGGCGATTCCCTCTTCGAAGACTGCGAGCGCGTTCGCAGTGTCGTGAGTTTCGTGGAGGAGCGCCCAGCCGAGGCTGGCGTCGAGTGCGGGGATTTTAGCGTGTGAGGCGCGGGCTTCGTTCCATTCGCGCAGTGCGTCGGGAGTCATTGCTCGGGCGAAGAACCATGTGCCGAGGAGGTCGTGCGCGGTTGCGTCATTGGGATTGGAGCGGAGGGCGGCATCGAGAGAGGCGCGCTGTTCTACGGTGCTTGGGAAAACGTAGAGCGTCGACAGCTTTGAGGCGCGAGCGTAGTCGGATGCGCCGGACTCACTGGATTTTTCGCGGCAGTAGCCGAGGAGATAGATTACGAGAGGGTTGTCTTGAGGCGGTTGGATGCCGGGTTCGTGCTGGTCGGCGGGGACTGCTGGATAACTGCGGGAGAGAACGTTTATCGCTTTCGAATAGAGGCCAAGTCTTACGTATTGCTCGGCGACGTTTAGTACGCGATAGGGGTCGGCGGCGAGGTGGGCGAGATCGGGATTGCCGGCTTCTTCGCGGAGGAATGCGCTCAGGGAGAATTTTTGCAGGAGCAGCTGAGCTTGTTTCGTTTCTGTCTGCGTGTCACCGGTCGCACCGGTCAGGGCTGTTTGCAACTCGAGCGCGCGGAGGTCGTCAGGCGTGGCGGCGAGGCTTTCGGCGACTAGTTTTTGTGCGGCTTCGAGGCTTCCGTGGCGGGCTTTCCATTCGGCGATTCGAAGGGCGGCGGCGGCGCGATGTTGCGGTGAGCGCATGGCTGCTTCGTAGGAATCCAGAGCATCGGCATCTTTGCCGATGCCTTCGAGCGCGATTCCCAAGTAGTAGGAAACTTCGCCGTCGGTTGTGTTGCGCGCATGCGCGGCAGCGAGCAGAGGCTGGGCATCTTCGAATCGTTTCAGGCTGCAAAGAATGCGGCCTGATGCTTTCTGCAATGCGAAACTGGTCGGGAATTTCTGCAAGGCTTTGGCGTAGATGTCCATTGCGGAAAGCTTGTCGCCGTTTAGTTCCCTGTCGTCGCCGGCTTGCAGCCAATCGTCTTCCGTTCGAACGCTCTCGGGTGGAATGACGTAGTTCGGTTGGGGGCCGAGCTTAATGTTGGAGTCGTCGGGCCAATCGTAGTGCCCCTCTGTTTGGCTCAGGAGAACTGTGCCGTCATGGCTCTGTAGTTCGAATGTGTATCTTCGATTGACGTCGGGAAGAGGCACCGACTTCGCCCACATCTTCTCCGGACGTAGCTCTTCCTTTTCGCTCAGCAGAACCTTGTCGCCGTCGAGCACGCGAAGGGTCGCGCCGGGAATTTTTTGATTCGCGTTGAGCGAAATCACGAGCGAATCGTTTTTCCGCTCGAGATGGACGACGGCAGCGAGGTTGGCGCGCGAGATTCCGCCCAACGCTCGCACGGGCATCCAATATTCGGAGAAGCTGATGTGCTGGCGCGGCTGTAGGTACGCGTAAGTCTCCTGATTTCGAAAAAGGCCGCCCTGGACTTCGGAATAGGCGCTGTTGTCATCGGATAATGCGTTGCGCCAGTCGAGACCGTCGGCGTCGACGCCCCAGGACCAGATTTTTTTTGCGGGCAATTCGTCGTATCGAGCGAAATGAGCGGTGCCGGTTTTTGAGTGTGGATTCCAGATGCCCATGAACTCTTCGCGACTGTCATGAACGAAGAGAGACACCGGGCCATCGGTTTGGTTTTTGATGATGCTCAGATCTTTGCCCTGAGCATCGATGGGCCACTTCTGAATTGCGGCGAAGCCATGTTCGGCCGCATAGCGCATCGGATATTGAATTACGGAATCGTCCCACACGCGGACGGCGGCATTGCTCCACCAGTAGAAGCGCTGGCGGATGTCATTGCGGTTGCTCAGACGGACGCGTTGTTCGAGGACGGTCGAACCGGGGCGCAGGATGAGCTCGACGCTCCACTCCATGCCGTAAACGCGGTCGATATTTCCGACGGTGACCGACGCACTGCCGTCTTCGCGTTTTGTGTAAGAGAAATCTACCGGCGACATCGACATCCAGTTGTGCGAGACCGGAAAGTTGAATTCGACGCCGAATGCCGCCCACGCGCCGCGATAGCCGATCTGGGCCTTTTTCAGCGACGAGTTGGCGTAGAACATCGGTTGACCACTGATTTTGTCGATGCAGGTGTAAACGTGGCCGCCGATGTCGGGCAGGACTGAGCACTTCAGATATTCGTTTTCGAGATAGATCGCACGGAGATCGTGGTTGCGGCGCTCTCCGGTGAGTTCATTGCGCAGAGTGTAGGGGTAGTTGAAACGCGTGGTCGCTAATTGGTCGAACGCAGGATTGGGGTCGGGATTGCCTTCTTCATAGACCGGAAGAGTGAGCGTTCCTTCCCAAACGCGGACTTGCGCGCGCGCCGGAGTCGCCAGGAAGAAAAACAGAATCAGGAATGGCCATCGCGCGCCTTTTATAAGTATCGACGCCGATTTCATTGTCCTGACTCCGTCACTTTCCGGGCTGCAACTCGGGCGTAGCGATGTCTACGGGGCGATCTTTGCCGTCGACCGAGCCGTGCCACACACCGCCACCAAATGTGGTGATGTAGATGGCATTCGGATCCTTCGGGTCGGGCGTGACTCGATGGCCCCACTTGAAGTTGAAACCCGGAATTCGATTCCAGTGCTCGCCGGCATCTTTCGAAATCCATGCGGATGATTCGAATCCGGTGGCATAAAGGATTTTCGCGTCGCGCGGGTCGATCGTTACGTCGTAAATGTGGCGATCGCGATCCAAGACTTGCTTCCACGTTTTGCCTGCGTCTTCGGAAAGATAAATCCCGCCGCCATCGCCATGTTCGCCTGTCGCACGCGCCCATGTCGCGAGGTATAGACGGTTTGGATCTTTGGGATCGATCGCGAGGCCGTTCGGCGCGTTGGCTCCTTCGGGCATGACTACTGGAGTCCAATGTTCGGCGCCGTCGGTAGAACGATAGATGGCACCGTCTTTGTCGGTCCCGATGCTGCCGTCTTCCGATCGGCGCGAAACCAACAAGTAGAGGACGCCTTTATTGTCGCGCGAGATGCGCCAGGCGAACGGTTCTTTCTGCGTGATCCCATTATTTTTGAGGGTCCAGCTCTTGCCGCCGTTCGTGCTTTTGTAAACGCCGCGGGCGAAACCGGTTACGTACAACGTGCGCGAATCGACGGGGCTCGTGGGGTCGAGAAGAATGAAGGTGGCGGCCGTTTGTTCCATACCGTCGTTCGACTTGGTCCAGGTTTTTCCGCCGTCGGTGCTGAGGCAAACGCCACCGCGATATTTCGCGACGCCGCTGCGCCGCCACATTTTGGGTCGTGGCAGGTCGTGCGTCCAGCTGTTGACGCTCCAGACGCGACCTTTGACGGCTGGATCGAAGACGATCCAGTAGGTGGTGTTTCTCCAATCGCGCGGAACTCCGTCTGTGGATTGGATCCAGGATTTTCCGCCGTCTTCGCTACGGAAGAGCCCGATGTCGGTGGTCGAAATGAATTGGCGATTCTGATCGAAGGGATCGAAATGGTAGCCGTAGGACGTGGTCACGTCGAGACCGGTGGTGGTCCAACCACCATCATTTGATTTTTGGGAATAGACGGCGTTCCAGGTTGCGCCGCCGTCGGGGGATTTCATGGTTCGGCCGAGATCGGTGGCGTAGACGAGGTTTGCGTCCTGATTCGCGACGGAAAGAGTCAGCGGATTTTCGGCCCAGTCGGAGCCGAATTTTTCGGAAATCCACGCGTCGTGGACGTTGGCTCCATCAGCTCCAACTTTCTTGATGTCTTCTTTCCAGACCAGCGACCACGTGTGCCCAGTGTCGGTGGTTTTCGCGACACCCATATATTTCAGACCGGCGTCTTCAAGGTCGCGGTAGGAAACGTAGGCTGTTTCGGGGTGGAGGAGGCTCGTGGCGATGGCGCGGAGTTTTACGTTGCCTTTGCCGACTTCCACTTTGCGCCAGGTCGCGCCCAGATCGTCAGATACAGCGGCGACGGTCTCCTCGGAAATTGTGTAGAAGACGGGTTTTCCGTCGGTCGTGAAGCCGACGGAAATGTCGGTGATTTTCTTTTCGGACGGAACCGGAATATTTTTCTTGCCGGAAGGAGCCCAGACGTTAACGAAATCCGAGCCGGCCACGACGACGCTTCTCTGCGCATCCGAAGAAGTTTGATTGACGAAAACTTTGAGCGCCGCGCCGGACAGGTCGCTCAACTTTGACCAACTCTCGCCGGCGTCGCGGGAGATGAATAGGCCGAACGGGCCTTTTTTTCGATCGCCCGCTGCCGCGTAAAGAATTTTTGAATTGCCGGGATCGATGGCCATCGCGGAAATGGTGCCGAGCGGATCCGGGTCGGCGATTACATCCTCGTCGGAATGATCCGAATTCATTTTCACGCCCTTGACGGAGGCGGGCTTGGGATAGATCAGCTTCCAGGTTTCGCCTTCATCTTGGCTGCGCCATAGCGCAGTCGACTGAACATAGATGACGTTTTTGTCGTGCGGATCGAAAACAAAAAATTCGGCGACTCCCCGGAGATTGAACATGCGCCAAGACTTGCCGCCGTCGTGAGTGATGTAGGCGCCGGTCATGTCGCAAGCGACGAGGACGGTGTTGGGATCGTGAGGGCTTACCACCGGACGGAACATGGCGCCTCCGCCTCCCGGGCCGACGATCTTGAAATCGCCGGGGCGCTGGGCGAAGGCTGCGGTTGTGGCGCTTATTAATGTTAGTGCGAGCGAGAATCGAAGTAGGAACCTGATCATAGTGAGCTTCCGTCTAGGATTAGTTGCGTGGAAGCGTTTTGTCAGAAAGAGCGAAAGGTGTCAATCGGTATTTCCGCTGAATGAGAAATTTTTCTCGATATCCGGCATTTCTTTCGATAGTTGTCGCCGAACGGTTCGTCGGTTCAACTCTTTAGTTTCAGAAGCCTGATGGCGTTTTCGTTGTAGACCTTTTTAAGGATGCCGTCGGGGAGGCCGATTCCGTAGATTCGCCATCGACCCTGAGGCGGAACGGGGGCGGGAGCGTAGTCGAAGTATTCGTCCTCGGTTTCGAGGAAGCGATAGTAGATCTGGTACAGCTCGTCGCCGTAAATCTGTTGAGGCGTGTCGGTTCCGTTGGGCACAGCATCGGTGCCGAAGAGGATGCGGTCCTGATATTTGTCGAAGAACTTGCGCGACATGCGAGGCTGGCGGCCTAACTCGCCGACTCGGGCCGCCATTTCGACGGACATGTTCGGGAAGCGATCCATGCACTCGCTGACGTAGGGGAGATTTTCGGCGTCGTTGCCAACGTGCAGCACGATGAATTGAGTTTTGGGGTGCTTCGCGATCATCCGGTTTCGTGCGTCGAGTATTTCCTGATTGCTGGGAAAGTCTTTGCCGTGGAATGACCAATCGGGATGATTGTTCAGTTCTTCGAATCGCTCGTTGGTGCCGTCGGTGGGCAGGAAGAAGGCTTCGGGATCGGACACGTGAATGGCGACCGGCATGTTGAAGGCGCCGCAGGCTTCCCACATGGGATCGAAACGGGGATCGTCGATCTTGACCAGACGGCCTTCGGAGACGTTTTCGCGCAGGTAGAGGCCGAGAGTTTTGAGGACTTTGAGGCCGCGCGCGCCGGCGCGGTGGGCCTTTTCGATTTCATCCGCCTGGAACTGGGGATAGTTTGGCTGGTTGGTGTGATCCCAAGTTGGTTCGGTGAAGGTGATGAAGCGATCGGGATGGGTTTTGTCGAAGCGTTGGATTGTTTCTTCGAGGCCTTTGCCGGAGCCGCCGGTCAGGTTTACAAGGAGGCGGATGTTTCTGCGATCCATGACGGGGAGGAGCGTTTCGGGCGTCGCGAGGAAATCCATCTTTTCGCCGACGCCGACACCGTTTACGTCTTTGGCACGGATCGAAAGGTGCGTGTGGATGTCGATCACCGGGTAACGCGACTTTTCAACTTTGGTCTCGGGAACGTGGAGCATGCTCTTGGGGCGAAAGTCGGCGAGGTCCAGCTTCATTTTGCCGGAGCCTTCGGGAGACTTGAGCTGAGTGCTGAATGCGGGAGTCGGAAGCGCGCTTGCGACTGCAGCAGTGCCCAGGGTTTCCAGCCAACGTCTGCGATTGAGTTTGCTCAACTGTTCCTCCGAGAAATTTTTGGGCCGGTCGAGAATCGAGTTTCTCTCGGCGCCGGGCACTTACCTTTGATTTCGTTTACTTTCGGTCGCCAGAGTGGCATAAAATCAGCGCCAACTCAAACATCAGGATAGTTTAGGTGTTTTTATTGTGGAGCGGAGCGAAATTCAAACCCGATGAACATGATTAAGATCAGCTCTATTTTCCTGGTTGCGGCGGTAAGCATTGGAGTTGCTGTCGCGACACTTCCCTTTGCGCAGCCGGTCTCGGGTCAGAGCGAGAGTCAGTATTTGAACAACACCGAAACCGTTGCAACATACTCGGGTAGCGATTTCGCGATCGACGGCAATCTTTCGAAGAAGGTCTGGGAGCACGCCAACTGGACCGAATTCGATCGCGATCCGACCGGGAAGACTGAGAATCCGGCGGTCAAGACTCGTGTGGCAGCGGTTTGGAGTGATCGGTATATCTACTTCGCGTTTTCGGGGCACTACGAATCGCTGAATGTTTACGAAGGCGAAGACGTCAGCAAGGAGCGCTGGGAATTGTGGAATCGGGATGTCGTGGAAGTTTTCCTGAACCCGGAGCCGAAGCGCATTTCGCATTACTACGAATTCGAGGTGGCGCCGAACAATCAATGGATCGATCTGGAGATTGAGAAGACGAAGACGCCGTTCAACGATGCGGCTTGGAATTCAGGATTCGAGCATGCGACGAAGATCGATGAGAAGAATCATTTGTGGCTCACCGAGATGCGGATTCCTCTTTCTTCCGTTGGCGTGGACAAAATCAGCAGTGGCGATCAGTGGCGTGTGAATTTTTTTCGCGCGGCAGGTCATGGTGGCGATGAGAAGCGAAGCTTCCTCGCGTGGAGTTCGATTCCAGAAGGCGGAACGTTCCATGTGCCAAGCCGGTTCGGACTTCTCAAGTTTGTGAAATAGCGTTCACCGGGACGAGATTAATTCGCCTGCTGAATGTAGGCGCCGCCAGGAACGAGAAATGGAATCGGCCACGATTCCTGCTTCTTTTCCACTAACTCCTGCCATTGGACTAGAACTGAATCGGGTTCACGCAGCAGTTTTACGCTGGGTGTGACTTCGGCGATCGCCGCCGCGACGGTGAAGGCATCACCGGGCGCAGTGACTCCGGTAATTTTGAGCTTTAGTTTTTCTTCTGCGAATCGTTTCGCGATTTCCGCATCATCGATCATCTGATAGAAGTACGGCCTCCCGGATAAAAGCGAGTTGTAGACGTAGTTGGCGAGCACGCCGGAGAGCGGATTCATATATGCGTGATCGAAATCCAACTTTCCTAGCAGAGGATCATCGGGAGACACCGCTGTGTAGGGCATGCGCGTTTCGCCCAGGCCACGAAAATCGAACGTGACTACGCCACCGTATCCAGAGCGTAGATACTTTTCGATTTGTGGCCAATCGGATGAGGTCGCTTTTCCGGTTTCTTTGAAAAAAAGAAGGACGTCACCCTGGTTGCTCGATGACTTGTGGATGTAAAGCAAAGGCACGACGAGCAGTCCGCTGTGGCGCAGCACATATTTGTCGATTTGGAACTCGCCGAACGTTGTGCTGCCTTCCGATTGCCATGTGATCTGATTTGGACCTGCGGGTGTGCCGTTGAACTCGCTCGTCGCCCACTGGGCGAAATCGGTCGTTGTGGATGACCGATATTGTGCGGCTAAACTTTTTCGCCCTACTGCTTTGCGTTCGTCGTAATACTCACGGATGACATCCATTAACGAACGCGCATTGCTTTCGTCGACCATCACTTGCCCCGATTTCGTGCAAAGCAGATCTTTGTCGGGCAACTCTTTTGCGGCGAGAAGTCCGCGGCGCAGAGGCATTTTGTTAAAACGATCGATAAAATCGAGCCCGGCTTCCTGATTTTCGTCGGAATACTGATGGCCGTGGTAACCCTCCGTCATTCCGATTCGGTCGGCATGATTGAGTCGCTCGTAGATTCTTTGCGTTTCTCGAAATGATTTGCGGGCGCCTTCGATGGGAAAGAAATCGAGGACAGCGGATGCGATCATCACCGGTCGCGGGTACATCAAGAGCAACAGCCCGGTGTAGCCAACGTTTTTCGAAAGAGTGCCGAAGAGATCTTGTTCCGGATCGCTGTCTGGATCGAAGAAAATACGATTGCCCATGCGCATGGGCATCGAGGTGATATAGCAGGACGGCACCACAACTTTTATGCGGGGATCGAGCGCGGCGATCAATGTTGTTTGCGTGCCACCACCGCTCGTGCCGGTGATGCTGATTCGTTCGCTGTCGACGTCAGGGCGACTCAGAAGATAGTCGACGGCACGCATGCCGTCCCAAATTTCCCAGCGCGCCAGATTGGCTCCCGCGAGATACGCAAGATTGCCTATCACCGCGTGCTCGGCGCAAACCATGTTGTAGCGAGTCTTCCCCGCCTTCGCGTCCCAGAATTGACTTCGCTCACCTTGACCGATCGGATCCCACGCGATCACGACGTATCCGCGGCTCGCCAATCGTTGACTGAGGACTTGATAGTGGATTTTTCCGTTCGTGGCGTGCCCGGCGGGGACGAGTACCGCGGGATGTTTTGTCGAATGATCGTCGGGAACGTAAACGAGGGCGGTGACGTAAACTCCGGGAAAACTTTCGTAAATGAGCTTCTCGATCGAGAAGCCTTCCATCTGAATCTTGCCGGTGATGCGCGCGTGGAGATCGGTCTTGTGTTCTGGCAAGCCGCCGATCATTTCCAGCAAGCTCGCTCGCAGCCGCTTCTGAAGTTGCTGTAAATCTTTTTCGGTTTGGATCGACTCCCAGATTTTCTGCTGCGCTTCGTCCTGTCGCCATGCTTCGTCCAGCTGATATTGCAAGAATGGAGTGATCTGCGGTCCGGGTTTTGGTTTCTGCAACACTTCGAATGCGTCAGGCGGAGGAGCACTCTGCGCAGATAAAAGGAGCGGGAAGAACAGCGACGATAGAAATAGGGTGGAGACAAAAAGAAATTTAAGGCAACGGTTCACTATTTTTCACCGTGAGCGCACCCATCGCGTACCAACCGTCGGGCTGCCGACCTTCGTTTGCGAGACGTATTGCAGGAACGCCAGTTCTCGGATCGAGCATGGCAATGCGCACGTCGTAATTGCCCTCGGCGAGATCTGCTGGGATAAATACCGAGCCGTCGAAAACTGCGTCGCCCGGAAGCCATTTGCGCACATCGACCGGAATCTGAATTCGCGACGACTTTTGAGCTGAGCGCAGCTCCACGACCAAATCGTATTCGCCATATACAGGCGCGATTCCGTCGTTCAGCCACCACATGTGCATCGGCATCATCGTTCCCGGAGCGACCGTCTTGCTGTATTCCAAGCGCCGCAAAATAAATCGGTAGCCGATCTTCTTCTGAAATTCGTCAAACTTCCCTTTCCATTCGGCCGGGATTGGAGACGATTTTATATTCACGGTGCTGACGTGCCAGCGCAGCCCCTGGGCGATGATGTAGTCCACGTCATAGCCGCGTTCTTTCCATCCGGGAACGGTGTAGCAGGTTTCGAGCGAGACCGGGCTTCGCTGCCATACATCTTGAATTCCGGTTCGCACAATCTGCTGCGGATAAATCTCCAGCATTTCCGCAGGAAAATAAACGTCGTTGGAGCTGGCGCGCATATCGCCCCAACAATCCAGTCGCCACCCGGCGCCGTGTTGCGTGCCATAGGCGAGCGCTCCCGGTTCATCGAAGTTTGTCAGGAGCAGTGTGTGCTTGAACGCGTTGAGCCAGATATCGATCAGAGCCGTTTGCACGGGCAGCGCCGGCATGTACGGGCTCCAGCCTTCTCCCCAGTAGCCGACCGAAGAAATATCTACACTGTCTAAATAAGGATTGCCGTCGTAACGCTCTCCTGCGGCAGCGACCAACTCACTCCAATACTTGATGTATAGCGGATCGGAAAAGTCCGGCTGCCAAATTTTTCCGTCCTTGTCGGAATCCTTATTCGCGCGCTTAGCGCCCGACTTTCGAAACCACTCTGGAAGTGGATCCTCGTTCGAATACGGCATCAAACGAATGGCAAGCTTTTGTCCGTGCGCGCGTGCTTCTGCGATCGCGAGATCAACGATCGCCCAATTATATTTTCCTGGCCCTGGCTCAAGGACATTCCAATACCAGCGGCAGTACGAAACAGAAGTATCAGGAAAATCCGGCGCAGTCGCCGCTTGAGGCAGCTTCGTGACCGGTCCTATCTCCGACCATTTCAACGGCGGGTTCGGCTCTTGCCCGTTGAATCGCTGGAACGTCGTGATCCCCATTCCAGGGTTTACAAGCACAGTGTTAATTTCTTTTGGCCGCACAACAACAACGTTTCGCTGCGCGCGCATCGGGCTCGCGGAAAGTAGCGGAAGTAGAAGCAACGCCCAGATTCCGTCAGAAACGAAAGCGGAAACGGCTGGCTTAAACGAATATTTCGACATAGATTTTTGGATAGGCTGTCCTGGTTTCGTTTCTTTTCTTTGTCTTACGTTTACTTTCGTCCCATCTAAATAGTTCTTTCGCACTGAGATTGTCAATGCCTTCCAGATTTGATCAAAGTCATGGACGCTTGGCGGGACGCGGCGAATTTTGGAACTTCAAGGAAGGGATTCAACAGGTTGAGAGAAGATGGCGGAGAGGGTGGGATTCGAACCCTGCTTCCCTAAGAAATTTCCAGTGTTATTGGTAAAACGCAAGCCTGTTTGTTGTCAATAGCGAACTCAGCGGAATCGACTTGAATTCCAATTTTGCCATCAACAATGGGATATCTGGCACCTTGGGTTTCGTTCGATGTCTTAGGAAGGCTTAGGAAACATCTGGGAAGATCGGACGCTGCTCCGGGGCACTATAAACAGCGAGTTCTATCAAGTCAAACCACTAACGGGGGTAGGCTTATGCGGCCGGGAAACCTGCTACACGTGGGCTTGGGCTTTCATTCCATTTGTCCGGTAACGGCTGCCAGCTCAGGGGGTCGACGCAACACTGGCCTGAAGTTTATCTGCAGGAGTTTGGAATCCTAAGGTTTTTCTGGGTCGTTGATTCAAGAGCAGCGAGACCTGGTCGAGCTGCTCTTGAGAGTAGCCGGACAGATCGGTGCCCCGAGGGAAGTATTGCCGTAACAGCAGATTGGTGTTTTCGTTCGTGCCGCGTTGCCAGGGGCTTTGCGGATCGCAGAAGTAGACCTGCACGTCGGTAGCGAC
>DASXPD010000025.1:0-88914 GCA_036493835.1 Candidatus Acidiferrum sp. | reverse complement strand
GGTGGAAAAGTAGAGGGGCAGGAACGCGCCGCCCGTTCCTTGGCCGTGGCCATCGGACTGGCGTTGTTCGCGGTGTTTCTCCTGCTCTATCTGGCGCTCGGCTCGACGGCGGAAGCTGCAATGATTCTCGCGACAATCCCCTTCGCATTCGTGGGAAGCATTGTGGCCCTGTTGTTGGCAGGTGAAACGTGGAACGTTTCTTCGCTCGTCGGTCTGATTGGGCTTTTCGGCATCGCCGTACAGAACGGATTGGTGTTGGTAACACAGACGCGAGCGTTGGTAGCTGAAGGCAAGCCGCTGGGCGAAGCGATTCGCGAAGCCAGCATCGGCCGCGTCCGTCCAAAACTCATGACGGCCGCGACGGCAATTTGCGGATTGTTGCCGATTCTTCTGCTACGTATGCATGGAACGGAAATCGAGCGCCCTTTAGCTATCGTCATGACTGGAGGTTTGGTGACTTCAACAGTCTTTATATTGTTGGTGCTCCCCACGATTTACGCGTGGTTTGTGAGGCGATCGGAACTATAGGGGGAGAATCGAGGTTTGGCTGACAATCGACCTGAGAGGTGAACTCCGATTTTGCGGTTAATTCTCTAATAAATATAAGCTGTCTGAAAAATGTAACTTATTGATTCAATGGCATGTTGTCTCGTGAATGGCATGGAGGGATCAAAATTCTGCTACACCACTATGTATCTATAAGTATATAGAATCAGAGTGTAGCAAATTTGTAGCAGTAAAGCGCGTAAAATGGCCCAAAATGGGGCAAAACCAAAAGTGGGAAATTGTCGCTATCTAGCAGCTGGCAAAGGGATTAGTCGATTTTTCAACAAGATAGCAAATGACCGGTTTTATTTTTCAAGACCGCCGGTTTCAACCGCTCACCCACTCCTCCGCCTCTAATTGTAACGTATTCGCTAGGTTACACAGCCGCTTGTGACGATTGCGCCTTCGCGCTTGCCGCTACAACGTCACGATAGAAGCGGTGAATGTTTTGAGAGATATACTCCAGGCAATCCTCCACTGCGAAATGTCCGGCCTCCAGCCGGTGCATTTCCGCCTTCGGCAAATCCTTCAGATAAGCTTCGCCGCCTTCGCGAGTGAAGAAAATATCGTCCTGGCCCCAGAAGATGATCGTCTTCGGTTGCCTGTCCTTCAGGAATTTCTGCCACTTCGAATACAGCGCAACGTTCGTGCGGTAGTCGTAGAAAAGGTCCAACTGAATCTGTCGGCCGTGCGCCGCTTGCAACGTCGTGAAAAAGTCCGAATTCCAGTTGTCCGGACTGATCAATTCGGGAAGCTTCGAGCCGTGGAGATAAACCATCTTGACCGTTTCCAGCGCGAGCAAGCCGGCCACAGCAGCTTCATTCTCGGGCGTACGATTCTTCCACAGCGCATTTCGCAAACCGCCCCACGCATCCGTGAATCCAACTTCGTACGCGTTCGTGTTCTGAATGATCAGCCACTCCAATACTTCCGGCTTTTGGTTGACGATGCGAAATCCGACCGGCCCGCCATAGTCCTGCGCGTAAAGACCAAAGCGATGGAATCCTTTTTTCTCGAGGAAATGGCCGATCACTTCGGCGAGTTTGTCGAAGGTATACGCGAATGTTGCGGGGTCAGGGTGATCGCTGTTGCCAAAGCCCGGATAGTCTGGCGAGATCACATGGAAACGATCGGCCAGAGCGGGAATCAGATTGCGGTACTGGTGTGAAGAAGAGGGAAACCCGTGCAGCAACACGAGCTTGGGGTTGGTGCTCTCTCCCGCCTCCCGGTACGCGATGTTCAGACCATCGACGGATAGTGTTTTGTATACGACTGAATTTGCGGAGACTGCTGGCGAATAGTTCATGTTCCTGAAACTCCTTCTCAAAGTTTTCGACGGCACGCACCATTGGAGTCTGGTTTTGATTAGAAGTTTCGACGTTTGTTCCGCTCTCTGTTATCGTAAATAGTGATAGCATCTCAGGATGGAATTGCGTCATCTGCGGTATTTTTGCGCCGTCGCCGAGCACCAGAGTTTCACGCTCGCGGCGCGGCAGCTCCATGTGTCCCAATCGGGCGTAAGCGGTCAGGTGCGCGATCTTGAAAATGAGATCGGTGTGAAACTCTTGCGTCGCAATCAGCGCGAAGTTTCCCTTACTCCGGAGGGCGTAATCTTTCTCCGCGAAGCACGCGAGATCCTCGCTCACTCCGACCGCGCCGTGCAGATGGTCACGCGCGCTTCGCAGGGACAATTGGGCCGGCTGACCGTCGGCCTCTGCGGGCCGGCAACCGCTCCGTTTCTTCCACGCCTGATTCAGGAGTTTCGTAGACGAGAGACTGGCGTGAGTCTGTCGCTAAAGGACATCGATCCCGCTCATCAGCCCGAAGCTCTCGCCAACGGTGCGATCGATATCGGCTTTACCCGTAGCGTCGCGCCGAAATTCAAAAAAGTGCTCGCGAGCCAGGTTCTTTTTACGGAATCTCTCGTCGTCGCTTTTCCCAAAGGCCACGCCCTCGCCAACGAGCAAAAGCTTCGCGTATTTCAATTGGCGCAAGAGCCCTTTGTCTTGTATTCACGCGCGGGCGCGCCCGAACTCTTCGACGCAATCGTAACCGTCTGCAGAAGAGCCAAGTTTTCTCCACGCATTGTGGACAACCCCACTTTGTGGCAATCCGTTCTGACAATGATCGAAGCGGGCGAAGGCGTGTCAATTGTTCCCGCGTGCGTTCAGCAGCTCCGCTCCGACGGCGTTGCGTTTCGCCCCCTACGCGACCGCGGCTGCTACGTTGAAGTCGTCATGGCATGGCGTCGCGAAGATGAGAGCCCCATTCGAGACAGCTTTCTCGACTTACTACGCAAAAACACATCCGAGATCGAACGAGTAATGAAAACCAAATGATGTGAATGACTGAGGATTTTCCTGCATGCTGGAGCGAAGCGAAGCTTGTTTATCTCGGACCCCGAAGGCATCCGCACAGCGTAAAAAACTCAAACTCGGTGACCGCAACAACCGCATCGATCGACGAACCGCACTAACTCAGCTGACGACAGCCTCGTTGCCCGCAACCAGTCCATCCGCAAACTCTAATCCCCAAAATCGCGGTGCCGGTGTCAAAAACTCTACGCCGACGCGCTGGCCGTTGTCGTTGGGCTCGCCTAGGAACACGACGCGGCACTCTTGCTCTTCATCTGTGTCCGGATTTGTCAGCACGATCATTTCGCCTTGATCGATCTCGTGCTTCAGCAGCAGCAGTCCGCCGTGCGAGTTCACCACCATCGTCTGGCAGACCTCGCGAAATTTGCGTCCATCGTGTCCGCGCCCGTGCGCTTGCACCGTCATTTTGTGGAATACACGCCCGCTGCGGCGTGGTGCGGTAAAGGTTGTGGTGCTCATAGTACATTCATGTTCAAACGCGCGCCCCGCACGGGTCAACTGACCCAAAGTACAGGTGTATCCGTCTCCGAAACGAACCCGCCAATCCTCACTACCTTGTGTGCAGCGACGCGATTGCCCCACCGGTTACGATTCATCGAAATATGGACGCTCGTCCACACGTTCCGAACGCGCGCCGGCGTCGTTGGGAGCGATCTTCCCTTTGCCCGCACGAACTCCCGAAACTTCTGTCCGCTTTACTTGTGTCAAACGCCCTACACGCCATAAACTATCTAACGCGCCCTTAAAATTTATTGCAGTCATTGCTCGCGCTCCCCGGCTGCAACATTCGTTTTATCCAATACGTATTCCTCACGGAAAGGATCGGCTTCCATAACGTCCCTTATGAACCTTACTGAATTTATCGAAGGTCGCCGCGACGCGCACCTCGAAGAGCTCCGCGAATTCCTGCGCATCCCGAGCGTCAGCGCCAAGAGTGAGCACAAGCCTGATGTCGAGCGCGCTGCACAATGGGTTGCCGAAAAACTCAAAACAGCCGGATTTAAAACCGTTCAAATCATTCCGACCGCTTTGCACCCTCTGGTCTATGCCGAGTCTCTTGAAGCGCCCGGCAAGCCCACGATCCTCTTTTACGGTCACTATGATGTGCAGCCAGCCGAACCGCTCGATCTCTGGACGACGCCGGCCTTCGAGCCGTCCGTTCGCAACGGCAACATCTATGGACGCGGCACCGCCGACGACAAAGGCCAAGTTCACATCCACATCAAAGCACTCGAGTCGCTGCAAAAAGTGAATGGAAAATTTCCGATCAATATAAAAGTTCTGATCGAAGGCGAAGAAGAAGTTGGCAGCGTCAGCTTGTGGGATTACGTCAAAAAGAATAAAGAAAAACTGAAAGCTGACGCGCTCGTCGTGTCCGACACGTCGATGCTGGCAAAAGGCGCGCCGTCCATCACATACGGATTGCGCGGGCTCAACTATTATCAGATCGAACTCACTGGGCCGGCGCACGATCTTCATTCGGGAGTTTACGGTGGAGCGGTTCCGAATCCGCTAACGATACTTGCTGAAGTTGTTGCGAAACTTCACGACAAGAATTTCCGCGTTGCGATTCCTGGTTTTTATGGCGCTGTCGCGAAAGTTTCGGCGGCGGAGCGCAAAGCGCTGAAAGCGTTGCCGTGGAAGATGAAAGAATTTCACAAAGCGGTGGGCGCGCCTGGCTACGCTGGCGAAAAGGGATTCAGCACCGTTGAGCAACTCTGGATTCGGCCGACGTTTGAACTCAATGGAATCTGGGGCGGGTATCAAGGCGAAGGCGCCAAGACTGTAATTCCGTCGAAGGCGTATGCAAAATTCTCGACGCGGCTGGTGCCCAATCAGAGTCCGGAGAAAATTGCGAAGGCGGTCGAAAAGCAAATTCGCAAACTGCTGCCGAAAACAGTCTCGATGAAATTTGAAGTGCTGAGCACTGGAAAACCTTGGGTAGCCCCGTTTAATGCGGCGATTTTCACGAAAGCGCAAGGCGCGCTGGAAAAGGGATTCGGGAAACGCGCGGTGTTCATTCGCGAAGGTGGATCGATTCCGTTCGTGACGCAAATGTCGGACACGTTTAAAGTTCCGTGCGTTTTGATTGGTTTCGGTTTGCCGGACGAAAACGCGCATGCGCCGGACGAACATTTGTATCTCGAAAATTATTTCAGCGGGATAAAGGCGATCGCGTATTTTTACGCCGATCTGGCCAACATTTAGCTCGCGGTTACTTTTTCGTTAACGATTATCACACGCTAAACAACAGCGATCCGGACGACGGTGTCGCCGTTCAAGTTGGTTGTCAACGGTGGTAACCGACGGGGGCGGAGCCTTCGACCGAAGCGCTGACGCCTGACTGAGCACGCTGGCACGGCTACGCCCGACGGCTAATACCGCGCGGCGGTTGTTAACAGTAATCGGGCTTTCCACCCCACACCCCCATGTTTTTGTGAAGAGAGTGCAAGTTACACATTCACGTATGGTTGCGCGACTGTCCGAATTCGGGACTGTGGAACTTCTGCGTTTTGTTGAGCATGTGACGTCGCTCTCCTTGCGGGGGCAGGCTGAAGAATGAAGCTCCGGTTAACTCCAGGATCGGGTTTCTGCGGCCTTCGGGAGGGCGGAAACGGTGTGCTATTCTCGCGGTTCGCTAAATCATACAGGGGGCAACATGACTGCGGCGGCAAATTGGAAGGAACTGGAACGGCAGATCGGTGGGGCTGTCAAGCTCGCGCGGAGGCCGGTGGCGGTTACGTTTCTCGATTCGGCGCCCGCCAACGTTGAGAAGTTTTCGGGCACTGAGCCGTCGAGTTGCAGCTTTTGGCGACTCGCAGCGAATGGGCAGACTTTCTATACTCTTCCTGAAAATCACTTCAACTGCGCGGTCGGCGCATATACGCACAACATTCCACTTTCGCCGGAACGGGAGAAGGAGACCGAGCAGACGCTGAAAATGATGTTCGATCTCGGCTACGTCAAGCCGGAGGAAGTTCCGCAAATTCCGCGGCTTGCGAAGACGCCGGTGGCCATCCTGTACGCGCCTCTCGGGGACTCGCCGGTGGAACCGGACGTTGTTTTATTTGCGGCGAAGCCTTCGGCTGCGATGCTGCTGAACGAAGCGGCGGGACGCGCTGGAGTGGGGAGTGGGATGCCGGCACTGGGGCGGCCGACTTGCATGGCGTTGCCGGCGACGATGGGGCATGGATCGATTTTGAGTTTGGGCTGCATGGGGAATCGCGTCTATACGGGGCTGGGCGAGGATGAGATGTATCTCGTTTTGCGCGGGAAGGATTTGGGGAAGGTTGCGGAGGCGCTTGGGGTGATTGTGGGGGCGAATTCGGCGCTGCAGGAGTATGCGGCGGGGCGGCGGAGAGATTTGGCGACGAGCTGAGGGGGAAGTCGACGGTCGACAGTTAAAAGTCGAGAGCGAAGAGAGTGGTGCACAGTGTTGGTCGGTTCGGTTGAGTCTAAATCCCCACCCTCATAAACCGAGGGTGGGGCACCCAGCCTGCGACGGGACGGGATCAAGTTGGGGTCGTGTTGGCGTTGAGGTCCTTCGGCCGCCTGTCTGCGGCCTCAGGATGACAACGTAAAGAAAAAAAACAGATCCCTCGCTTCGCTCGTGATGACAATCCCGCTTTATTGCCGTGAAATAGAAAAAGGGTGAGGCCGAGGCCTCACCCTTTTTCATGGACGGAATGAACCGAAAAGCGCAGTGAATTGCCTGCAGTTACAGGGTTTTTACGTAGGCGACGACGTCCTTGATTTGGGCTGGCTCGAGGACTTCTTTGAACGGGGGCATCAGGGTGTCGCCGTTTTCGATCCAGGTTTTGAGGGATTCGTCGGTGACTTTGTTGTTGTTGACGGTGAAGGTGCCGCGCTTGCCGATGCCTTTGAGGCCGGGGCCGATTTTCTTGGCGTCGCTGTCGGCGTAGTGGCAGACGGTGCACTTCTTTTCGAACACTTCTTTGCCGCGGGCAGCGGCTGCGGCATTTGCGCCCGAGCCTGCGGCTTTCTTTGTCGCTGGCTTCGCGTCGGGATCCTGCGCGTAGACTGCGCCGGCTACGGCCAAGATTGCCACTCCGAGCACCATAAAATTGCGATTCACGATTCCCCCTGAAGTTCGCATCAATTCACGAAGATGCGGTCATCGAGATACGGATATGAATGCGGATACAACAAAGATATCAGGCCGAATACCTAAGATTGGACGCAGCATCGACAGGAATGGTACGCCCACGAACTGTTGCTAAGCAGAGCCGCTTCAGGGGCTAAAGCCCCATTTGTTTCAGCGGCTGAATGTCGGACCTAAAGGTCCGACCCCCTAAAGAAAAATCATAACTCGCTGAGACCCCGCGAGTCAGGGCTGCCAGGCACGAGCGCATCTATTTTCCATGTTCCTGGCGGGAATTTCCACTGTTAGAGCCGTCTAAATTGAGTGGATTCTGCGACCTGAGCATTGTGCGCCTTTCGATACGCTGGTCGATCGACGCGGCAGTGGTTGGCATACAGAGCGGTGTATTTTTGGCGACTTTGTCCTGACAAACGACGACACCTCCCGGCACAAAGTACAGGTTTCACGTAGCGCACGCGCTACACCATCGTACTGATGACTCACATAAATATGCGTGGCTACAATCGTTGCATCATGAATCAGGAAACCCTTTCGCGCGCGTGGGAAGTGCTGCAGGACGCCTATCAGGCTCAAATGGAAGGCGACTACGATCGCGCCATCGAACTCTATCGGTCTTCTCTGGACCTCTGCCCGACGGCTGAGGCTCACACGTTTCTGGGCTGGACCTATCATTTTCAGGGTCGGCTGGAAGATGCGATCAGCGAATGCAAACGAGCGATCGAAATCGATCCCGAGTTTGGCAATCCGTACAACGACATTGGCGCGTATTTGATCGAGCAGAATCGATTCGACCAGGCGATTCCTTGGCTGGAGCGCGCGGTGGAAGCGGCGCGTTACGAGCCGCGACATTTTCCGCATTACAACCTGGGGCGGGCTTATCTCGGGAAAGAGATGTATGGGAAGGCGATTGAGTGTTTTCAGCAGTCGTTGGCGATTGAGCCGAGGTATGCGTTGGCGCGGGAGGCGTTGGATTCGTTGAGGAAGATGGTGAATTAAGAAGAAGCGGGCGGGATTTGAGGTTGAGAACGGGCGCGGCATTGGGCTGCGCCTTTTTGTTTTTGGGGGAAGGAAAGGCGTCGGTTGCCTGTGCTATGGGTCCTTCGCTACGCTCAGGATGATTTTACGACGCCAGAAACCGGCGCTGTAAAATCAGCGATTTCAAATCAAAAGCCCTCCGGTGAGTGAATGGCTCACTCGCCGGAGGGCGAACTTGATTGATCGGAGCGGCGCGCTTTCTGGAAAGCGGCCGGTGATCTGGCCTAACAGGGTACCGGTGTTGCTGCGCTTGGCTGAAGCGACCGTCCACAGACAGGGGTGCCTGTGTTATGCGACCCTTCGCTGCGCTCAGGGTGATTTGACAACGCCAACAACGGGCGCTGTCAAATCAAAAAACTACTTGAGAACGGCATCCTTGAGCGCTTTCGACGGGCGCAAACGGACGACGGTCTTGGCCTTGATCTTGATCGCTTCACCGGTCTGGGGGTTGCGGCCCATGCGAGCCTTGCGATGCGCCTTGACGACGCGGCCGAGTCCCGGAATCACGAATTTACCAGCGCTACCCTTGGCTTCTTTCACGGCGAGCTTGAAGAGCTCTTCGAAAAAGAGAGCTGCGGTTTTCTTGGGTGTGCCGGCTTTTTCGGCGAGGTGCGAAACGACCTTGGTCTTGCTCAAAGGCTTGGCTGCCATCTTTTATTTCTATCCTCCTCAGATTTTTAAATCGGCGTCGAAAAGTTTTCGAAACCGGCCGCGAATTTCCCCCTCTAATGCACGAAAATCCGAGCCGCATTGGACTATAAGCCAATGTTTACGAGGAACGCAAGGAGCAAAGGGCGAAAAAGCATGGAAAAATGCGGTATTTTGGGGATGAGGGTGCGGGAATGTTGATTAACAGCGGGGATTTCCACAGTGGGGCCTGCTTTGTCACGCTGAGTTTTGCCTCGCAATACTAATCGTCAAGCTTTGCGGCTTCACCCGGCGAGGGTAGGTGTTCGTACCTTTCCTCGACTTCCAATTCGATCTCCGAAGTCCGGCCGAAGCCTTCCGGTGATGAAAGGGAATCTCGCTCGGACTCACTCTGTTGTGGCGTTGTTCCATTGGGGAATGGATCACTTTCTTTGCCCCTAAAGGCATTCTTGTTCAGTTCATTCCACAAAAACTTTTTCGCTTCCCTGTGATGGTCTTTCGCGAACTCGTCCGTACAAGCAGCCTCTGCCTTTGATGCGGACAGGTACGAGTTCGCAATCGCACCTTGTACCCTTAAGCTCGATTTATGAGATGGTTTACGGTAAGTGGTTGTTGGTAAGCCCCAAAAAATATAGATGTTCTTGTACCTTTCGTTCGCTACACCCCTCGACATTTTAAAAAAGGCCTCTAATAGACTACCTACCTGAGAAGCTGTCTCGTAAAACAGCTTTGCCGCTTTTTGGGCTGTTTCATTGCCTACGCTCCAAAGCGTGCCGATGTAACAGCGTGCACCCGCATGGATAAAGTTGTTGACCAACTCGTGAGACGACGAGCAGGAATTATTGAATATTACAGGGTGGCCAAACCCAGCCAAACTGTCAAAGTCGCCTTGATGAATACTGTCGATGCACCGAACGTGGCAGGACAGTGCGATGGGGTAGTTTGCGCGGACTCGATTTGCTTTCGTGATTGAGTTGGTTTTTAGTTCCTTTCGCATATCCTCGAAAATGTATGCGGGTAATTTCCAGATCTCTTCGCTACCCCAAGTCATTCCATCGAAGCTTTTGAAGATGATTTTTCTCGACATTCTAACCATATCGGCCTTGCCCGGAGAGATTCCGATTACCTCGTAAAACTCAACCACATGCTTATCACCTTGTCTGTCATTGAATTCTAAGGCGGCGAAATATCCATCCGTTTCACCACCATGCGAGCAGATATGTAGCAAGTCAAATGGGTAAAGGCTCACGTTGTTGGCGAAGTTCTTTACGGTTGCTTCTCGGCCAAGCACTTGCTTTACAACATAGAGGTCTCGGGCCAAGATTCGGCCGACTTCGCTAGTTTCCTCGGACTCAAAAGACTGCGGGGAAAAAATTAGGGCGCTATCAAATACGAGTGGGTCATTCTCTTCGACTAAGCTATCGAGTAGGAACACGCCACAATCAACATCCTTCGCGACATGAGCGATAGGAATTTTATTTTCCAATGCGAATCCATACGGAATTCCAGACGTGAAGAAAGTCGCGTGCTCGTAATTCGCCAGGTCAATTTCACCTAATCTCTTGGCCACCTGACGTTTGAGCGTGCGAAAGGCGGGATGAGAGCGGTCGCGACTCCACGCATATATATCTCGGGGCAGCCCACGCAATTCACTGGGCTCAACGCTCGGAAGCAGAATGACGTCGGCACCAACAGCGGCGGCGTAGTTTAGGGCGGCGATATCATTCACCGAATTTGTGTTCTCGATAAAAATTACGCTTCGACCTTTTTTCGCTCCTGCGACAGTAAGCCAGTGAGCTTCGTTACTGATAATGAGACCTTTGCCTGCCAAGTAAGCTTCGATCAAACCTTCTTCGACTTGCGTTGGCCTGCACGCAATGGAGTCTATAGGGCCGACAAACCCTGGAAGAATGGTCGACAGTTCGCTGACGGAATTAACATCTCTGAGCTTCTCTGTTGGAAGCAAGACTTCTAGATAGCCTTTTTCGATTGATGTGAGTCCTAAAAGCAGAATAAGTTTTGGCTGAATTCGAGCAAGGGTATTGTTTATCCGGTAAGTAGCTCTCTCGTCCAAAACCCGGTCGAAGTAACCATCCTCGTTGACATCCCGCGTCGCTGAATACGCAAACTTAACTTTGGGGAACGCTAAAAAAGGCAGATAGCTGCCTTTCTTGTACAGAAGACTGGAAATTGATGCGGCAAGGCCGACTTGCTCATCTGTCGCTATGCAGACCCACCGTGATTCGATATGCATAATGATTAAGTGTAGGACACCAAAAGTCTTCAATGAAAGTGAAGGTAACCTTCGAGACTCAATCACTCGGGTTGATAATCGCATCAACGGCCGGGCGGAGGCGATTATGAAGATGCAGATTCGGCGGGTTTGAGTGTGCGGTCGTAGATGAGGAGGAGGAGGGCGGTGAGGACGCCGACTCCGGTGATGACGTACCAGGCTTGGGCGGGGTGGTGTTCGATCTCGGCGTAATGGTGCATGACGCGGCCGCCGAACCATCCGCCGATGAGCGAGCCGATGCCGAGCGGGAGGAAAGCGAATCCCATGTAGGTGCCTTGCTGGCCGGGGGGCGCGAGGCGCGAAATGTATTCGTAGTAGCGCGGCTGATGAATGATTTCGCCGAGGGCGAGCACGAAGATGGTGACGTAGCAGCCGAGCACCGTGGGATGGAAGGCGAGAATTAGCCAGGAGAGCGACGTAATCAGAGTGCCGATGATGATGGCGCTGAAGGCGGGAATGCCGCGCGTGAGGTAATTGATCAGCAGAGTGAGCGCGATGACGGCGGCTGCGTCGGTGACGAGAATCCATTCGACGCTGGCGTTGGGATCGATGTAGGCGTGCACGTAGCCGGGGAGGCTGATGTATTGCTGCCAGTAGACAATCCAGTAGCCGGTGAAAATCAGCAGGAACAGCATGAATTTGGGATTGCCGAGCACGACAAGGAAATTGCGGAGCGTGCGCGCGATGGTGGGGGCGGGCTCGTCGGCGGCGCGCTTTGGTTCGCGGAAGAGAAGAAGGACAAGAAAGAACATCGCGAAGACGCTGAGCGCGGAGATGCGGAAGACGGGTTCGAGGCCGAGATGCTTGTGGGCCCAGCCGGCGACGTATGGTCCGGCGGCGCCGCCGATGTTGACCATGGTGTAGTAAATCGAATAGCCGATGCTGCGGACGTTGGGTTTGGAGGCGCGCGCGGTGGTGCCGACGACGCTGGGCTTGACCATGGAGATGCCGAGCGCGGGAAGAATGAGGATGACGCCGACGAAGAGTCCGAGCGGGACGGCGGAGCGGATCGGAGCGAGCCAGGATGCGCCGACCGAGCCGATGAGGAAGTAGGCGGCTGCGAGGATCAGATAGGCTATCGAAAGCGCGCGGCGGAAACCGAGACGGTCTGCGATCGCTCCGCCGAAGATTGCGAGGAACCAAACCATGCCGCCGAAGATGCCGGTGAGCGTGCCGGTTTGTTCGGTGGAGAAATTTAATTTTTCCTGGAGGTAGACGGCGAGCGAAGAGAAAGCGCCGTAGTAAGAGAGGCGCTCGAAAATTTCGGAGATGTTGGCGATCCAGAAGGGGCGCTCGAAGCCGGTGCGGATTTCGGAGAGGCGTTGGGTGAAGGGCATTTTTCGCGCGCGCGTGTCGATAGATCGGGCGGACGGATAATAGCACTGGTACGCGGGTGTTCGCGCGTGCTGCGCCTGCGCTGGCTGGGACTACGTTACCAGCCGGTGCGCGGACTGCGTTGGAGGAAATCGTTGGCGGAGGCGACGTTGGTGACGCGCATGGCGGCGCCGTCGTATTCGATTTTGCGGCCGGCGCGCAGAGCGACGACGCCGAGCAGCATGACTTCGGTGAGCTTCGCGGCGTATTGGAACGGCGACGAAGCTTGCGTGGTGCCTTTTGCGGCGTTGACCCAGTTCAACTCGTGATCTTCGCCGGGGATGCGCGGCAATTTTTTCGGTGGCGTGCCCACGCTGGCGTGGAGCGATGCGGGAAGCAGGCGCGGGCGCAGGCCGTAGGTGTCGTGCAGGAGTTTGCCTTTCGTGCCGACGAGCAGCGCGCCGCCACCTTTGTTGAGCTGCTCGTTGTCGGGCAGCTCGACGGGCTTGGGCGGGAGCAGGCCGCCGTCGTACCACGTGAGCTTGACGGGCGGCTTCGAACCGCGCGCGGGAAATTCGTAGAAAGTTTGCGTGGCGAGCGGGTAGGAGGCGCCGTTGAACGGCGTCGAAATTGTTTCGATGGTCGTCGGGTAGGCGAGGTCGAGCGCCCACATCGAGTGATCGATGAGATGCGCGCCCATGTCGCCGATCGCTCCCATGCCCCAGTCGACCCAGCCGCGCCAATTGAATGGATGATAGATCGGGTGATACGGGACTTCGGGCGCGACGCCGAGGAAAAGATTCCAGTAGAGCTCGGGCGGAATGGGAGTGGCTTCGGCGGCGAGTGATGCGGCTTGGCGGATGTTGACGTCGTGGCCGCTCCAGCCGGGGGCGGGCTGCGCGGGATTGAGCGGCTCGGGGCGCGGGACGCCTTGCGGCCAGTAGCCGAGCGGACGGTTTGTCCAGATGTGGACTTCGCGAACATCGCCGATTGCGCCGGACTGAATGTACTCGATGACGGTGCGCGCGTCGTCGGTGGAGTGGCCCTGGTTGCCCATTTGCGTCGCGACTTTTGTTTCTTGCGCGCGTCTGGAGAGCTGACGCGCTTCAGCGACGGACCACGTGAGCGGCTTTTGCACGTAGACGGCTTTTTTTAGATCCATCGCGGCGAGCGCGATCGTGGCGTGCATGTGGTCGGGAGTGGCGACGAAGACGGCGTCGATGTCTTTCTGCTTGTCGAGCATCTCGCGATAATCGGAGTAGCGCTTGAGTTTCGGGAGATGCACGTCTTTGAGGCGCGTCATGCGCTCGATGCGGATTTTTGCGCGCTCGGCGTTGAAGGGCTGCGCGCCATTGGCGATTTGCTCGGGAGTCGGCACTGGAGGATTTTCGAGGCGCTTTTGCCACGTTGCGATTTCGGTGTCGAGGCGGTCGAGGCCTTTGTTGGCGTAGCCCCAATCGACATCGCAGATAGCGACGATGTTTTGGTCGGAGAGATTGACGAGGTTGGTGTGGCCCATGCCGCCGACACCAATACCCGCGATGTTGAGAAGATCGCTGGGCGGAGCGAAGCCGCGGCCGAGGACGTGGCGCGGAACGATCGTGAAGGCGGCCGCAGTTGTGGCGGCTTTTGTGAGGAAGGAACGGCGGGAGAATTCGCTGGCGGCCGAGGGTGAGCTTGCGTTGGTCCGCAGTTTTTTGGCTTCTGATGCGATCGAGCCGCTTGCGTTCGCGTTTTGGTTTGCGTCTTCGTTTTCGTTCGTGGGCTTCGGCTTCAGGGTCATTCCGGATTCTCCATGGCAGCGCCGCCTATTATCACGCTAACCGCTGGATTTTGGGGCGCTTCGCGAAAGTTTTGAGCGTTGGCGATAACGTGGTCTGCGAACGCGTCGCCACTGCAACGCTTGCTTGAAAGTCGGTAGAGATTTTCGGCGGGCGATTCAAAGTGAGCAAGAATCGTGGTATTGAATGAGACGCACGGCGGCGAGGTCTCGTTTGCGACCGGTTTTTCGTTCCAGTCTATAATCCTTGACCATGTGGGCCGGACCTCGTCGTTTCGGGTTTCTTTTCTTCTTTTTACTTGCATTCGTAGCTTCGCAACAGGTGCACGCTGCACCTGCGTCGTGGCGCGGCATTTTGCACGACGCGGCCGGGAACCCGGTGGCGAACGCCTCCGTAGAACTTCACGCGACGGCAGGCAATCACGACTATTCAAGCAAGACTTCCGCCACAGGCGACTTCTCTTTCGCCGAAATTGTGGACGGAACGTACACGCTGCGCGTGACGATCGGAGAGAAAAGCTGGAGCGCGTCGAGCCCTGTCGCTTTCAACGACGACGTTTCCGCCTCCGGCGTGCTTGAACTTTCCGCGTCGGACGCTCTGGTCCGCGTGATCACTAGCAGCGAAGCCAAGCGAACACAGGGCAGTGGCGGCGAAAATCTTTCGGGCGGAGAAGTCTCGAGCCTCCCGCTGAACGAGCGCGATTTCAGCAAGCTACTGTTGCTCGCGGCCGGAACGATGACCGACACAAATGGCGCCGCGAACTTTACGCAGCAATTCGCGGTGAATGGCCAGCGCGGCGTCGCGTCCGTTTTCGCCACCGACGGAGTCGACACAACAGACCCGGAACTCGGCGGCGCGACCTTTTCGAACTTCAATGTCGACGCAATTCAGGAAGTGCAATCCAGCTCCGGCGTGATGCCGGCGAACATCGGTCACGGCGCGGCAGGATTTACCAACGTCGTGACGAAATCGGGAAATGATTTCGTCCATGGCAGCGCATTCGAATTCGTCCGCAATGCCGCATTCGACGCGCGAAACTTTTTCGACCACAGCAGCGCCATCGACCCGCGCCGCATTCCTCCGTTTTCGCGTAACGAGTTTGGCGTGACAAACGGTGGCCCAATCGTGTTGCCTAAAATCTACGACGGACGCGGCAAAACGTTCTATTTCGTCGAGTATCAGGGATTCCGGCAGGTTCTGGGTACGACGCAGGTTTTTGCCGTGCCGACGGCCGCAGAGCGGCAAGGGACCGACACAACGACAATTCCCGGCGACACGCTGTTCGTCCCGGTCAGCGCGAAAATCGCATCCATCCTGGCTCGATACCCCTTGCCCAACGAGGCCGGAGGCGCATTTGGTGCGCGAACATATGCGGCATCATCCAAGGTTGTCACCGACACGGATCAGTTTTCAATTCGTGTGGACCACGTAATTTCAGACAAAGCGAGCCTCTTCGCGCGCTTCAGCTTGAATCAAGTAAATGGACCGACGACAAATCCCGATCAGACGGCAATCGACCCAGATTTTGGCATCAAGTTTTTCGATCACCAGCGCAATGCGGCCGTGCGTTACACGCGAATCCTCTCACCGCGCATGACTTCGTCGACTTCGTTCGGATATATCCGCAGCACGCCCACGTTTCCGACGACCAATCAAACCGACCCTTCGATCAGCTACGGCGATGGCCTCTACGAAGGATTCAACACCGCCGACGGTTCGATCTACGGTTCCTTCGGCAACGTTTATCAGGTCAAAGAAGATTTAACGTATACGCGCGGCTCCCACGCTTTCAAGTTTGGCGGGGAAATTCGCCTGAATAAGGATGCGACGATTTTTGGTGTGAATCCAAACGGCGCGTATGTCTTTGGCGGCGGAACCGCGTACTCGCAAGTGCTCATCCCGTCGGCGAGCGGGCTTCACGATATTTTGCCGGGGCAGCCATTGCCCGACGCGCTGACCGGGCTGCTGACGGCGACGCCGTATTCATACACCGTTAGCGCGCTCGAAGGTTTGACGCCGGGAGGCAATCGCTTTGACGAAGCCTCCGTACGGCGTGAAGCCTACAATTTTTATTTTCTCGATGTGTGGAAAGCGACGCCGAAGCTCAGCGTCAGCTACGGTTTGCGCTACGAGCTAAACAGCCGAATCAAGGAATCGCAAAATCGCACGTCGGTAACGCAGCCTATCGATGCGAACGGCAACCCGACCTCGTTTCTAACGCCCGGCGCGACCCAGATCTACATCTACAATCCACAGCCGATTTATCCGCTCGACAAAAACGGCTTCGGCCCCCGCCTCTCGGTGGACTACGCCGTCACATCACACACGACGCTGCATGCCGGCGGCGCGATCACGACGGTTCTGCCGAATTTGTGGCAAGACAATTTTGTCACCGGCGCTTTTCCTCTGGTGTTTTCGCCCGTAATCACGGCGCTGCCCGATGTTCCCGTCGCTTTTTCGAACGTCGCCACGCCGGTCACACTCCCAACCGTTTTCAACACGCAAGGCCAACCGCTGTTCCCCGGTGGCGACAGCTCAAAAGTACCGGCGAATACCGTCGTCGATTTGCAGCGCTTCCAAAACGATCTAGCGTCGATCACCCCCGGTCATGAGGTACAGCTATTTTCAACCGGCGTCATCTCACGAAACTTTGTGAATGGCTACATCGGCACCTGGACCGCTGGAATCGATCAAGATATTCACGGCGTGAAAGTAAGCACCGCGTACGTCGGGACCACGGGCGTGCATCTGGCGAGCGTTTTCTCTCCGAATGGATACGCCGGCGCCGATCCGGAATTCGCGCCGTTCACGCAATTCAATTCCGCGGGGCACGCGATCGGCGGCTTCGGGCCCGAAGCGATCATGAGCAACGGGTCGCACTCGAGCTATCACGCATTGCAAACCAGCGTGACCGACAATTACTCGCGCATCGGCTTGAGCCTGCAGGCGAGCTATACATTTTCGAAGTCGATCGACGACACGAGCGCGGTGCTCGGCGGCCTGCCGGCAAACGCGGGAACGATCTTGCAGACGCTGCCGCAGGATCCGCGAAACCCGGAAGTGGAAAAGGGTCCATCCACCTTCGACGTACGGAACGTGTTTTCACTCAGCGTGATTCAGGGATTGCCTTTCGACCGCATCGGATTCCTGGAGTCGGTCAGCAAGAGAGTGACCCGCGGCTGGCAAGTCCTGAACATCACGAGTATTACGAGCGGCCCGCCATTCACGGTGTATTCGGGAATCCAGCAAACGGGCGCTGGAGCAGGCGGCACCGATCGGCCGGATCTCGTCTCGATGCCGAATTTTTCAACGAGCCGAACGATTCGCGAAGACTATTTCGGGCTCGGCGCAAACAACAGTTCGTTTTTCTCAATTCCGATCAACGTTCCCGGCGGCAGTGGTCCGAACGACGGAACATTCGGCACACTGGGCCGAAACACATTTCGCGGGCCCGGATTCAAACAGTTCGATATGGCGCTGATTAAGGACACGCCATTCGGTCATAGGGGCAAAAGCGAACTCGGCATCATCGAATTTCGCGCCGAGTTCTTCAACATCTTCAACGTCGTGAATTTCAGTTTGCCGTCGAATACAGTGCTCGGCACCGGATTCGGCACAATCAGCAAGACGGCGGGGCCGTCACGGCAGATTCAGTTTTCACTGAAATTGATTTACTGAGCGCGAACGCACCAGACGCGTCGGACGCGCAAGTATCGCCGAGCAAGCGTCAGTAACACGCCGTCATGTCACTGGAAGTACCGCCCGCCGCGGGAACATAACACTTCAGCGTGTAGTCCTTCACCATGCGGTCGGCGTTGAATCGCCATCCCAACGTGCGAATCGTGCGCTTCATGCGCTTGATCCAACCGCGTGGCAATCCATCCTGATCGCGCTGATAGTAAAGTGGAATCACTTCTTCGCGCAGCACGCGGTAAAGATCTTCGCCGTCGCGCGTGTCGTGGACATCCATGTTCGTGTGCGTGCGGCCCGTGCCGATCGCGAAACCATTTTGCCCGTCGTAGGCTTCGGCCCACCATCCGTCGAGAACCGACAGATTGAGTCCACCGTTGAGAACTACCTTCTGACCACTCGTTCCGCTCGCTTCCAGCGGCCGTCGCGGATTGTTGAGCCAAACATCGACACCCTGCACAAAATGGCGGCCGACGTTGATGTCGTAGTCTTCGACGAAAACAAATTTGTCGCCGAACTGCGTGTTGCGCATCATCTGCGCGATTTGTTGCAGCACGCGCTTGCCCGGCTCATCGAGTGGATGCGCTTTACCGGCGAAAACGAACTGCACCGGGCGCTTCGGGTCGTTAATCATCGACGCGAGTCGCTCGATGTCCTTCAGAATCAAGTTGGCACGCTTGTAAGTTGCAAAGCGACGCGCGAAGCCGATCGTCAGCGCGTCGGGGCTAAGCACGCTGCCAAGCCGAATGCGTTCTTCCTGTGGCTCACCGCGGCGTTCCGCCTGTTTCATGGCACGACGCCGAACAAACTCAAGCAGTCGCGCTTTCAGACTGAGGTGCGTTTCCCAAAGCTCGCCGTCATCGACGTTGTCGATGCCTTCCCAGATTTTCGCTTCGGCTCCGTGCTGCTGCCAGCCGGCGCCGAGATGGCGATCGTAAAGGCGCGACATTTGTGGCGCGAGCCACGATGGCACGTGTACGCCGTTGGTGATGTGACCGATCGGCACGCGATCTTCGTCTTTGCCTGGATTCAGGCCTCGCCACATCGCGCGCGAAACTTCGCCGTGCAATGCAGATACCGCGTTGGCACGGCGCGCCACGCGCAATCCAAGCACGGTCATGCAGAAATCTTCGTCGCGATTGCCCGGATTCTCGCGGCCGATCTCCATCAGGCGATCGTGCGACAGGCCAAGCCCATCGCGCAGCGGACCAAGATGTTCTTCAATCAAATCGGCGCTGAATCGGTCGTGACCCGCGGGAACGGGCGTGTGTGTGGTGAAGACAACCTCTCGCGCAATGTCAGAGAGTGCGGCTTCAAAGCTCAGCCCTTCCTCTTGCATGCGATTGTGAATCGCTTCGAGCACGACGAAGCCGCTGTGCCCCTCGTTGAGATGCAGCACGCCGGGCGTGATGCCCATCGCTTTCAGCGCGCGGAAACCGCCGACGCCGAGCAAGAGCTCTTGCCGAATGCGAATGCGTCGATCGCCGCCGTAGAGACGCGATGTCAGCTCGCGATCTTCGGGCGCGTTGCCTTCGACGTTGGAATCGAGCAGCAACAGATCGCGGCGACCAACTTTTACGCGCCAAACGCGTGCGCGAATCGAACCATTGCGCGTATCGATCTGGACTTCCACCGGCTCGGCGTTGGTGCCGATTGCTGGCTCCATTGCAACGTGGTTTACGTCGGTCTCGATGTACTCTTCCTGCTGCCAACCTTCGGCGTCGAGACGCTGCCGGAAATATCCCTGACTGTAGAAGAGGCCGATTCCAACGAGCGGAATGTCGAGATCGGACGCGCTCTTGATGTGATCGCCCGCCAAAATGCCGAGACCGCCCGAATAAATTGGAATCGACTCGTGCAGGCCGAACTCCGCCGAGAAATACGCGACCGGCCGCGGCCGCAAAACGCCGGCGTGGCGCGCGCCCCAAGTGTTGCGATCGTCGCTCAGATATTCGCGCTGGCGGCGGTACGCATAGTTGATGCGGCTGTGAAGAACGAGCTCCGCGGCGCGCTGCTCGACAGCGGCGAGCGGAAGTTCGCCAAGCATCGAAATTGGATTGTGATTGAATTGGCGCCAGGGCACCGGATCGAGATCGCGGAACAGCGCGGTGGAATCGTGGTCCCAGCTCCACCAGAGATTTCGTGCGAGTGACCAGAGGCGCTCCTGCATCGGCGCGATGAAGCGATCGAGGCTGCGCGCTTCGCTGACGGCCGGCGCGACTTGCGTCGCGGCCTGCATCAACATGCGCACTTCGTCTTCACGAAAATTACGGGCTTCGATGGTTTGGACGATCAATACGCCCTGTAGAACTCCGCGATCGATCAGTGGAACGCCGAGAAATCCCTCGTAGCCGTCTTCACCGGCTTCGCGAAAATATTTGAAACGCGGATGCCTTTTGGCGTGGGTGAGCGCGAGCGGCCGCACCTGTTCAGCGACGAGTCCCGCGAGACCTTCGCTGAGCGCCATGCGCAGAGTGCCGATACATTTTGGGTGCAGACCGCGTGTTGCGGCGAGTACGAGATTCGCGCGATCGGGTTCGAGCAAATAAATTGAGCAGACATCGGTCTTGAATCGCCCGGCGATGAGAATCACAACGTTGCTGAGAGTTTCCGCCGGCTTTCCGCTGTCTTTGGCGAGATTCCGAATTTCCTCCAGAGTCAAAACGTGCTGCGCATCGCGCGAATTTATCGTTTGGCTCAAGCTCGAATTTCCTCATCTGTCGCAAATTCACGACACCAATAGCGTATGACTGTGTTGCTGTGTGGTCTGGGTGCAAACATAGTACGGCGGTAGCATCGGTGGGGCAAAGCGCAAATTCCGATGACGGTGACGCAAAAGGTGATTGCAGTTACGCAGCGACCGATAATAAATGCGGTTTGTGCGTGTCAGGCCGGCTGCAGGACAAGGACTCCGTAGGAACCGATGGTCGTTTTTGATTCGACTGTTCCGCCACTCAACAGATTTTTGAAGCGGCCCGGCAATGTGATGCTTTGTGCGGCGCTGGTGTGATTCAGGATGAAGGTCCACTGCGCCGAGCCCGATTTTCGGGTTGTGAGTTCGACGCCGCGCGGGATTTCGAAGGTCGCTTTGCTGCCCGTCATCGCGACCAGCGTGGCGAGCACGCGGCCGAGATTCATCGGGTCGAGGTCGGCACCGATATACACGGCTTTGCCTTTGCCGAAGGAATTCATCGTGATCGCGGCGTCACCCGTGTAGGCGCCTGTGTATGTTGCGAGGACGGTCGCGCTCGACGACGGTTCGAGTCGATCCGCCCATAGAGCGCACTCGCCATCGGGCCCTGCGAGCGGGCCGGAGAATTTCACGCCGATTTTCTCACTGTAGATCGGCACGTAGTCTTTCAACGTCACGCCCATCACATCACGGAGCAATCCCGGCAGTGGCGTGCGGACGATCTGGCTGCTTTCGTCTTTTACGCCGAGTCGAAAGCTGGTCACGAACGTCCCACCACTCTCGACGTAGCTACGGATGCGCGCCGCCTGTTTTTCGGAAAGCACGTACTGCACGGGAGCGAAAACTGCTTTGTAGCGCGACAAATCCGAGTCGGGCGAAATCACGTCGACTCCCGTGTGAGCGCTGGAGATCGACGCATACCACGAGATGGCGTGCGACATGTATGTCAGCTTGCTTTGGCCCGGCTGAATCTGAATCGCCCAATCAGAATCGAGATCGAAAATCAGGGCGCTGTCAGCCGAATATGGCGCGTGCAACGCGTCTGCACCGAGAGATTTCATGTCTTTCACGGTTTGCTTTATTTCGTCGAATCCAGGGCTCTTCGATCGATCGTGATTCAGGATCCCGTGCCAATATTCTTCGGCGCCGAAATCCGCGGTGTCCCATCGGAAATAATTGACGCCCATCGCGCCATGTGCGACGGCTTGGAATGCCCACAGGCGCAGTTGGCCCGGATGCGGTTGCGGCGAGAAAAATCGCTGGCCCGCTTTGCCGGATTGTTCTTCCATGATCAAGAAGGGCTTGCCGTCTTTCACGCCGCGCATCGAGTCGTGACCCATTCCGACGATCGAAGGGAGCGCCTCCGCAGGGAAACTCGCGGCGTAAATTTCAATAAAGCCGGGGTAGTTGTCGTGTGAAACGAAATCGAGATCTTTGTAGAGCTCGTGCAAATTGAGCGTGTCGACGGGAGCGCCGACATTGTTCGTCGTCACGAAGTGATGCGGGCAATTCTTTCGTAGCACCACGAGTTGCTCGTTGGAAAACGATGCGTTGGCGAACGACTGATAACGATCGAAGTCGAGCGCGAGCCCTGGATTCGGATCGCCATTGGATGGCAGGGGTAGTGGGATTTGGCTGAAGTCGGTGTAGACCTGACTCCAAAATGCGGTGCCCCACTTCGCATTGATCGTATCGAGGCTGCCGTATTTGCCGCGAAGCCATTCCTGAAATCCGGCGCGGCAATATTTGCAGTAGCAGCGGCCCCAGCGCTGCAGCGTGAATTCGTTGTCGATCTGCCAGCCGATGACTCCGGGCGTGTCGGCGAAGGTGCGCGACATCTCCGTAGCGATCGCAAGCGACAGCTTGCGATACGTTTTGTTCGACGGGCACGTGAATCGTCGACCTCCCGGCGAAACCGTCATCCCTTCTTCGTTGACCATCAGGACTTCGGGATATTTCTGCGTGAGCCAGGGCGGCGGCGCAGCTGAGGGCGTGCCAAGAATCACGCCGATGCCGTGCTTGTGGAGTATCTCAACCGAGCGGTGTAGCCACGCAAAGTCGAATTTGCCCTCCGACGGCTCCATCAATGACCACGCGAATTCGGCCACGCGCACGTTCGTGAAGCCGAAGTCCGCCATCATGCGCGCGTCTTCTTCCCACAACGATTCGGCGGTCTGATCGGGATAATAGTCAACGCCGAGCAACAGCGGCACATCGGGCGCACTGTTCTGCGTTCCGGCTTTGCCAGCCAGCGACAGAGCCCACATTTTTGACGGCAGTGCCGCAGCCCCTAAAGCTGCGCCTGTGCTGGTGAGAAATGCTCGCCTGGAATACACGTCGACGACCTCCGATTTTCGCCGCTCGCGGCAAAACACTGCGCGATACGGCGACGGGTCATCTTCCGCCGCGTGTTTCTTGCTGTCAAGAAAACGCTTTCCGCAGGGAAAAAACGTTCAGTAGCCCGGCCTGGAGCTAGGCTCCGAATCTTGCCTACCGAATGCGCCTTTCCGCCTCTTTGATCGGCGCATCATTGATGCTCGCAACCCGCCGGCGCATGAACCCTTCTGCGTTAAAGTCCCACAACTCGACGCCATACGACCGAAACCACTGATTCGAATCGTCGTGCCATTCGTATTCGAAGCTCACCGCGATCCGATTGTCGTTAAAGGTCCACAGAGTTTTCTTGAGTCGATAGTCAAGCTCGCGAGTCCACTTGCGAGAGAGGAACGCTTTGATTTGCTCGCGCCCAGAGAGCATCTCCGCTCGATTGCGCCACTCCGAATCGACGGTGTATGCAAGCACGACGCGTTCAGGATCGCGCGTATTCCACAAATCCTCCGCGACCTGCACTTTCTTGGTAGCAGTTTCCGCAGTGAATGGCGGGATAATAGGCGTTGGCATCGAGGCTGACTCCAGCCGCGCGTCCTCATGGACGCTGCGCTTCAACTTTCAGCCTATTGGATACCCAACCGCCTTCGAAGTTGCCCAACAATTATGTAATTTCTCGCGCCGCTCAACCGCCGACGAACTCGTGTTCTCGGCACGGCCTGACCGCACCTCGCTCCTGCCGCAAGCCTTCGCTCGCAGTGTCTGGTAGCTCGATCCCCATTTCACTGAACTCTTCGAATCGCTCGTGCGGCAACGCCACCAGATTGCCGTCGTATGAGGCCAACTCGCTCGATATCGACTCCAGCGACCCGTCATCCGCCAGCGCGAACCACCCATATCCCGCATCCGCCAGAAACTGCACAATATCTCGCGCGGCATAGCCCCATGGCGCCGTTCGAACATCCTGCACTTCCACCAGGATTGCGGGTCGCACGTCTCCGCGAAGCATCCTGCGCGCGCCATGCAAAAAACTAAGCTCCGCGCCCTCGACGTCCAGCTTGATGAAATCCACGCGCGGCCAGCTTAGCCCTTCGAGCACATCGTCCAGCCGCCGCACCTCCACGCGCACCTTCGACGTCCTCTCCTCGATATTCGGCGCGCGTAAACTGTTGCACCAATCGTGCTCACCTTCCACCAAATACAAATCCCCCTCGCCCGTATGATCTCCGAGCGCGCACGCCTGGACATCCACATTCCCGCATCGATTGATCCACAAGTGCCGCGACAACCGTCGCCGTTCGCGCGAAGACGGCTCAAACGCGATCACGCGCCCACTCCGCCCCACGCACTTCGAAGCCAGCAGCGTGTACAGCCCGTGATGCGCGCCAACATCCAACACCGTCATCCCCGGTCGCACAAACCTCGTCACAAACGCCGCCTCCGCCGTTTCGAATCCGTCGTAGATCAGCTCGCGATCCAGCGCGCTATGCTCCGCCAGCCACCACCTGCCAAACGGCAATCGCAGCGGCATCGGCATCCATGGCGCCACCCGTCGCACACGATTCGCCATCGCGACGTACCGCATCCGCGCCGGCTTCGCCAAAAATCGCCGCACCCGCGCCGCCAAACGAGCCACCGCCCAGGCCGGCTCCGCGCTCAGTTTCGTCCACGGGTCGCGCCCGCCTCGCGGCTCGTCCACGCACTCAAGGCAAGCTACCGCCGCCGGTCGATGCGACGCGAAAAGCATCGTCCTACGCCTCGCATTATCCTCCGTGTCGCGAAAATCGTCGTGCTCCGGTAGCCGCGCCACGCGATACACGTGCGCAAACCCCGCGCGATACAGCATCTTCACGAGGCACAACTCGCTCGGATAGAACGCCATGTCCGTCAGACTCTGGTCATCCTGCCGCGGCTCATCGCGCAGCGTCATCCGCGCATCATCGCCCGGCACGCACATGCTCTCAATCAGCAATCCCTTACCCGTCAGCGCGCGCAGATGCCGAATCGCCCGCATCGGACTCTCGAGGTGATACAGCAGGCCGAAACACAGCACCAGATCGAACGTGCCTAGCGCCGCAACCTCGGCGCTCTCAATATCCTCGTGTTCGAACGCAATCTTCGGAAATCGTTTCCGCGCCTCCACCACATTTTCGAACCGCCCGTCGAACCCGCGCGTCTCCAGTCCCATCTCCGTCAGTGTCTGCGCGAAAAATCCCACACCACACCCGGCATCGACTGCGTTCCGCAGCCCAAGCGCAAGCTTCAGTGCCTTCACCACTCGTCGAATCGTCGCCCCGCGCGTCCGAATCAGATCGAGATAATGCCGCGTGTCGAACGTTGTCAGGTTCAGCGAAATCGTGTGAGCCGCGTCACCAAGCCCAACGCCCCCACTATCGTCCACCTCAGGCGCGATGCAACCCGCCTCGCACCCGACCGCAAACGTCTCATCCTCCGTCCGAACAGACACACCATCTCTCACAGGGAACATGGCCGGGAGCCTCCCATAACCGCCTACACAGACAGACTTGCCCCGCACCGGCGCGCATCAAACATGCAGACATCCGCCCGCCAGGATTCGGGACGCAAATCCTAGAATTATCAAGTTAAATAGTCAAGTATATTATTTAAGAGTTACTATTCTGGTATCCAACATGGAGCCGCTCCAGCCACCAATCCGTCCTACCGCTCCGCCGCGCCCTTCCCCACTCCCAACCGCCGCCTCGCCGGCCGCGTCAAATTCAGCACGCCAAACCACGCCGCATAAAATCCCGTCGTCGCCCGCCGCCGCGCCGCAATCCACGCCGCCTTGTAATTCCGCCGCAATCCCCGCGCAGTCAGCAAATACGTCGCATTCGACAGCGTCGCAAACTTCCCATAGTGCAGCCGATAATTTTCCTGCGCCTCTTCGCCTTCCCACACACCCTTCTCGCCCTGCGGGTGATACCCGTAATCATGATTCTGATGCACTGCGCGCACCACGCTCGACGCATCCACCACCGGCACTCTGATCGACAGCGGATACCACAGCAACCAGTTGTCCCATCCCGGACGCCCGATCACGAACGCCGGCACTTCGCCCGCATACAGCCCGCGCGAAAACACGAAATAATCGATCCACTGCGGCGGCCGCTGCCGTTGCTCCATCGCCGCCAATTCGTCGATGCGCCGCTCCCAATCGCTCTCCGCAAAATCGATCGGCGCCGTTACATCGACGTCCCATCGCCGCCCCGCCATCAAAAATCGCTTATCGCGCGCCGCCACTTGCTTCACTGCGCGCAAAAAATCTGCCGTCAAAATAATGTCGCAATTGATATGACACACCAGCTCGTGCCGCGCCGCTGCCTGCGCCTGATCGTAAATATCCGCCAGATACTTCGTGCCGTATTTATTCCGTCGCACCGTCGGAATATGCCGCAACCCCATCTCCGCGCAAACTTCCGCCGCCCCGGCATCGTCGCCCATCAAAATAATTTCCACGTCCGGATGCACCCGCTGCCAGCTGCGAATTGCATTCCGCTGGATAATGTCGATGTGCCCGACAAACGGCTTCGCAGTTGTAAAAAATGTCAGCATCTCGTCAAATCTTCATCGTTCCGTATCGCGCCCGCCGACGACGCTCCTATGTAGCACTTTCTCGACGCAGCAATCTTTCCCTGTGCCGGCCGACCTGCCTCTCGGCGTACCAGTTACGCAAGCGATAAAAATACTGAGGCGGCATCGCCAGCGTCGCGCCTCCAACGACCAAATATTTGAACAGTCGGTATTGCAAACTGGCATCTTCGAACTCTTCACGAAACGAATCCATCTCAGTCCGAAATGCTTCGCGCCGACTCCCGCCAAACCTGCTCAGCCGCCATCGAATCGCATTGAAACAGAAGCCACGCACCAACGCCGAAGCAGTTTGCCTATTCACACCTAGGTCCAATAGTTCCTTGTACACAAGGCCGTATACGAGTTCCGTCATCGCATACTTCCGCTGCAATTTCTCCGTGTCCTCGCCGTCCACCGCCCAAAGATTCTGCGCGTGCTTTCGGTAGTAAAACAGAGGCTTTTCCAGCACCAACGTACGCATCGTCATGGCGGCCGCTTGGATCGGTGAGTCCGCCATGAAGACCATCTCTTCGGGAATCGGCATGATTCTCTCGAGAACTTCGCGTCTTACGGTTAGCGCCCCCATCAAAAGGAATCGCCATCCCACGAGAGCAGCTCGCGCTGATGCAACGCTCGTCAACTCCAAAACCTCGCGCTGCGCCGGCACATGCGTCTCCGCTCGTCGCGTCGTCTCATCGAATTCGTAATAGCCGTGTCCGACGGCAGAAATCCCTCGGTCGCTCTCGAGCGCCTGAAGTACTGCGGCAGCCTTGCCCTCCGCCCACCAATCGTCCCCATCCAGAAACGCGATGATCTGCCCGTTCGCCGCTACATACCCCGCGTTAAACGCCGACGCCTGACCGCCATTCCTCTTTCGCACATACTTCACGCGAGGCCCAAATTTTTCGATGACTGCCGGCGTGCGGTCCGACGAACCGTCATCCACGACCACGATTTCCATCTCAGCTTCCGAAAGCCCCTGCTCCAGCACGCTTAGCAGCGTCTGCTCGATATATTTCTCGTGGTTATACGTGTCGATCAGAACTGTAACCAGCGGTTTCATCATTCGATCACAAGGCGCAAACTCAAACAGACGGCAATCTAAGGCTCGGCAACCTACTGAAGTAAACGCTCCAATTCGTTTGCGAAATCTTCACCCGGATCCTTCGAGACCCAGTTTCGAACGTCTTTCACTGCTACGTCGCCCATTTCTTGAAGTCGGTGACGATTTTCCCACGCGCGGTTCATCGCCTCGTCGACAAAATCCACGGTTGCTGCGCGCGCCACAAATCCGTTTACAGCGTCACGAACCAGATCAGCATTGCCTCCGACGTTCGTCACGACGCACGGTCGCGCGCATAGCATGGCCTCAACAACGACGAGCGGCATCCCTTCAAATCGGGATGCCAGCACCAGAGCGTGGTGTTCGCTCCATATTTTCTCGATGTTCTTGACTTGCCCCGCGAAGCTGACGTTCGTTAACTTCAGTTCGTCTGCCATGCGTCGTAACGCTCGTTCGTGCGGTCCTTCTCCAACGAAAGATACATGCAAGTCGCGTTCGCGCCACCTGGGCCGAGCTAAAGCCTGGAGTAACAAATCGTGGCCCTTCGAAATGATGTCTAACCTTCCGACGAACGCCAACGACAACTCTCCCGCCGGCTTCGTAGGCCACGGCACTCTTGCGTTGTAATTCACATTGAAAGGATTTCGCACAACTTTCGCGTGACTCAATTTACTTCCAAACTGCCGTCGGCTTAGCTCAATGTTACTTTGCGACACGAAATACGCCGCGCCAGCTGCGTCATAGACTTTAGCCAATCGGTCTGCGAGTTCATCTGACGGCCACCAATAAACAACCGCACTATGCGACAAAATCGCATATTTCAGCCCTTTGGCCCGGGCCGCTTCGATCAACAGCAAACCATCGTCGTTCGATCCTTGCGAAATGACCGCTAGGTCAACTCCTCTTCCTGCGTCGGCGACGTGGTCGAATCGGTACTCGGCCATCCGCAAAACTTTCCTCGAGGCGCGAACCAGAAAAGGAGGAGGACTCTTCCGATAAAATATTTGACACCCAACGGAACGCAACTCTTCAACTTCGGGTACACGCTCTCCCCAGTCCTTCGCGCTCACGCGAACTTCGTTGCCCCGGCGTGCCAGCCTCTCCGCGGCGGCACTCCAAAGATGTTCACTTCCTCCCCAGGGGTGGCCTTCATTCGCCATGATGAAAAGGTATTTACGCATCGCTCGAATTCAGTAGGATTTAATCGCGGACGTAACAGGCATACATGTTCTGCCCTCGCCATAGTCGATAGAGTTTGAGTCGCCGAATAACGCGGATCATGCGGGATCGAATCCACGGATGAATCCAACCTCCCAATCGCCACCGACGCAGGATGTCTTCATGGACTTGAATGTAAAACTCGATCTGTGGGTCCGAAAGAGGTTCGTATGCCGTTCGCGCGAGCTTCAACGGAAAATAATTTTGGATCTGGAGAATCGAAGCCCGAGTCCATCGGGTCATATGGTGCGGTGGCATATCCAGTGGATTGACCATGCGCCGGACGTAACTTCTTTGATTGGGCATGGCCGCAATAAACAGGCCTCCGGGCTTCAACATCGAACAACAGTGATTTACGAATTCCGCCAATCGGGGAACATGCTCGATGACTTGAAAGCTGCAGATAGCATCGAACGACCGCGGATAGTCCTTTGCAATTTCCTCGACGCTCGCCTCATGAACGACTAGACCTTTTTCCACCGCCGTACGGATGGCTTCTCGATTTTGCTCTAAACCTTCAATCGACAAACCTGCTTCGGCCTTTGCCATATCGATGAAATGTCCGGAGCCACAACCGATCTCCAGTATTTTTTGTCGTCCACGCAGGTCCTCAATAGCCGCCCCGTACTCCCACCTTCGAGTTGGATAGTAGTAGCCGATCTTTTCCAGTTGGGCATACATCTCGCCCGAACCTGTAAGCACATCAGGAATGAAAAACGATATTGAACACCTGCGGCAACTCCTGAGTTCCATCTCCGACAAACCATGCAATTCGGGTCGGATGTCGATTTCAAACATCTTCTGCCAAAGCTTTACGACCCGCTCCAAGTCGATCAACTTTTTCCTGTGGGTGTCCGTCGATTCACAGAGCGGACAGGCAATAGGGTGGCTCATGCCATTAATCTTCAAGGATTGAGGGCCTTGTGGACGAGCAGCCGCTGCGATCGGTTCACTGAACGCTGACATGGTTTTCAAATCTGCAGAGATAGACACCCGGGAAAACGACCACGTGATTTTTGCTCTCGCTACCTTCCATCATGTCGATCGTAACTGCATGCTCTATCCAATCTATGACTTCCATCGCTTCGCGGCCAATCCACAGTCCAACGAGATATCGGCCCGGTCTCAGCAAGACATCTCTGAGAAGGAACTGCGCCTTAGCGGTTTGCCCAGCCTTCATCGTAATGAACTCACCTTTTTGAGCCGTGTTTGTGTCCAAAACTCGATAGCCGCTTGAGTCGTAGAAAATGATCGCGAGATTCGCCGGTGCGAAATCGCTTTTGCACCGTACCTCGATCTCGATGTTCAAGTCGCAACCGGGGTACGCTACATCCAAGTGCCGTCCTGCCTCGTCTGTCGGACTAATCCGAATCGAGGAGAATTGCGCTTTGCCCGTACCCTCGCGGCGGCGATCGGACAGATCCGAACCGCTACCTAAATCCATCGATTCTGCATAGTAGCGAGATGTCGCCTGAACGGTGGCGCCGTCGAACTCCACTCCACCAGAGTTCAGAATCACGCAGCGTGTGCAGAGCGAATTGATCGCGGCCATGCTGTGGCTCACCAGCACCACCGTCCGCCCAGCCCGCGCCACATCTCCCATCTTCCCCAAACACTTCTTCTGAAAATTAATGTCCCCGACCGCCAGCACCTCATCCACCAGCAAAATCTCCGGCTCCAGGTGCGCCGCCACCGCGAACGCCAGCCGCACATACATCCCGCTTGAATAATGTTTCACCGGCGTATCGATAAATTTTTCGATCTCCGCGAACGCGATGATCTCGTCCAGCTTCCGATCGATCTCGCGCTTCTTCATCCCCAGCAGCGACCCGCTGAAATACGTGTTCTCCCGCCCGGTGAGCTCCCCGTGAAATCCTGTTCCAACCTCCAGCAAGCTCCGCACATGCCCGCGAATCTCCGCATGACCCGTCGTCGGCCGCGTGATCCGAGACAATATCTTCAGCAGCGTCGTCTTCCCCGCGCCGTTCCGCCCGATCAGCCCCAGGACTTCGCCTTCTTTCACTTCCAGCGAAACATCCTTCAGCGCCCAGAACGTCTCCTGCTTCGAACGCCGCAGCGCCGCCACCGGATTCCGCGCAAACCGCATGATCGAGTCGCGCAGCATCCCCCGCGCCTCCACCGCCCCGCGCGTGTACCGCTTCCCCAACCCCTCCGCCGCAATCACCGCCGTCGCCATTACTCACCTAACCCCAATGTTTCTCGTCAACCGACTACCCAAGATTGACCCTGGGTGCCGCACCCTCCGTTTTCAGAGGGTGCGGGTTTTGACTTTCAGCCTTCCGTTGTCCTGCCTTCTCGTCACTCTTCGGGGCCCCACCCTCGGCTTTGGAGGGTGAGGCTTCTCTTCATCCGGCTGCTCGTTCGAACACTGACTCGTAAGTCCAACCAATAGAACGTGTTACACAATATAAGTTGACAACTCAGTTAACTCGTGCTATTTTCTCTCTGTGAGCGTTGAACTCAACGCCCAAACATCTCCGCCAACCGTCCCGCCGATCCTCACCCTTCCCGAAAAACCGAATAACCCGTTCAGAATCACATTCTTAAGCGAAAAGCGCGCATCTCGCCGTGTAAACCCCATCGAATCACATTCTTACGCAAATACCCCCGGGGTGGGGTCCCTCCGGTCTCTTTCTTTGCTTCGTTGCTTCGTTGCTTCGTCACTTCACTCCGAATTCAGACGCGATCCGCGACCGTTCCTTCCACCCGCTGGAAGAAAATCAATCCGGCCCCCACCAGCAGCAAAACAACAATCGCCGAAATCGCCATCTGCGCTCCCGGAGGCCTCCCCACTCCCGTCAGCGCCCAGCGGAACCCATCAATGACTCCCGCCATCGGATTCAGCCCATACACCCAGCGCCAACGCTCCGGCACCAGCGAACTGGGATACGCCACCGGCGACGCCAGCATCCAGAACTGCACGACGAACGGAATGATCGACGCCACGTCGCGATACAACGCGTTCAGCGCCGAAGTCCAAAGCCCGACGCCCAGCGCCGTCGCCACCGCGAGCAGCAAGAACACCGGAAGCAACAGAACCGTCGCCGGCGGATGGATCCCAAAACTCAAAGTCAAAATAATCATCACCGCAAAACCGATCACGAAATCGAGCAAGCCCGAGCACACCGCCGCCAGCGGCAGCACCAGCCGCGGGAAATACACCTTGGTGATGACATGCTGATTCGCCACGACGATCGTCGTGCAGTTTTGCAGTGCCTGCGCGAAATATGTCCAGGGCACCAACGCCGCGAAATAGAAAACGGGATACGGCAACCCTTCGGAAGGCAGCTTCGCCAGCCGCCCGAAAAAAATCGTGAAAACGCCCATCGTCATCAGCGGCTGCAGGATCACCCAGGCAACGCCGATCACCGTCTGCTTGTACCGAACCTTGACGTCGCGCCAGACGAAGAAATACAGCAGCTCGCGATATTCCCAGAGTTCGCGCAGCCGCAGCTCGAGCAGCCCGCGGGGCGGCTCAATGCGCACCGTCGCAGCAGGGAGCGCCGGAACCGGAATCGCAGCCGCGGCTGCGTTGGCCGCAGCAAGTGCGGAGTCAGCTGGAGATGGAGGTGTGGTAATCGTCGCCATTAAAATTTCAGACGCACTTCGCCGCGCAAAAGGATTTCAAATGAGCTGGGAACTCTCGAAATAGGCTATCAGAGCCACGCAAAATGCAATCGTCGGCGAACACGCCTGTTTCGTGGAATGCGCTACCAAGTACCATTCGCGGACCAAGTCCCTCGGAGCGGAATTCGCGCAGCTCGGCGCCCAATTCGCATCGCTCTGCGTGCAATTCGAGTCGCTCACAACTTTCTTTGCTTCGCGCAATCCGAGATTCGGGTTGCTCTGAACGCGATGCATTTCGCGGGCAATTATTTCTCATGCATTTGCTCGATGTCGCGCTGCTCGATCTGCTGCATCAGGTTGGAACGATTGAACAAATAGCTTTGTGCCTTGGACGCGATCTCGCGCGGCACGACTGCGAACTGGTTGTGAATCATCTCGCTCCACACGATCGGACCGCGAGCGGGAACGAGATGCGTTCCCCACTGAAAGATGAACGCCAGGTTCCACACGACGAGAATCGCCGCAGTTACGCCGAACGCAGTTGCCGCAGCTCTCTTCGACGTGAAGAAGCGAGCAGCTCGATCGAAGAAGACACTCAATCCGATGATGAAGATGGGAGTCAACGAAACGAAGAACCGATTGCCGAACGACGAAATGCCGGCCCAATCCGGATAGCACGCAATGAAGAAATAAAACGCGAGCGTCGCCGCGAGAATGGCGGTTCCCACGCGCGGCTCGCGTAGCGCGAAGATGAAGACGCCGATACATGCGACCGCAATCACCGGAGTCCACGCAAGCAGCCCGTGGTCGGACGAAAACAACACCGCGAGAAAATACGGCGAACGCCACGCCCAATCTTTCAGCGACACGTAGCCTGACTCAAACGGATTCCCGTAGATGACATATCGCAACGCCAGCGTCGGAAACAAACAAGCAATCATCACGGCAGCGAACAGCAAATGGTTCGCCGCAAGCTGCAAAACGCTCGGCAGCGTTTCGGCTTCGCTCCCTGAGCGCGCGAGTGCTTCGCGTTCAAGCGAATATCGATTCTCCGACTCGCGATCGATCGGTTCGCGCGCAAAAGCCGCACGTTCGAGCGGTTCGCGATTCGCCGCATTGAGCTTGATCATTTCGCGATCTGGAGATTCGTGTTCTGAAGATTGCTTGCTTCGCAGCGCGGCGAAGTATTGCGGCGCAGCTTCAACGGCGAGGACTGCAAGCACCATCGCGTTCGGATAGTAGACATTGAGCATCAAGCCAGCGATTGCGGCGAGAACGATCCATTGCAGTGTGCTACGCGCGGCACCCGTTTCGTGCCAATACCAGAGGAACAGCGCGACCACGAACGCGGAATGAGCGTGCGACCACGACGGATTGAAATACATGTACACGGGGAGCGAACTCGCCCACCAGATCGCAACCGTCGCGAGAAATGCCCAGCGTTCGCCGACGTATTTCGCCGCGAACCGCATCGCCAGAAACAAGCCGAGAAATCCGTAAATCGCGGTTCCCAGCGCCAACGCGAATCGATACGGCGCAGAGAATCCATCCGCGGCAACATTGGAGCCGAGCGCGCGAGCGACGAGCACGCCTGCGTGCGCAACAATCAGAAACGGCGCCCACAGAATTGCTGGTCCTACAGTGAAGTGGTTTTCGAGGTGATTTGTTGCAGTGCGAAATACCGGTTTCGGATTTCCGTTCTCGTCCAAGCGCGCGTCGCGAAAGCTCGCATTCGCCGCATTGTAATCCGGGGTGAAATCGAAATTGTGTTGAATCAGCACGGCGCGGGCGAACGCGTAGTAACCGACTCCGTCTCCGCGCACCCATGGATTCATCAGCGCGAGCGACAGCACGAACAGTCCGAACAACCAGCGATACGCACGATTGGAAGCGGGAGATTTTTTCGGCGCAACGGAATCATCATCGGAGCGAAGCGAGGCGGGTACTTTTGGCTCGAGTGGAGACACTTCCACTGCGGTGGCGAAGTGCTGCGCCGATGCGGCTGAATGCGCGGGGGGCATCGTGGGTTACATCATACAGTACTATGTTACACGTTGAGTATATGCAGGTTGCGTGCGTTGCGTTGTAAAGCGCAACGTGGATGGCGACATGGCGAAGCGACGCCCTACAAATGCCTGGCGAGCGCTCGCAGTAGGAGGCAACGCGGTTTACTCGTGGCGGAGGGCGATGATGGGATCGACGCGAGATGCGCGGCGGGCTGGAACGGATGCCGCGAGGATGGCGGACGCGGCGAGGATTAACGCAGTCGCGCCGAGTATCACTGGATCGTAGCTCTTCACCCGGTAGAGCTGGCTCGCGAGCAAATGGCCTCCAGCGAGCGCTGCCGGAATGCCGATCGCCAAGCCGAGGCCAACCTGAGCGACCGCGGAACGCAACACCAACCCGAGCACGTTGCCGCGGTCGGCGCCGAGCGCCATGCGAATGCCGATTTCGTTTGTGCGACGCGCAACGCTGTACGCTGTGAGTCCATACAGTCCGAGGCACGCCAGAATCAGCGCCAACGCACCAAATAGCTCCGTAAGCCGCGCAATCAAGCGCTCCTGATTGAAGTTGAGCGCGACTTGTTCGCCGAAACTTTGCACCTTCAGAACTGTGATGCGCGGATCGACCCCGGCAATCGCTTGACGCACGGCGGGCTCGACATTCTCAGATCTGCCAGCGACGTTCAGTTCGATCGTGCGCGCCCAACCGCGGAGCGGCTCTCCCGGCGGTACCTGCAGCAGCGGCCAAAAGAACGTCGGGTACGCGGGCCCGCGCGTGTCCTGATATTTCGCGTCCTCGACGATGCCTACAATTTCGAAGGCGCCGCTATTTTTCACGTCGTTGGTTCCGAAATGCTGGCCGATCGCGTCGCCCTTGGGAAAATATTTACGCGCGAACGTCTCGTTCACGACGGCGGCGCGTGGCGCGCCCGGAACATCGCGCTCGTCGATGACGCGGCCTTGCAGCAAACGCGTGCCGACGGTTTCAAAGTAGTGGGGCCCGACGCGAAGCCACGAAGGAGCAACGCCCGTGAAATCCGCCGGTCTGCCTTCGATGTAAACCCATTCGTTCCAGTTGTCCCCATCGAGTGGGCTGTAGGTCGAAAGAGCGACACTCTGCACACCGGGAATTTGAGACAGCGATGTCTGCAACCCTCGATACAGTGCTGGAAGTTGGCTGTCAGCATATCCGCCTGCTTCGGGATAAATGAGATCCACGATCAGGCGGCCTTCCGTGACGAACCCGAAATTCTGCTTCTCCAGGTTGCGCAAACTGCTCGTGAGCAGCGCCGCTCCGACCAACAGCATGATCGACATCGCGACCTGCACCACGATCAGCGATTTTTGAAGCTTCGAGGATTTCTCGCTGTTCGCACGGCCGGAGCCCCGCAATGCCTCGGCAGGATCCGACCGCGAATTCATCCACGCCGGCGCGATTCCAAACACGATTCCTGTGATCAGCGAGAGACCCACGGCAAAGAGAAGGACAGGCAAGGAGGGCCGCGCACTGATCGGAATATAGTTCGCGCCACGAAATGCAAGCAGCAACAGCGCGTGGCCTCCCACGTAAGCGACGTAGAGACCCGAAAGGCCACCGACCAGGGAGAGAATCACACTTTCGGTGAGCAACTGCTGCATCAGGCGCAGGCGCGTTCCGCCCATCGCCAGCCTCACCGCCATCTGAGACTGGTTGGCCGAGCCGCGTGCCAGAAGCAAGTTCGCGATATTTGCGCAGGCGATCATCAGCAGCAACACAGACAGCGCCGCCAACAAACGCAGTCCCAACGCATAGTCGGTCTGCATCTGTTCGACACCGCGAGCCGCAGCCGTCAGCGTGATGTGCTGTCGCGGAATCTGATCCCAGTCTCGCTTCTCAAAGATGTCGCGGTGCGCGTTGAGCCACTGCTGTAACTCGCCGGTGAGTTGCGCCTGGACCGACGCCGGTGTGAACTCCGGCTTCGAATCCGGCTTCAAGCGGCCGATGAGGTAAAGCCATTCAGGATTGGGACTCTCAAGCCGCCACTTCTCCGGTTCACCAACCAACGGCAGCCAGAAATCGGGAGGATCGCTGCGCAGCGTGTCGCCGTAGAATTGCGGCGGCGCAACCCCCGCGATGGTGTAGGGCACCCCACCGATATCGAACGTCGAACCGATCACCGCGCGACTGAATCCAAAACGCTGCTGCCACAAGCGATAACTGATCACCGCGACGCGGGGCGCCGCTTGTGAATCATCCTGCGGGATAAGCAATCGGCCGAAGGACGCACCGACGCCGAGCGTCTGGAAATAGTTTCCTGAAACAAACTCACCTTTATACGGTTCGGCCGATGCGTCGTGCGGACTGCGAACACTTATGTCTGAGATATACGATTCGAACGCAGCGAGTTGTTCGAATTGCGGCGTGTGGTCGCGGAGATATTCGTAGAGCGAATAGGAATAGAGAACAAAGCTGTCGTCGTTTTGGAGTCCAACCATGACGCAGCAATTGTTGTTGTCGCCGAGGCGGTAGAGCTGTTCGGGATTGCGAACGGGCAGCTTTTGGAGCATCACTGCGTTAATTAAGGTAAATATCGCGGTGTTGGCGCCGATGCCGAGCGTGAGCGTGAGTACAACGACGGCGGTGAAGCCGGGAGATTTGCGCAGGGAACGCAGTGCGAAACGAATGTCGCGCCACAGGCCTTCTACAAACGATTCCCACGTCGCGGAGCGGACTTCTTCCCTCGCGATTTCGACAGTGCCTCGTTCCAGACGAACCGCACGAAGTGCCTCTTGGCGGGTCATCCCCTGTTTGATTTTTTCTTGTGCGGCCAGTTCCGCGAACGTGCTTAGTTCTTCGGACAATTCCCGATCGAACTGTTCCTTTCGGAACAGCGATCGGAGGCCGCGGGTTATCTTTCGCAGAAACGACATTGCTGATCCTTACGACGCTTCCAAGATTCTGGCGATGGCCGCGACTTGCTTGCCCCACTCGCGGGTCTCTTCGTTTAGACGTTTGCGGCCCTTTTGTGTCAGGGAGTAATACTTCGCGCGGCGATTATTTTCGGTGGGCTGCCAATCGCCGTCGATCAGGCCATCGCGTTCGAGGCGCTGGATCGCGAGGAACAGCGAGCCTGCGTTGAGGCGGAAGACGCCTTTGCTGATTTGTTCGATGCGGACGGAGATGCCGTAACCGTGCATGGGTTCGAGGGCGAGGGTTTTGAGGATGAGCATGTCGAGGGTGCCTTGGATTAGATCGCTGGGCTTTTCGGGCATTGGGACGGCTCCTCTTGGCTGACAGGAGGAGGATACTCTTCTTATACTGGCTGTCAAGGGGAGAGAAGAGTCGATGGGATCGGAGTCGGTTGTGTTGGATCTAAACCCCGCGATCTGGGAAACGATCGCGGCTACAGGGTGGCGACGGTGAAATGGAGGCAAGATGCGGTGGCCGGGCGGAGTGAACCCCGCCCCTACAAACAGAATCGTGAATTGGTGACCCGGTGGTTATCAGACGGCGGAGTTGGCGGCGGCGCGGGGTTGCGGCGGCGGTGGCGCCGGGGCGGACTTTTGTTGGAAAAAGGTGGAGACGCGGTCGATGATTTCGTTCAGGCTGGTGCGCGGGCGGAAGCCGGTTAGGCCTTCGAGCTTATCGACGCAGGGGACGCGGCGCATCATGTCTTCGAAGCCGGGTTCGTAGGCTTTGTCGTAGGGGATGTATTCGATTGATGAGCGACTGGACGTGCGCTGCTTCACGAGCTGCGCGAGGCCTTCGATGCTGACTTCTTCGGTGTTGCCGATGTTCACGACTTCGCCGATGGATTTTTGCGTGTCGAGCAGGCGCAACAGCGCTTCGACGGTGTCGCGGACGTCGCAGAAACAGCGCGATTGCTTTCCGTCGCCGTAAACCTGGATCGGCGTATTGTCGAGCGCGGATTTCACAAAGTTGGGCAGCACCATGCCGTAGCGGCCGGTCTGCCGCGGCCCCACCGTATTGAAAAAGCGAACCACGATGACGGGAAGATGCTTTTCCTTCCAATACGAGAGCGCGAGGAACTCATCGAGCGCCTTGGAAGCGGCGTAGCTCCAGCGGCCCTTGGTGGTGGGCCCGAGGACGAGGTCGGCGTCTTCGTGAAACGGCACGTTGGGGTTTTTGCCGTAGACCTCGGACGTGGAAGCAGTGAGGACGAGTTTCTTTTTCTTGTTGGCGGCTTCGAGGATCATCTGCGTGCCGTTGACGTTGGTCTCGATGGTGCGCACCGGACTCTCGACAATCAGCTTTACGCCGACGGCTGCGGCAAGATGGATCACCGCGTCGGCGTCATCGACGAGTTCGGAAACGAGCTGGCGATTCTCGATGTTGTCGAGGTGGTATTGCATCCGGTCGAAAGATTTGAGATGGCGGATGTTGTCCATGCTGCCAGTGGAAAGATTATCGAGCAGCACGACGTTGTCGCCGCGCTCGAGCAGGCGCTCGGCAAGATGAGAGCCAATGAAGCCGGCACCGCCGGTAATCAGAAATCGCAAAAAGCCTCCCACAACGAACCGGAATGAAGGTTACACCGCACTGAAGCACTGCGCCAAACCAAGTTGAAAGTTTTAAAGCTGTTGAATGTCGTCGTCGTGCTCGCGATGGCCGTGGCGAGAACCGTGCCCTGCCGACGCGCCTGCGAACGCGGTCTCGGTCTCTTGCTCATCGCCGTCGTCGGAATGCGAATCAGACTTCGAATCCTGCGGCCCGTAGCCGTAGGAGTACGGATAGTAGCGATACGAGTAGTAATAGTCGGGCGCGCTGGAATCGACAGCGTTGAGGACGACGCCGAGCAAGCGGCACTTGACGCTCATCAGGAGATCACGCGTGCGCGAGAACGCTTCCTTGGGAGTTTCGCCGCTGCGAACAACCATAATCACGCCGTCGGCCTTCACGGACAAGATTACGGCATCGGTAGCGGCCATGACCGGCGGCGTGTCGATGACGATGAACTTGAATTTGGTGCGCAGCTCGGCGAGTGCGTCGGCGAGCCGGTGCGACGAAAGCAAATCGGCGGGATTGGGCGGCAGCGGACCCGTCGGAATCGCGGACAAATTGGGAATCGCGGGATGCTGCACGGTGACGAGATCGAGGCTCGAAACTCCGGCGAGATACGAGCTGAGGCCCGCGTATTTATTCCCGTTGAGATTGAGGAGACGGCCGACACCGGGCTTGCGCAGATCGGCATCGATCAGCAGGGTGCGATCGCCAAGCTGAGCGAGCGTGACCGCGAGATTCGCCGCCGCGGTTGTTTTGCCTTCGCGCGGCAGGGCGCTGGTGACCAAAATCACCTGTGGCGGATGACCCGCCTGAGAGAGCAATAATGCCGTGCGCAGCGCGCGAAACGCTTCGGACATTTGAGATTTCGGGAGATGTTGCGCGACAAGCTCAACATGGCGCGAGTGGCCATTGCCGAGCGAATCCTTGAGCGTGCGCCTGCGGGGCGCGTCGCCTTCGGAATCCTGGAACGCGGGAACGACCGCGAGGGACGGCAGACGCGAGAGCGTCTCGATGTCGTCGGGTGTCTTCACGGTGTTGTCCATGTATTCGCGCAAAATCGCGAGGCCAACGCCGCCGACGAGACCAACCAAGAACGCCAGCGTGACGTTGCGCATTTTCGCGGGGCGCGCAGGAGTCGACGGAATCATCGCGGGATCGACGATGCGGATGTTGGACGATTGCAGCGCCGAAGAAATGCCCGCTTCTTTCAACTTGGTCAGCAAGCCGTCGTAGAGCGCCTTATCGGCCTCGGCGTCGCGCTTGAGGATGTTGTATTGCACCATGCGCTCGGACATCACGTTGGCTTCGGTCTTCTGTTGTTCGAGCGTGCGCGATAGGAGTTCCTCGCGCTGCTGCGCCTCGTGATATTCGCTGCCCAGACGCGCGACGACCGCTTTTTTCTCGCGCTCGAGGTTCTGATCGATTTCTTTCACTTGAGACTGGAGGCGCTGGACCTTGGGAAAATTGGGGCCGTACTGAGCAAGCGCTTCGGTGTACTGGCCGCTGAGATCTGTCCGTCGCTTGAGCAGATCCTGCACGGCGGCGCTGTCGCGAATCTGCGGGACGATATCGACGTCGCCCTGGCGCGCGAAATCGAACATCGACTGCTTTTTCATGCGATCGCTTTGCGCGTCGATGAGCTGGCGATTAAGCTCGGAGAGGCGCTGCGTGGTGATGTTCTGTTTGTCGTCGACTTCCCAAATCTGATTTTTGCGCTCGTAGTCGAGGCGGGCGTCTTCGGAGTTTTTGACTTTGATTTTGAGTTCGTCGAGCTGATCGGTGAGCCAGGTGGTAGCTGATGTGGTGGCGTCGTAGTGGCTGCGGCGATTCTGGTCGATGAAATTGCGAATGTGCGCGTTGACGACTTGCGCGGCAAGCTCGGGACTGTTGGCTTCGTAGCTGATGTCCATCAAGCGGCTGTTGGGCACGCGCTTAACGGCGAGAGAGGCGAGGAACGGACCGAGTTCGGGCGGACGCTTCTGATTGGCGAGGCTGCCGGTGGCGATGGCGTCGGATTGCGAATCGGCGCCTCCGACTCCGGTGAGAACTCCGGAGCGTATGGTTTGGAGCGCGAGCGTTTCGCTGGTCAAAATTTTGGATTGCGTCTCGATGTAATTTTCGAGATCGAGCATGTAGTCGTAGGAGTCGGTACCCTGGAACGGAAGAATGTTGGCGTTCTCGCGGCCGAGTTCGATGCGGGTCGTCGCGACGTAAACGGGGCGCATACGGAATGTGGCGATGGAAACGATCGTTACCACCGCGAGCATGAAAGACAGAATCAGCCATTGATGCTTGCGCAGGATGAGCAGGTAATCCCAAAGGTGCGGCTCACGCGGCGCGAGATCCCAGGCCGGCATCACCGTGGAGGGCTGCTGCGGAACGATGTCGACGGTCGCCGCGCTTGCGGGAATGTCGCGGACTAGATTGAATTCGTCAGCCATAAATTACGGTACCAACCGGTAGATGAGTATGGCTGTGCCGACTGCAGAGGCGATTTCAGCGGCACGAATCGCGGTTTGTTTGCCGACGCTGCGCGGAACATAAAGGATGTCGGAGGCGCGAAGCGGAACGTCCTCGGCTTCAAACTTCATTACTTTTTTCAGATCGACCTCGACTTCGTGTTGCTGGCCGGCGGCGTCCTTACGAACGATTACAGCGTGATCGGATTTCGCGGTGCGATCCAGTCCGCCCGCGAGCGAAAGAATCTTGAGGGCCGAAAGCTGCGCGCGATCGTTGGTAACGGTGTAGCCGCCAGGTTTGGAGACGGCGCCGAGAACGTAAACGATGCCTGCGTGCGGGACAGTGACGACGTCGCCCGGTTGAATGACGACATTGTTGACCATGTCGCCGGCTTCCAGAATCTGGCTGAGATTGACGGTGATGGTGTTGACGAGCGGCGGAGGAATCTGAGGCGGCTCCGGGGATTTTGGCGCGATTGAGCTAGGCGCGGCATTCGGCGCAATGCTGTCGGCGGATGCCGTTTCTTGAGCAGCATCGGGTTGCGACGCATCTTGTGTGGCGTCGCGCTCGGGACGCGTGACGATGACGTGGTCCGCGGCGTCGGGCGTGATGCCGCCTGCCTGCGCGAGCACATCGATCAATGTCACCTGGCGATCGGCCTCGTACACCATCGGGTGTGCGACGGCGCCGACAATCGTGATCGGGCGACTCTTCTTTTCTTTCACCGTGACGCTAACTTCGGGATGCGAAACCAGGCCGTTAGCCTCGAGGACTTCCGTAATTTTGCGCTCGGTCTGAACTTCGGTGAGGCCCTGGACCTGAAGGCGAACGGGCACGAGCGGCAAACCGATGGTGCCGGTCTGGCTGACGCGCAGCTCGCGCGAGATTTCGGGAACATCGAAAACCTGAACGTTGACCAAATCACCGGCGCCGATGACGTAATCGCTCGGCGGCGGAGTTCGATTCGAAGAAGCGGCGAGAGATCGCAGGCGTTCGTTGGCTTTGTCGGACGTCTCCACACTTTGCGCACGGAGGGAGGGGGCCGCATGCAACATCACGAAACTGGAAAAGGCGAGAGACAGAGCCAAGGCGCGCAGGCCTTTGGGCTGCATAGGATTATAAGACCCCCTCATGTTGATTACACAGTTAAAAGGCCAAAGTCAACAAAGATTTCAACGTTGGTGTCGAGAAGGTCGAGGGGGCAAATCGCTAGGCGGGGATGGAATAACCACGGTCGTAGCCAAATGGGCCATTAAGAGGAAGAAGAGGGCATTGGCGGGGATGTGGAGGTTGAAATCGACCAGGCTGTGTACCAGAAAGGCACTACAGCCGAGGAGTCCGGAGAGGTGCAGGGAGGCGGCGAAGGATTTGTCTCGCTGGAGGAGCTGGCGGAGCGAGACGAAAAACAGCGCGCCGAGGAACCATGCGCAGCAGACGCCGCCAGCGATTCCGGTTTCGGCGAACTGCTCGAGGTAGTCGTTGTGCGTGTGATTGACGATTTTTCCGTCGTATTGCGTTTCGTACGCGGGGAAGACGGTTTGCAGCGTGCCGAGCCCCGTGCCGGTGTATTTGTGGTCGAGGAAGATGCGCCAGGTGTCTTGACGCATCGAGGCGCGCTTGCCGGTGGTGACTTCGAGATTTTGGAACGAGGAGAAGCGGTCGAGAACTTGTTTGACGCCGAGCCATGAAACGAAAAGGAATGCGAGGAACAGGACGAGGCCGCCGGCGAGAACGTGGCGGCCGCCGGTCCGGCGGAGCAGCGTGATCAGGATGAGCAGGCCGATCTCGACGCCGAAGCTGACGACGCCTCCGCGCGACGCGGAGAGGAAGAGAGCGCCAATTGGCAGGAGCGCGCAGATCGCGACGACGGGCCAGCGTTCGCGGCGGACCTTGCCGAGAGCGAGCGGAACGAGCGAGACGGGAATGACGAGTTCGATGAATCCGGCGAAGTGGTTGCGATTGACGTAGGGGCCGAACGGGATTCCGCCGTAGCGCATTTCGCGGAACCAGTAGAGCTTTCCGTTGAAGGTGAGCTGCTGGAGGATGCCGAATGTGGCGACGAGGAAGCCGAAGATCATGACGAACCAGATGTAGCCGCGCCAATCGTCGGAATAGCGGAAGGCTTGCGTCGCGAGGAAGAGGATGAGGATGTAGGCGACGAGGAGATTGAGCTCCATGCGCGTGTCGTAGGTGGAGGCCGTCGCGCGCAGTAGGAGTTGGCCTAGCGCGATCGCGGCCAGGAGGATCAGCGGAGGAAGTAGCGGTGAAATGTAGACGCGCTTCTGGTCGTCGCTCTTGTCGAAATAAAAGAGGAAGGCCCAGACGAAGAAAAGCAGTCCGGCGCCGGTTTCGATGATGGCGCGCGCCCAGTCTTCCACGCCGCCATGGGCGAGGACGCCGAAGATTACGAGCGCACAGATGGAGAATCGGAGAAACTTCATGTAGCAGGACCCGGGGACGAGGGTGGCGACTTGGGAGTCGGATTCTTTGCTGGCGGTGACGTAGGCTTAGGCGTCGGCAGCGCCGATCCAGATGGTGCGGACGCAGGCGAGGTAGACGAAGGCTGAGTGTTCGGCGTCGGTTTCGCCGTCACTGGAAACGTTGCCGGCTTCGTGGCCGGTGTTGTCGCTGGCGATGGATTTTGATTTGGCGACATCGCCCCGGTCGGAGAAGCCGCTGGAGCCACCGTCGACGCAACAGGCAGCGCGTTGGGCGCCGGAGTCAGCGCCACATCATCAATCCATGCCGACCCGTGAATGCGGCTGCCGAAATCGTCGCTAGGCTTGCGGCTGACACAAACGCGCACCTGCCGCGATGCGTCGCCCGTCGCCGTCCAAGGGATGCTGACTTCAGTCCACGGCTGCGTGCCATGCACGTCCGGCGTTTCGACGGCGGCATTGTGCGCGTTCTCCGTCCATTCAAGCCGGAATCGCACGCCCTGATCAGTCGTAAGCGCTTGCGTGTGTACCCAAGCCGAGAATCGATACGACGCACCCGACTCAACAAACGCAATGTGGCAGATGCCCGAGAAATCGACGTTACGCCGCCCGTCGAAAATCAGCCGCAGCGACCTCTCGCCGGAATGCTTCTCTTTCGTATCGAACGAAGACTGCACGCCCAGCGACGCCGGCGCGTACACCCACGAGAAACCGCCGCCGCTGACGCCAGTCTCGAAGCCGCCGTCCCAGATCACCGAGCCCGCCGTGTCGTTCGCCGGAGGAACGGGATTGGCGAGCGTAACGGCTTGCGTCCAAACACGATGCGCGTCGTCGATGCGATGCGCCTGCACGAGCGAATCGGTGAACGGAATGACTTGCGAAAGCTCTATTCGCGGCGGCGGCTGGAGTGCGCGCACCTTCGCCCAAACGGTCAGCGCTGGATCAAGCGCGGCGTCGGCATCCAGTTCACGAATCGCATCGAGATAAATCGGCGCCGTCGGCGGCAGCACATTTTCGATGATCGAGTTGATGTCAGGATCAAGCCGGTAGGAGCGCGACACGGCCTCAGCCGCGCGCTTCGGATCGACCGCCACCGAATGGCGAATTTCCGCAAACGCCGCCGGGATTTCTCCTTGCCGCAGCAAGAAATTGCCGTAGCGCCACGCTACTTCGGCAGAAATCGGATAAACCCGTTTCGCTTGCTGAAACGCATCCCGCGCCGCAACCGCGTTGCCTTCGGACTCATATGAAGCCGCAAGATCGAGCCAGGTAGTCGCCGAATGCGGATCAAGCGATAGCGCATTGCGATACGCGACGACAGCGCGCTGCGAGTCGGGCTCTTCGATGTTGTATTGCCAGTAGCGCCCGAGCAGAAACCATGTCTCGGGATTGCCGGGCTCAAGCTGCACGGAACGCTCGTGCCCCGCGCGCGTTTCCATGCCGGCATAATGCGCTGCAAGCGCATTGCGGCTACTCGAATACGCGAGCGCGGCGGCGAGGACTGCGGCGACGAGAAGAAGTGTGGCGCGCGCGATCGAGCTGGAGAGGCGCAGAACCATGCCACGGTACTCTGCCTAACTGAGGCGCGCGGATGCAAGCCGAAATTTACGAAATAGAAATTAAATGTAAGGGAGTCAGGTTGCAGTTAACCTGTCGCGCGCAGTCTTGGCGTTCCTAAACGCCGCCCGCGCCCGCTTTTAACGCCGAAAACTACGCGCCGTTCGATGCGCTGAACGAATCATCGCCACGCCCGCGCCGCCGCACATCGATGCCAAGCCGTTTGATCTTCTGATTCAGCGTCGAAAGCGGAATCATAAACCGCTCCGCCGCTTCCGTCTGGTTCCATCCAGTGCGCTCAAGCATATCGATGATGATCCGCCGCTCGATCTCGTCCATGATCTGAAACAGCGATGGATGCGGACGGTCCGCAGCCATGCGCGATCCGGCTTCACCGGGCATCGGGGGCAAAAATTCCGAAAGCTGCAGCCGCACGCCTCGCACGATTTCCTTGCTGCGAATGCTGTCGGGCAACAGTTCAATGTCGACACGCTCGGACGTAGAGAGCACGACAGCGCGCTCCACAACGTTCTCCAGCTCGCGCACGTTCCCGGGCCAGTCGTAGTCCATCAAAAGCTTCAACGCGCCCTGCGTGAACGTCCGCATCGGCTTGTCGTTTTCTTTGCAATAGCGGTCGAGGAAGTGCGCCAGCAGCGCGGGTACATCCTCACGACGGTCGCGCAGTGGCGGCAACGTCAGATGAATGACATTGAGACGGTGATACAAATCCTCGCGGAATCGGCCTTCGCGAACCAGCGTGATCAATTCAATGTTGGAAGCCGCGACGATGCGGACATCGACTTTAATCTGCTCGGTGCCGCCAAGCCGCATGAACTCGCGCTCTTGAATCACGCGCAACAGCTTCGCCTGCGTTTCGTGGCTGATCGTCGCGATTTCGTCGAAGAAAATCGTGCCCTGATCCGCGACTTCAAAAAGTCCCTTTTTCGACGCGATCGCGCTGGTGAACGCGCCCTTCACATGACCAAACAGCTGCGACTCCAACAAATCGACTGGGATCGAGCCAGTATTCACTGGAACGAACGCCTTGTCGGCGCGCGGCGAAGCCGAATGAATTGCCTTGGCGATGAGTTCTTTACCGGTCCCGCTTTCACCGCTGATCAGCACGGTCGATCGCGACGGCGCCACCTGCGCCACGAGATCAAACAGCGCGAGCATCTTGTCGCTCTTCCCAATGATGTTGGGAAAATTAAACCGCTGCTTCAGCGCGCGCTTGAGCTGAACGTTTTCGTCTCGCAGGCGCCTCGACTCGACAGCTTGTGCCACCTGCGCCAGCAATTCGTCGTTGGACCACGGCTTCGTGATGTAGTCCATCGCGCCGCTCTTGAACGCAGCGCGCGCCATATCGATCGATCCGTACGCGGTGATCAGCACAACGGAAAGCTGCGGATCGCGCAAGCGAATCTCGCGCAGCAAATCGAGCCCGTTACGATCGGGCAGGCTCACATCGAGCAGCAAAAGATCGAACGGATGCTCTTCCAGCTTAGCGAGGCCGCCCGCGCCGGTATCGGCGCTGGCGACGCCGTAACCCTCACTGGCCAACAACATTTCAAGGCCTTCTCGGATTTCAGATTCGTCATCGACTACAAGAATGGAGCCCTTAGGCATGGACCGCTTTCCTGACTGCGGGAAATTCGACGTGGAAAGAAGTGCCCTTGCCGGGGGTTGACCGAACATCAATTTTTCCAGCGTGCTCTTTAATAATTCCGTAGCTAACCGAAAGGCCGAGGCCCGTGCCGCGGCCGCTGGCCTTCGTCGTGAAAAATGGATCGAAGATGCGATGAATGTGATCGCGCGGAATGCCTGCGCCGGTGTCCACGACTTCGATTTCAACGCTGCCGTTGTGCGCGGCGGTGCGAACCTCGAGCATGCCGCCGCCGGGCATCGCATCGCGCGCATTCAAAAATAGATTGAGGAAAACTTGCTGCAACTTGTTCGCGGAACCGCGTACCGCAGGAAGCGTCGAGCCAAGCTGCTTGACCACTTGAATCTGCGAAGTCTTCAGCGGGTGCGCCACCAGTGACAAAGTTTCTTCCACCACGCGATTGACGTCGAGATCGGCCAATTCCGTTGCACTCGTGCGCGAAAAATTCAAAAGATTGTTGACGATTTCGCTGGCGCGGAATGTCTGCTTCACGATTTTTTCGATGATGCCCTGCCGCGGATCGCCTTCGGGCATCTGCTTCGCCAGCATCTGAATGTAATTCGAGATCACAGCAAGCGGCGTGTTCACTTCGTGCGCAACGCCTGCGGCCAGCAAACCGAGCGAAGTCAGTTTTTCGGTCTGCGACATCTGCTCTTCCATCCGCTCGCGCTGCGTCACATCGTCGAAGAGCAGCAGCCGGCCGATGCGCTCGCCCGACTTGCTCACCAGCGGCGTGATGGAAACATTCAGCGTCAAGATTTTGCCTTGATGATGCAGTCGCTGTTTGTGGATGCCGGTGATTTGTTCTTCTTCACGGCGCGCGGCGATTTCCAGAGCAAGTTCTTCCGGCAAAAGCGCGCGCAGCTGGTGGCCAACCGCTTCGTTGCGCGGCACGTTGAAGAGCTGCTCCATCCGCGTGTTCCACGATTCGACGATTCCGCCGAGATCGACGGCAAGCACGCCGACGTTCAACGATTCCACGATGTTTTCGCTGAAATCTTTCAGCCGTGCGATTTCGAGCGCCTTCTGCTCGAGCGAGTTATAAAGCTGCGCGTTATCGAGCGCGACCGCCACATATCCCGCAATCGTCTGCACCAACTCGACGTCATCGCTCGACAGAAAATCGCCGTCGACCGTCTTGCCCAGACCGAGCACCGCAACCGTCCGCTCACGAATCCGGCACGGAACGAAATAATTCAGATCGAGCTGCTCGAGTGTCTGGCGAACCGAATCGCTGACGTCTCTCGCCGCGCGGGGCGACTCAAAAAAGAGCGCCCCACGGGCGAACTCGGGCCGGGCCGGCTCGAGGAAGGTAAGGTCCATGGGTTCCGACAGCCGCACGCCCATCGAGCGCGCCAACCGCAACTGGCCGGCCTGTAGCGGATCTTCCATAAAGATCGCGAGCCGATCGACGAGCAGCGTCTGCGAAATCCGATCCATCACCGAGCCAAGCATCGGGTCGAAGCGCACTTCGTTGGTCAGAGTGCGGCCGAATTCAATCAGCGTGCGGCGATAGTCCAGCCGGTCGCGATAGAAAAATCGATCGAGCCGCGCCTGAATCCACTCGCGGAACGGTTGGAATAGAAACGCCGCAATGACGATGGCGATCATGCCGCCAACCGGGCCGGTCGTCTGTGCGTGTGAAATTTCCGCGATCAGCGCGATCAGCGCGAAGTAAATCGAAGCGATTGCCGCCGTCGCCGCCGTATACGCCAAGCCACGCTTGAAGATGATGTCCACGTCCATCAAGCGATATCGAATGATGGCGTAGCCGAAGCACAGCGGGATGAGCACCAGGCTCAATGCCGAAAACTTTGTCCAGATCGGCGGCACCGCATCGAGCACGAACGGAACGACGTACATCAAGCCGAACGGAAGCGTGCCTGCCAGCGTGCCGAACGTGAGCCACTTCAACTGCTGCCGCAGAACACCTGACGGCGCCTCTCGGAAACTCTTGTAAAAGACCAGCGCAGCCGCGACGAAGTAAATCGCCAGGTAGCTGTACTCCATCTTGTCGAGCAAAATCCGCGAGCCCAGCCACGGCACGAAGCCCAGCGCATTGAGCGCAATACTCACGTGGAACAAAATCAACAGCGCCGGCGGACCATAGACCAGCGCCAGCTTCGAGAAAGATTTCGCAGCACCTTCAGCGCGCTCCGGGAAGACCAGCGCAAAGTGGAACAGCAGCGCCGGAGCCAACATCAGCGAAGCGATCTTCGCCCAATAAATTTCGTAGTCGAATGCGTCGAGCTTGCCGCTGTAGTGGAACGTGAACAGCACGAACGAGACGAGGCAGAAAACGTAGAAGTGGATCGCGCGCGGCGCATTCCACCGGCGAATAAATATGAACAGCCCGATGAAGAGGTAGAGCAGGCCGACAACGCGTTCGTAATTTTCGATCGACGCCGGCTTTTCGGCGGGCACCGTAATCAGCGGTGTCTCGAACTCGCGCCCATTGCGCGTCAACTTGTAGCGAACCTGCGACCAAAGCCCCGCGCGCCAGAGTCGCTTTGTGACCTGCACCTGGTTGCGTACCGGCACGTCATTGATCGCGACCAACACATCTTCAGCTCGGATACCCGCCCGCGCCGCTGGCGAATTCGGGGTCACTTTCCAGGCTTGAGCGCCGGCCGTCGTGTCGAGCCACGCCACGCCGTCATCCGGAATCTCGTAAATCTCGCGCTGACGGAAGTTAATCCAGGCATAGACCACCGCCGTCAAAGTGGCCAATGCGAGGACCACCGCGCCTAGACTTACTCTGAGGTTCTGTTTCATCTAACGGAACCGAACCAATTCAAACGGACCGGGCACACTCGTACTTAGAAATCGGTGCAAATCGACTTCCAATGTTCTGTAGGACGGCTCGAAACTAAGATGTTCAGAATCAGTCGCTTAAGAAGCTGGCCTTCGCACCCACTCGAGGACATACACTTTATGGAAGGGGCCATACAGCTTTTAAAACGCTTTAAGTCTCTAAAACTGCACGCTCAACCCGCCTCGGAACGTCCGAAATGCCGGGACCAGCGTGGTTCGTCCGTCCGTCGTGTTCAGGGTGACGTACCCCTGCGCCAGAATATTGTCGCAATCGGCGATTGCCTGCCAGCGGCCAAGGCCAAATCGCGGCAACGTCTGGCGAATCCCAATGTGCAGATACGGATCCATCTCATATTGCGAGGCTCCGTAGCTATCCACCCGGGTAATCGCAGTTCCGCTTACCCAGTTGTACCCGGCAACTACTTTAGTTCCCGAGCGAGGAATCTTTGCCGTCACCGAACCGCCGGCAGAGCTGTGCATGGCGGTTTTCAGCATGTCGCGCAAGGCGCCCACGGCTGCATCGTCCGGGCTAAGCGCGCCCGCATACGAATACACCGCAGTCACTTCGACATCGTCGGTCAGCTTTTCGCGCACCGCGACGCGCGTGCCCCAGCTGTTCATTGATCCGCCGTCATAGGCGAATGCGTTCGAGAAATAATCCTGCAAATAATCGGAGGCGGGAAGATCACCACCGCGCCCGTAGATCGCAGTATTGCTGTTGTCGTCGTGGAATGCCGCTACCTGGACATCGCTGTGCGGCCCAAGCTTGCGCGTGGCTGAAATCTCCTCATGCCAGCCACCTTCCAGAACGGGGCTGTTACCGCGCCAGAGTAACGTGGGGAAAGAATCGAGTTCGCTGACCGCAGCGGCCAGATCGGCGCTCGCGTCGTGATCCTCGGGATCGAGAGGCGCCATCCCGCCCGGCTCTTCGGCGAAAATCACCGCGGTGCGCCAAGAGTCCGAAAGTTTGGCGTCGAGTTCCAGGCGAGGACGCACCGACATTGCCGACTTGTCCAGCCCGACCATCACATACTCGCCGCTATACAACATCTTCAGCCGATCGCCCATGCCGATCGAGCCGGCTTGCTGCATGCGAACGCCGCGGAACGTTTGGCCATCGGGACCAAGCTTCGCTTCGCGCAACACCATCGTCGACCGCGGACCCGACAACGAACCGGTGGGCAACCAAATCGTCGCGATGCCGCCTCCAGGCGCATCGTCCATGTAATTCATCTGACCGGCCATCAGCAGGCGGGCGGTGTTACCAAGGCGCTGATCGTAGGCAAACGCGGTTGCAGGCGCGGATGGAACGCCGGAAGGCGAACCCGGGCGGCGAGCGCCGTCGGTGAAATCGAGGCGCGCTTTCGGATGCGCCATGTGCGTGTCGATAACTTTGGAGTTCGATGCAACGTCGTCGCTCGCGTCGTCGCCTTCAACCCATTGCAGAACCGGGCGAGTCGCGGATGCCGATCGCAGCACCCACTTGAAATCATCGGACTCGATTGTGGTCGCCGAAGGCGCGCGCCGCATTGCGTCGAGCGACGCGAACATCGATTCGAGCTGTACACGCACGACGGTCGTCACATGCGGGTTGATGCGAATGTGCTGCTCGATCGTCGGCAAAAATCCCGCGAGCGTGACGCGCACGGTGTACAGACCCGGCAGCACTTTGTCGCTGCGGAAATCGCCTTGCGTGTTGGTGAGAAAATCGACGGCCGAAATTCCGCCTTCCGCGATCAACTGAACGGTGGCACCCATCTGAGGAGTGCCGGTCGTATCGTTGACGACGCCGGCGACTTTGCCGGAAGCGCTCTTAAATTGTTGGGCGGAAACCCCGGAAACGCAGATCGACAGACACGTCCCGGCAAGGACCAAAACGCCGAGCATAGAGAATCGTGTCTGCTTCACTTCGTTTTACCTCCCAGGTGCTGCTTTGGCGGTATTGGCGGCCGTCTTGGTTTCCGTCGGCGGCTTGATCGAAAAATCCGCGGTCTTGGAAATGGTCTTTTGCGTATTGGAATCGGTCGCCACGATTTCGAGCGAATACTTGCCCGGCGTCAGTGTCGCGAGCGGCAGTAATCGTTCGATGGTGACCTGTTCGCCGGTCTGCTTCATCTCTTCCGACGTTTCCTTGAACTGCATGATCTGCTGGTCGCCCTTCTTTACGGTGTAGAGGAAGGTGGCGGCTGACTTGTGCGTCTTGTCGTCCGGCTTCAGGTTGTAAACCTGCATGTAAATGCCAAGTTTTTCGGCATTCGTAAATTCGCCATCGAGCCGCGGCACGACTTTCGTCGAGCCCAGCACGAACTGGCCGGTGCCAATCTGCTTCGACGGAACGTGCTCGAGTTTGCCGCCGTCGGCAACGATCAGCGAGCTCGCTTCCAGCTTGTCGTCATCAAAGCGCGGAACCTGCAGGCGCGTGTTGACCACGCCGACGTTGCCGCTCTTCACATCCTTGATCACGATGTCGAGCCGGTACAGTCCGGGACGCAGTGGCACGGCCTTTTGATAAATCGACTGGAGCTTCAGCGATTGCTGATAGAGGCTCTCCGGAAAATCGCGACTGACTGGATCTTCAAACGTCTGCACGACGCGGCCTGTCAGCGAGCTGACGCGGCCAAAAACGTTGAGCGTGGCGGAGTAGACGCCATCTTTTGAATTGAACGAAAGCTGATTGTTCGGAACCTGAACCGTAATCGGCACCAGCACGGTGTCGTTCGTAACCTTCACGTAGTCCGTGCCCCAGTTGAAATGCATCTGGTCGCGCACGATGCGCGCGGTCACGATCGCCTCGAGGTCCTTGTACTTCACTTCGGGCGGTCTGAACGCTTTCGAGTACTGCTCCAGGCGGTTGAATTCGTCCATGCTCGACGGTGTGCCGCCAAGCGCGGTCGGCGTCGTCATGCCGTCGGCGCGCGTGAAGCGATCGGTCTTCGAGGCCATGCCCATTTCTTCGAGCAAGCTCAAGCCGGCGCCGGGAACGTGCAGCAACGCGTCCTTTTCGCCCGGGTCCATCGTCAGGTGATATTCGCCAGAGCTCGATGGATCGACGAATTCCCAAATCACGTTTTCGCCGATGCCTTCCATGTAGCGATAACGCCAGGTTTCCCAAGGATACGTCGTGGTGGAACCGCCGCCTTCATCCATCGGACGGTCGTACGTGCCGCCCGTCGGGTGCGCTTCAATTTCGTCCGGCGCGCCCCACATGATGTACATGCGGCCGCGATCGGTCTTCCATCCCGGAATACCGGAAGCGAAATGCTCGTTCGCATACGCGATGCGGCGATAGTGCTCTTCTTTGAAATCGTTGTCGGGCAGATCGGGATTCGCGCTGCGGCGCAGCCAGAATTGCTCGATAAACTGTTCGCGCTCTTCGTTGGTCGCGAGTTGCAGGAAAGATTGCCGCTCTTCCGGCGAAATAATGTAGATGACGTCTTCGTTCAGCCACTGCTTGTAAGGAGTGTCGAGTTCCTTCAGCGTTTTCTTCAGTTTTCTCTTTTGCTCTTTGTCCAACTTTTGAGGTTTGGGCGCAGCGGTGGGATCAACCGGCGCTTGGGTTTGCGACTCACCCTGAGCGAGCATCGGCGGAGGTACACAAATGGCGAGAGAGAAAAGGACAGCAGACAGGGTACGGGCTACCCGAAACATAGACACCACCTCAACTTCCTGAACTCAGGGATTCTACTCTCGCGCCTGGGGTGGCGTCAATCAGCGAATGTCCTGCGTTTTGTGACACTTGTCCCCCATTTGAGAGTAGGATGCCGGCCATTTCCACGGGTTGCCTGCGGAAATTCGGCCTGTTCCTAAGTACGGGGATTGTAAGGGGACGGACTGGACGAAAGTTCGGTTTCACGCGGTCAGGAGATAAGGAGTATCGGCGAACGAAAATGATTGCCCGCAGGAAGCCAGAAAGTTGTTTTAGCGAAAATGAGGAGCACTGCGAAGCCTTTGGAAGTGGCTTACTGAACGCGCTGTTTTTGGGCGTCCCAGCCGACCAGCGAATCGAAGATCGCCAGGACGTGTCGCCGGTATTCGACCATGCGATAGAAGATGTCGCGGAGTTCGGGGTCGCGCTCGGCGTCGCGGTGCCACTTCAGCAGGACGGCCTGGGGCACTTCGATATCACGGCGGAGCTGCTCGGGCGAATGGCCGCGCAGGAACAGACCATAGAAAAACGCCGCTTCCCGCTGCGGAAAGGCGAAGTCTGTGGTGACTTCTGTCGGAACGATTTGTGCGATCGAGGCCATGAGAAAAATGCAGTTTACCGAAAAGCGTCTCCGCGTCAAGTAGTACAGGTCGCCAGGTGTGGCTTGGCGGACAAGGCCAGTACTGAATTGCTGGCCCGCCGACATTTTGCCGGCATCGAATGAATTGATTCCCGATCTGGGAATTGGAGACAATCGGTGGGTGCCACCCCCCACGCGGGGCCGGAATAGCCAAGCAACGCCGGGGTTGTCACCCGATTCTAACCGGCTTAGGATGCTGGTAGGTGGTTCAAGGTTTCAAAAATGGCCAAACAGTCGCTGGCAGGTCGAGGATTTGGGCGGGTTTTCCGGCTGGGCGTAATGCGCGGGCTCCGGTCCGTGGAAGTGAACCCAGACGACTTCCGGAAGCAGCTGGCGAATAAGCACGGCTTGTGGGTACCCAACTTTTCGCGGATGCACGATGTTCCGCTGGACCGGCTGGATGCGATCGCCAAGAAACTGATTCGCGATGCCGAAAGGCTGGCGCTGGCGGAAGGCGCGGGGTTCGGCCTGGGCGGAATGATGACCGTGATCCCGGACACCGGACTACTGACCGCGATCACCTTGCGGCTGATTCAGCGGCTATGCCTTCTATATGGGTTCGAGCAGCGCGGCGTGGACGACCGGATGGAGTTGTGGCTGGCGGCAGCGACCGCGACCGGCGTCGATTACGGCAAAGATTTGGTCGAGAAGCAGATGTTTGAAAAAATGGCGCCTAAGATCGCTGAACGGCTGGCGACGCGGCTTGGTGCCGAGGCTGCCGAGAAGTGGGTCGCCCGGCTGATTCCGCTGGCGAGTTCCGCGATCGGCGGAGCGCTCAACTTTTCATTTGTGCGGACTTGGGGATGGCGAGTGCAGAAGAATTTGCGCGAGCGACACATTTCGACGCGGGCGGCGAGCGCGCGGCCTGCGTATGGTACGCCGAAGCCAGTGTTGGTCTAGGCTTTCCGTTTTGAACTACGAGTCGGTGACGCTTCCCGGTTGAAGCGTGTGAAGCGAACGGGGTGAGGTTCCGCGATGGAAGAAACGAAGGTTACGCGCAGAAAGCTGATTGTGGGATTCGCATCGCTGCCGGTGGTTGCCCTCGGCATGATGGTGCTTCCGCAGCATGCGGCGTCGACCGCCGCGCAAGACTCCGGGAAAGATCCCGTCCCGGCGTTTCATTCCGAAGTTCCTTCCGGTCCGATGCCTGCGACTCTGGCTCCTGAAACATTTACCGACGCGACGGTGCAGAACGCCTATGCGCTCGCGGCCAAGATCAAGAAAGTCTTGTATCAGCAACCGTGCTACTGCTACTGCGACCGCCACGCCGGACACAACAGCCTGCTCGACTGCTACACCGGAAAGCATGCGGCGGATTGCGGTGTTTGCCTGCGCGAAGGGCTCTATGCGTACGAGCAGACGAAAAAGGGCAAGACGCCTGCGCAAATTCGCGAAGGAATCGAGAAGGGCGAGTGGCACACAGTCGATATGACGAAGTATCAGACGCCCATCAGCGCAGCGAAGTAGTTTCCGCTTCAGAAGCCATAGTCATTTCGGTTCGTATCTACCACAAAGGATCCAAGTTCACTTCATCGTGCGGACATGGGGCGCAGCAGTGCTGCGTCCGTACACGACCTTGCTCGGCGGCGCACTCCTCTTGAAACCTATTTTTATCTATTCGTGAAGTAAGCGAAACCGTTTGCGGTGCTCATGCAATCTAACGGGCGACGGGGAAACCGGATCCGCAGCGGAATCCGTGAAACGATCGGAGAATCGAAGATGAAAGTACGCGGGCAATTTGGGATGTGGACCCTTGGGCTGGCGTTAGCGCTCGGCCTTGCGGCGGCGCCCTCGCGGGTTGCGGCTCAGGATAAGGATCACGTGGTTTCGCTGGATGAGTTGAAGTCGGATGCAGCAAAGCCAGCGCAGACGCGCGACGCGAACGAAGCGGAAGTGCGGCACCTGTTGCAGACCGAAGCCGGTCAACAAGCACTGAAGCAAGCGAAGGTCGATTACGCGAAAGTCGACAAGGCAATCAGCCAGCTGAGCGACGATGATCTGGCGACGGTGGCTGAGAAGTCGCGCCAGGCCGATCACGATTTCGCGGCGGGCGGGCTGACGCAGACTTTAATCATCGTAATCGTGCTGATCGTGATTTTGATCGTCGTGTTAGCGCTCGTATTTTGACGCGCAGATTTTGCCTTCTGCGGCTCATTTAGGCGGCCGAGGGCAGCCATTTTCAGAACGGACACAATCGCAGCACAAATTCATTTGTGCCTCCTGAGCCGTTCGTACACTGAAACACACCCAGTGGACGAATCGTTCAGGAGGCGTTTTCATGCAGACGAAAAAGATCTCGCGAGTCGCGGCGATGGCGCTCGCGGCGGCGGTGACCGCGGGTCCGATACTGGCGCAGCAGCAAGCCGATAAACATGTCGTTTCGCTGGGTGAGCTGAATCAGGACGCCGCTGGACCAGCCGAAGCGCGGCGCGCGAATGAAGCTGAGATTCGTCACCTGTTTGCGACCGTCGATGGGCAGAAGGCGTTGAAGACGGCCAACGTGGAATACGCGAAGATCGATCGCGCGGTCAGCTCGATGAGCGATGAAGATGTGGCGCGGATTTCGAGTCGCGCGAGAGAGATCGATCGCGACTTCGCGGCAGGGAGTTTGTCGGATCACGATTTGCTGTTGATTTTGATCATCGCGCTGATCGTGATTATCTTGATTGTTGTGCTGCGCTAGAGCGCCTCGACGCGGAACGCTTCGCGTCATTCGCATACATTGTGCGGACATGGGGCGCAGCGGTGCTGCGCCCGTACACATAATGCGAAAAGCTATTTTGTTAATGGCTGTCGTTTTTGCGGCTGCTGGACACTTTGTCCTCGCGCAGGAACTCGACAACGACAAAGCTGGGATTTGGCTCGACGTTCCTTTTATCAAGCAAACGGTTGAAGGATGTGGGTCGGCATCGATTGCGATGCTGCTGCAGTATTGGTCCGCGCACGGGACGCAGATCGCGGCGAAACGCGAAGATGCGGATGCGATTCAGAAGCAGCTTTATTCGCGCAAGGGGCATGGAATTTACGCGTCGGACCTTGAACGATATTTGCGCGAATCTGGATTTCGCGTGTTTGCGTTGCGCGGCGAGTGGAGCGATCTGCGCGATCATTTATCGAAAGGCCGTCCGCTGATTCTGAGCATCGAACCCGGAGGTTCGCACGCTCCGCTACACTATGTTGTCGCGACCGGGATGGATTGGCAGCGTGATGCGGTGTTTGTGAACGATCCGGCGCGCGGCAAACTTTTGCGAATCGAGAGAGCGGAATTCGAGAAAGAATGGCAGGCCGCCAAGAATTATCTACTGCTGGCAGTGCCCGCTTCCGCGCCCGCGGAATAGTTTTTGTCGTTGGTTTTATTTTTTCCCTCTTTGCCTCAACCCTTCTATTGAGTGGTTCGAGTCGCGCTCAACAACCTTCGCAATCTGAAACCGCTACCTCCCCGAATTCCGAATCTGCGAGGCTTGCCGATGCGCAGAAGGCGTTTGATGCGGGGCAGTTTGAGGATGCGGCGCGGCTGGCGCACGGTCCCGAGAATCAATCGGCGGATTTGGATTTTCTTGCCGGACTTTCGTTTGCGAAATTGCAGCGATGGTCCGACGCGCGCGCGGCGTTTGCTCAAGGCCAACACAAATCGCCGCGGCAGGCACGGTTTCTGGTGGAGACGGCTGGAGTCGATTACAAACTGAAAGATGCGCGCGCGGCTAAGCGCGAGTTACGCGCAGCGTTGAAGCTGGAACCGCGTGACAAATACACGCTGGAATTTCTTGGCACGCTTTATTTTCTCGACGGCAACGTCGAGGCGGCGCTGAAATATTGGAATGTGATCGAGAAGCCGCGACTGCGAAAAATTTCGTTCGCGCCTCCGCCCACTCTCGATCCGGCGTTGCTGCAAGACGCGATTGGATTCAACGCGCCGCAGATTTTGACTGGCGACGCGCTGCTCGGTGCGGAGGCACGGCTCGATAATCTAGAAATTTATCCGCATCGGCGTACGGATCTGGCTCCGGCGGGCGACGGCAATTACGACGCGACGTTTCACATGCCGGAGCGGAATCTCTGGGGCGACACGTGGTGGATGGGCGCGCTGACCTGGCTGAGCGGAGTGCCGTACGCGACGGTTTATCCGCAGGTGTACAACCTGGGGTACGAAGCGGTGAACGTGACTTCGCTGCTGCGCTGGGATTCGGAGAAGCGGCGCGCGTTTGTGGATGGGTCGATGCCGCTGCTGCATCAATCGAAATATCGGCTGCATGTTTACTTCGATGGGCGCAACGAGAACTGGAATTTGACGAATACATTTTTCGGAGGCGGCACGGCTCTGAGCGATTTGAATGTGCGTCGCGTTGCGGGCGGCGCGGAATTGCGTTCGGTGATGAACGGGCGATGGAGCTGGAGCACGGGAATCGAAATTGCGAATCGTTCGTTTCGGAATCTGACGCCGGAGGCAGTGGCTTCGAGCGCGGGCAAAACATTTTTCACCGATGGAAATTCGGTTTCGTACTGGGGGCGCGTCGATCGTTCGCTGCTGCGTTTGCCGGAGCATCGATTCACCGTCGATGGATCGGGCGAAGGACATGTCGGGCGCGAATTTGCGACGGGCTTTGGTTCGTACGGAGCGGTGCGCGGATCGCTGACGGCGCACTGGCTGCCGCAGGCGCGCGGGGACGATTACGAAATGCTGGCTCGCGTGCGCGCGGGGGAAGCGTTTGGCGATATTCCTTTCGACGAGCTGTATCAGCTTGGAATCGAGCGCGACAACGATTTGTGGCTGCGCGGTCATGCCGGGACCGATGATGGTCGCAAAGGCGCGGCGCCGCTGGGGCGGCGGTATTTTCTGGCGAATTGGGAACTGGACAAGCGCGTTTACTCGAACGGGATTTTTACGGTGAAGCTGGGGCCGTTTGTCGATAACGGGGCGATTACGGATTCATCTGGCTTGTTTGGTTCGCAAAAGTGGCTTTGGGACACCGGAGCGCAGTGCAAGATCCGTGTTTTGAGCAGTGTGACGGTGGTGCTGATTTACGGGCGCGATCTGCGCGGCGGCAAGAATGTGTTTTATGGGACAGCGTTGCATTGAGTTGACGGCGTGATCGAAGGCGGCTTCGCGACAATGTGTGGTCGTGTTTACGCCGGGCGGAGCCCTTCGAGGCTCAGGGTTTTCAACAAGCCCCGCCCCCTCAGCTTGCGCTGGCTACATCCTGCCGAGATGGGGCGCAGCAGTGCTGCGCCCGTACACGATCCTGCCGCGATCTCGTAGATGCAGATGCAAGTAGACCCCTACCCCACCCTTTTCGCAAGAATGTGAAAAGAAACGACTTACAGACGAATTGTGCGTAAGAATATGATTCTAAGCGAGTTATCTGTGATTGCGAAGGCAACACCAATCCGAGGCGATTCGCGTCGTCAGATTTGTCGCGTCCGATGTGGTTGGAAAACAGCCGGAATGATGTACAAGTAGGATGGTATCACGGGCGGCACTGAATGTCAAGTGGGCGCTAAAGCCGGTGGTGTGAACATGTTGCGGCGATATTGCCGATGTTTGTGTTTTTGCGTGCTGACGATAGCGATGTTCTTCACCGGCAGCGTTTTGGCGCAGGATGCTGCGCACGACGTGGTGATTACGCTCGAATGCGACGCCTACAAGATTGCGGTAACGGGCGATGGGCTGGTTGTGTACGAGGGAAAACAGTCCGTTCGAATTGTGGGGAAGCGCGAGAAGAAGATCGATCCGGCAGCCGTGCAGAAATTGGTGCAGCAGTTTCAGGACATCCATTATTTCGAACTCGAAGACGAATACCTTTGTACAAAAGGTCCCGACGGAAACTGCTGGGTCTGGGAGACGGACCTGCCGACGACCTACACGTCTCTGTCACTCAACGGGAAGACGAAGAAAATCAAAGCCTATGCGGGCGTACCGGAAGAACTGGAAAAGCTGGAACGCACGATCTTTGAAGTCACAGGAAGTCGCCAGTGGGCTGCGATCGACGCGGAGGGAGTGCGAGAAGAGGTTCGGCGGGGCTGGAACGTTCGATCGCCGGAAGCAACGTCACTGCTGATCGTAGCGTCGTTTGAAGGCGATGCGGAAACGGTAAAGGCGCTGATCGACGCGGGCGCAAATGTGAATGCGAACGACGGGTATGAGATGCCGATTCAAATGGCGCGCGGCGCGGACGTGGTGCGACTGCTGGTTGCCGCGGGCGCCGATGTGAATGGACAAGTCGTCGACCGAAATTCCGATCCGGCCTTGCAGAATGCGGCGCGATGGGGTGACGCGGTTACCGTTCGAGAATTGCTGAAGAACAATGCGCACATTGACGGGCGAGCGTGGGACGGATCGACGGCGCTGATGCGGGCTGCGGAAGCGGGTAGGCCGGAGGTTGTCAGCACGCTGCTGGAAGCCGGAGCAAGCGTGCGTGGGACGAATCAATTCGGCTACGACGTGATGAAGTGCTTGGACAATGGGCTCACCTCGCAATCGAATTTTGTGTGGGGAAAGAAACGGGAAGAAGTCGAGGCGCGGTTTGAGAAGGTGCGGGAGATGTTGATGAAGGCAGGGGCGACGATTTAGGCCCTCGGTACGCGGTGGCAGTTCATGGTGCTCCAGCGGATGCTGTTGGCGTGCTGTGTCGAGCGGCTTGTTGGGGGATGGGCTGAGTGCTGAGATCCTTCGCTGCGCTCAGGATGACGGTTTTTAGCGGGTTGCGAGCGCGCCTGACCGCTAACTTGGACGAACTTCGATAGCTTCGATTTCCAACAGACTGCTGCAAAAGCCGCAGGCAAGACCACTTGCACGATTGTTGTCATGGCACTGTGGAGCGCGAGTCTATGCTCTCTCACCGGCGCACCGGCGGGATATGTTGACGGCGGTGTGTCGGCGTGAGGGTTTGTTACGTCTAAATTTTTGGTTGTGGGTGAGTGGGTAGTTGACGGTTGAGTTGGGTGCGGTGATGTCTAAATCCCGCGATCTGGGGAACGATCGCGGCTACAGGGTGGTGACATTTGATTCGGAGATTGATGGCGGTGGTGGGAGTGGTGGTTTTGATTCTGGTGGGGACGGTGGTGGGGTTGGCTGCGCCGCGGGGAGGAGTGGCTGAGGGTGGTGCGGCGGCGGGCGCGCGGGCCGATGCACCGGGGTATTGGGGATTTGATACGAAGAATTTGGATCGGAGCTGCAAGGCTTGCGATGACTTTTTTGAGTTTGCGATGGGTGGGTGGATGAAGGCGAATCCGATTCCGCCGGAGTATTCGACTTGGGGATCGTTTTCGGTGCTGCTGGACAAGAACCAGCAGAACTTGCGGCAGATTCTGGAAGCGGAACAGAACGCGAAGTCGGCGAGCGGTTCGAACGGGCAGAAGATCGGCGATTTTTATGCGAGCTGCATGGACACGAGCGCGATTGATGCCGCCGGCGTGAAGCCGATTGACGGCGAGCTGGCGCGGATTGCGGCGGTGACGGATCTTGCGACACTGCAGGCGGAGACGGCGCGGCTGCAAGAACAGGGCGTGGGTCCGATGTTTCGGTTTGGTTCGCGGCAGGACGCGAAAGACAGCACGCAGGTGATTGCGGCGGCGGGGCAGGGCGGATTGGGACTGCCGGATCGCGACTATTACGTGCGCGAAGACGATAAGTCGAAGAAACTGCGCGACGCATATGTGACGCACGCGGAGAAATTGTTTGTGCTGCTGGGCGATCCGGCGGACAAAGCGGCGGCGGAAGCGAAGACGGTGATAGCGATCGAAACCGCGATGGCGAAGGCGTCGATGGCGAACGTGGAGGTGCGCGATCCGAACAAGACGTATCACCGGATGACGGTGGCGGAAGTGCAGGCGCTGGCGCCAAGTTTTTCGTGGTCGGCGTATTTCGGGCAAGTAGGGGCGCCGGGGCTGAAAGATTTGAATGTGGGGCAGCCGGAGTTTTTCAAGGCGTTGAGCGCGCAACTGACGTCGACGCCGGTGGACGATTGGAAGACGTATTTGCGATGGACGCTGGTGAATACGACGGCGCCGGGATTGTCGGAACCGTTTGTGGCGGAGGATTTTGCGTTCAACGGAAAAGAGCTGCGCGGGACGAAAGAGATTTTGCCGCGATGGAAGCGGTGCGTGACGGCGACGGACCGAAGCCTGGGCGAAGCGCTTGGGCAGGTTTACGTGGAGAAATATTTTCCGCCCGAAGCGAAGGCGCACGCGCTGGAGATGGTGCATAACCTGACGGCGGCGTTGCGTGCGGATTTGCCGACGCTGAGCTGGATGGGCGCGGCGACGCGGCAGGCGGCGGTGGCAAAGCTGGCGGCGTTTGGCGTGAAGATCGGGTATCCGGATAAATGGCGGGATTATTCGGCATTGAAAATCGAACGCACCGACTACATGCAGAACGAGCTGCATGCGGCGCATTTTGAGTTTCAGCGGCAGCTGAACAAAATCGGCAAGCCGGTAGACAAAACGGAATGGGGCATGACGCCGCCGACGGTGAACGCGTATTACCGCAGCAGCATGAACGAGATCGTTTTCCCGGCGGGAATTTTGCAGCCGCCATTTTACGATCCGAAGGCGGACGACTCCGTGAATTATGGAGGAATGGGCGCGGTGATCGGGCATGAGATCACGCATGGATTCGACGACCAAGGAAGCAAGTTTGACGCGCAGGGAAATTTGAAGGATTGGTGGTCGGCGGACGATTTGAAGAATTTCAAGGAACGGGCGACTTGCGTGTCGGATCAGTTCGACGGGTACGTTGTGGACGGCGATCTGCATGAGAACGGGAAGCTGGTGCTGGGGGAGAGCATTGCGGACCTTGGCGGGCTGACGATCGCTTACTCGGCGTATGAGAAATCGCTGGAGGGGAAGCCGCGTCCGCCGGAGAAGGATGGATTTACGGCGGAGCAGCGATTCTTTTTGGGGTGGGCGCAGATCTGGGGCGCGAATGAGCGGCTGGAGTATGCGCGATTGCTGGCGAATACGAATCCGCATCCGTTGCCGAAGTTTCGAGGGAATGGGCCGCTGTCGAATATGGCGGAGTTTGCGAAGGCGTTTGGGTGCAAGAAGGGGGATGCGATGGTGAGGGAGAGTGCTTGCAAGATTTGGTGAGGGTGGGCGCGGAGGTGGTGAATCTCAGCGATTTTTATCTTGTTGAGATCAAGCCAAGGGTCCTCCACTTCGCAAGCCGGCGCGTTCGCGGGAGCGAACGCGAGGAAAAAAGCGCCGGCTTGCTTCGGTCGGAATGACAGCGGGTCGTGGTGGTCGGAGGATTGGTTGCTAGCGGGCGGAAAATCCGCACCCTCCTAACAGCACGAGGGTGCTGCACCCAGCCTGATTTTAGGTCCGCCAGGAACAAATCGTGGTGAACTTTCGTTTTTTGTAGGGGGGCGTCTAAGCGACATAGGGATTTGTGTGGCTTGGTATGGCCAAGTCTCAACTCCGGTTATCGTAGTGTTCAGGGATGAAATTCAGGAGAGAAACGATGATGCTGCGGCGCTTGTGTGCGATGGCGGGACTTGGCGTGGCGATTCTGGCGGGGACAACGATGGCGTTTGCCGGCGGGCAGAGCGCGGCGGACGATAACGCGAAGCTTGGCTTCAGCGTCGCGAACATGGACTCGACGTGCAAGCCATGCGACGACTTTTATAAGTACATCAACGGCGGGTGGATGGCGAGGAATCCGATTCCGGCGCAGTATCCGGCGTGGGGCCCGGACCAGATCATGTTTGAGCGCACCGAGGCGCGACTGCACGAGATTGTCGAAGCGGCGGCGGCGAAACAATCGACGGCTAACGGGGCAGCGGCGGCGGGTTCGAACGAGCAGAAAGTGGGCGATTACTACGCGAGCTGCATGGATACGAAGGCGATCGATGCAAAGGGGCTGAAGCCGCTCGACGGATATTTGCAGAGCATTGCGGCGATGCACGACAGCGCATCGCTGCTGGAAACTGCGGCGCGATTGCAAGGCCAAGGCACCAATGTGTTGTTCGGGTACGGATCGGATCAGGATTTCGCCGACAGTACGCAGGTGATCGGCGAAGTACGGCAGGGCGGGCTCGGATTGCCCGATCGCGATTACTACACGCGGGACGATGACAAGTCGAAGGAAATCAGGAAGCAGTACCTGGAGCACATGACGAAGATGTTTGTGCTGATGGGTGACGCGAAGGAAAAGGCAGAGAAGGAAGCGGACACCGTGCTGGGGATCGAGACTACGCTGGCGAAGGCTTCGCTGAACAACGTCGATCTGCGCGATCCACAAAAGAACTACCACATGATGAGCGTGGGGGACGCACAGAAGCTGACGCCGCACTGGAATTGGGACGCGTATTATCGCGCGATTGGCAGCCAGCAGATCAGCAAGATGAACGTGTCGCAGCCGGAATTTTTCAAGGCGATGGACGGGTTGCTGGCGAGCGCTCCCATCGAGGACTGGAAGACGTATTACCGATGGCAGTTGATTCACCGATCGGCGCGGCTGCTCTCGGATCCCTTCGTGCAAGAGAATTTCAATTTCAACGGGCGCGTACTGGAAGGCACGACGGAGATGCGCGTGCGCTGGAGACGCTGCTCGCAGGCGGTAGACGACGGATTGGGCGAAGCGCTGGGCCAGATGTACGTGGCGAAATATTTTCCGCCCGCCGCAAAAGCGCGTGTGCTGGAGATGGTCCACAACTTGTTGGGCGCTTTGCATGAGGATTTGAAGGGATTGGAATGGATGAGTCCCGAGACGCGAACGGCAGCTGCGGAAAAACTGCAGGCGTTCGCGCTGAAGATCGGGTATCCGGATAAGTGGCGCGATTATTCGAAGTTGAAGATCGATCGCGAATCGTATGTGGGGAATGTGTTCCGCTCAACGGAGTTCGAAAACGCGCGCGATCTGGCGAAGATCGGCAAGCCGGTGGATCACGCGGAGTGGGGCATGACGCCGCCGACGATCAACGCTTACTACAATCCGCAGATGAACGAGATCGTGTTTCCGGCGGGAATTTTGCAGGGAGTGTTCTTCGATCCGGATCGCAGTGATTCGTACAACTATGGCGCGATCGGATCGGTCATCGGGCACGAGATCACGCACGGATTCGACGATCAGGGAGCGCAGTTCGATCCCAAGGGGAATTTGAAGAACTGGTGGACGGAGAAGGACCTGAAGAATTTTCAGGAACGCGGGGAATGCATCGCGAAGCAGTTTGATGGATTCGAAGTCGAGAAAGGGCTGCACGAAAACGGGAAGCTGGTGGAAGGCGAAAGCATCGCTGACCTCGGTGGGCTGACGATTTCGTATGCGGCGTTCGAAAAAACACTGCCGCCGGGCATCGCGGGCAACTCGAAGGATACGAATGGATTTACGCTGCAACAGCAATTTTTTGTGGGGTATGCGGCGGTCGCGGCGATGAATTTGCGGCCGGAGTATGCGAGGTTGCTGGCAAACACCGATCCACATCCGCTGCCTGGGTTTCGCGTGAACGGGCCGCTGTCGAACATGGAAGCGTTCAAGAAAGCGTTTGGGTGCAAGAACGGGGATCCGATGGTTCGGGGGGATGTTTGTAAGATTTGGTGAACCTCGATCGCAGAAAAAGCAAAGGGCGCGACTTTTGAGGTCGCGCCCTTTTTGTTTTTGTGCGCGTCGTTGAAGGCGTGCTGAATGGCGCCGCGATCGAGTTGCGGCAAGACGCAGCGGCCGGGCGGAGCAAGCCCCGCCCCTACAACTGCACCGGTTAGAAGATCACCTTCAGGCCGAGTTGGATGTGGCGCGAGCCGCCGGAACCGATGACGGGGTTGGAGGCCCAGACGTCGGGGGTGGCACGCGCAAGGCCGAGATTGCTGCCCGAAAGGTCTTTGCGAATCGATCCGAAAGCGAAGACCGGATGATTGAGCACGTTGAACACTTCGCCGCGGAACTGGAGCTTGAAGCGCTCGCCGAGGTTCCATGTTTTTCCAACTGAGCCATCCCAATCGGCAAAGCCAGGACCGCGGAAAATATTGCGGCCCATGTTGCCGAAGGTGCCGATCGCGTTGGGGTAGAGGACTGTGCCGTTCTGCACGTAGCAGCCTTCCTCTTCGACGAGACTTTCGCGGAGCGCCGGCGTGTTGGCGGCAGAGAGGCACGAGGAGTAAGCCGCGTCGCCGGGTTCGACGAATGGAATCGCGCTGGTCTGCGACCACTTGATGTTCTTCGGGCTGCCGAGAATGTTCCAGCGATCGTTGCCGGCGTTGTTGAAGCCTTCGCCGGTGCCGGTGAAGTCGGAGTCGGCGTCGAAGAACTCCATCGGGTAGCCGCCCTGGACGGTAACGAGGCTGGTGATCTGCCAGCCCTTGGCCATTTGCAGCGGCGCCTTGAAGCCGGGGATTTCGTAGGTTGCGGAGAAAGTGAAGCGGTGACGGATGTCGTAGTCGCCGCTGCCGCGTTCGGCCGCATAGTCGAGTGAATTTTGCGGGACGTCGGCAAGGTTGCTGGTGGCGCCTGCGGTGTCGATGGCATGCGAGTAGGTGTAGCCGGCGAGCAGGTACAGACCCTTGGAATATTTCTTGGTGAGCGTGACCTGGAGGCCGTGATAGATCGAGCTGGACTGATTGCCGAGCGTATTCACGAAGCCGAGATACGGGAAGCACGGGCCGCCGGTGCCGAGTCCGCCGAGAGCAACCGGGCAGTTCGTCGAGAATGGACGCGCGGGCTGGTAGCACGGCGTGTTGTCGGAGAACGTTTCGTAGCAACCGTTCGCCGGGTTTGTGGCTATCGCGGGATTCGGCTGGTTCTGGTCGACGATGCTGTAGAGCTTGACGCCGCGATTACCGACGTAAGCAACCTGCAACATCATCGATGAGGTGAACTGGTGCTGGATGTTGAGATTCCAGTTGAGCACGTAGGGCGTGTGAAGGTTGGGGTCGACCGCAAAAACCGTGCAAGGAACGGCGGTGCTGCAAGAGTTGGATGACGTTCCGCCGACGGGGAAGATCGGGCCCGCCTGGTTCCAGGTGATGAGGCTTGGATCGGCGCCGGAGACGAAGAATGTGTTGAGGTTGCCGGTGCCGGGGACGGTGGTGCCATCAGGCAGAATTTTCGGCAGGCCGCTGGGATTGAGGTTGAGTCCACCGCCGCTGAACATGAAGGTGCGGATCGACGGCTGAACAAAGATCATGCCGAAGCCGGAACGGACGACGGTCTTGCCGGTGCCAAAGACGTCCCATGCGACGCCGAGGCGCGGCGAAATGTTGTTCGCGTTGGTCGGATAGAGCTGGCTGATGCCGTGGCCAACCTGCGCGAGACCCACGTTCGGATCAAAGTTGGCGAGGAGATTGTTCTTCTCGGTGATCGGGAAGGTGATGTCGTAACGCACGCCAAGGTTGACGGTGACGCGGCGCGTAACGCGGAAATCGTCCTGCGCAAAGAAGCCAAAGGACTGGATACTGACGTTGCGCGCGGGCTCGCCGAACTGAAGGCTCCAATCGCGAACGTTGCCGGTGAGGAAATCGGTGAGGCTGTCGAAGTCGACGCGACCGCGACCTTCGGTGGCGCGCAGATAATCCACGGCGCCGTTGCTGAAGACACCGCCGAAGCGGAAGGTGTGCTTGCCGTGAATCAAGGAGACAGTGTCGGAAATATTTTCGGTGTGGCTCGGGTTGGTCCAGAGAGGCCAGCTCGAGTTGCCACCGAGATAGTCGAAGTCTGACGGGCTGGCGTTGATGCGCGGCAAACCGAAGAGGCGCGGATCGTTGATGCCGGTGTTCAAGCCGTATGCCGATGGAGGAGTGTTGGAGTCGACGGGCACGATTTTTTCGTAGAAGCGGTTGTAGCTGAAGCGCGCGTCGTTGGTCACGGAAGAGTTCGGGGTGAAGGTCCAATCGAGGCCGAAGACGTGCGTCGTCGGTTTGGCGGTGGTGAGCCACTGCGGACGGAGCGCGTCGGTGTCTTCTTCGATTTCGTTTGTGTTCGCGTAGATGTAGCGTGCGGAAATCGTGTTCTTGTCGTTGAGGTGATAGTCGGATTTAACGACGAGATTGTCTTCGCGGTTCGTGTTGTTGAGGTCGTAGTTGATCGCGGACGGATCGTTCGGATCAGCAGTGAAACCGGGATTCGTCGGGAAGAGGCTGAGCAGCTTCAGGCTCAGCGGATTGCAGGCTGCAGGGCAGCCGGCGGCGGCTTCCGCGTCGGGGATGCTGTACTCGGTCGGGTCGATGCCGCTGGCGGCGGTTTGCGGATTGCCGATCAGCGACGACGTCGCGGGCGTGAAGACTTCGAACGGGTTGCCGACTTTGTCGCGCACGCCTTCGTAGTTCGCGAAGTAGAACCACTTCTGCTTTTTGATTGGGCCGCCGATGGAAGCGCCGAATTGATGCAGCAACAGCGCGGACAAGGGCTGAGGCGTCGGATTGAAATAGTTGCGCGCGTCGAATGCGGAGTTGCGATGGAAGTAGTACGCGCTGCCGTGAATGTCGTCGGTGCCGGACTTGATGCCGATGTTGACTACCACGCCGGGCTTCGAGCCGAACTCGGCGCCGGGCTGTTCGGTGGTGTTGAACTCCTGCATGGCGTCGAGCGGGAGCGTGCTGGCCGGCGTGCCGGAGATGCCGGCATCGTTCATGACGGTTTCGCCGTAGTAGGCATCGTTGTCGGTCGCGCCGTCGATGATGAAGTTGTTGTCGTCGGGGCGATTGCCATTCGAAGTGAGAGTGTGGAAGCCGCCACCGGGATCGCGCTGGACGCCAGGGTGAAGCGGCAGCAAGTTCTGGAAGTCGCGGCCCTGGAGCGGCAATTCGTTGATCGCTTTGTTGGAGAGAACGCCGCTCAGGACGGCGTTGCTCGCTTCGGTGAGCGGAGCTTCATCTTTCACTTCGACGGTTTCGTTGATGGAGCCGATCTTGAGGTGAAAATCGAGCTTGAGATCGTTGCCGACTTCGATCTGCACGCGTTCGCGAACCAGCTTGGTGAAGCCGGGGGCCTCAACGGTGAGCGAGTAAACGCCGGGATCGATGCTCGGCGCGGAGTAATCACCTGTCGAGTTGGTCTGCAGGGTACGGCTGACGTGCGTCGCGACATTTTCGATGTTGATCGTCGCGCTGGGCACTGCTGCACCCGTCGAGTCTGTGACCTGACCACTAATACGGCCTTGCGCGGTCTGTGCGAACGCGCCTGGCACGGCTAGAGCTAAAGCCGCAACCAGCATTGCGAGAAACAAACAGAAGAACTTGCCTTGCCGAGTCATCGTGGACCTTTCCCCTGAAAATCATTCGAGATAATTGATTGGACTGCTTCACACACCGACGCGTGAGCAGCACTCCGCCGCAAAAAGTGAAACATTTGTTGAGAAAGGAGTTTTACAAGCCGGATTCGAGTGTTCCGGCGGCGACCAAGACGCTGACCTGCGTCAGGGCGATGTTGCGGAAATTGTCGGACACGCGCCCGCCCTCCTGAGCAACCATGCACCAAAACCGTTGGCGCGAGTATGCGAGACGCGTCAAGACGTGTCAATCTTGAAAAGTCTGCCTCGTCATTCGATGGATACGGGGGACAGGTTTGCGATTTCATTCACGCAGCCCGACTTGACCGCCGCGAAGAAAACGTTTACGACTCTGTGCGAAAGAATTTTTTTTGGGGAGACATCGAATGAACCGATTCCGCGTGGCACGAACGTTAACGATAGGCGCCAGTTTTCTGATGCTGTGCGCGATGGCCGCGCCGGGCGCGGCGGCGAAATGGCGCTACACGCGAACCGGAAGCCCGACCGACATCGCGGTCGTACCGAGGACCGGCTACGCCTTGATGGGCGGCGGCGCGAAACAGGATCCCGCATTCCACTTCTTGTGTGAGCGGACCAATGGCGGCGACTTTCTCATCCTGCGCGCAAATACCGATGACGACTACGCGCAGAGCGTGAACAAAGAGATTTTTGCGATGTGCCCGCTGAATTCCGCGGCGACGATCGTGTTTGAAGAGCGCGAAGACTCCGATGATGAAACTCTCGTGCAAATTATCGATCACGCCGAGGGAATTTTTATCGCGGGCGGCGATCAATCGAACTATCTGCGCTTTTGGCAAGACACGCCTGTGCAAGCGGCGCTCAATCGCCATATCGCGGCGGGGAAACCGATCGGCGGCTCGAGTGCCGGGCTTGCCGTACTGGGCGAGTTTTCGTTTGCGTCGATCATCGACACGGTTCACTCGCCGGAAGCGCTCGCCGATCCATTCGGAAACAAAATTACGATTTCGCGAGAGTTTCTGACGATTCCGCTGCTGAAGGGGATCATCACCGACACGCATTTCGCCAAGCGCGATCGCATGGGGCGGCTGCTCGTTTTCATGGCGCGGATTCTTCAGGATGATTGGGCGAAGCAGGTGCGGGCGATTGCGATCGAGGAAAATGTTGCGTACTTGCTGGAGCCGGACGGCAGCGGGAAGATTGTTGGTGAAGGATCGGTATATTTTCTCGAGGCCAAGCATCCAGCGGAAGTGTGCCGCCACAACGAGCAACTGAAATTCGACGGCGTGTCGGTGCGCCGAGTCGGGGATAAAGGAACGTTCAACGTGAAGACGTGGAGCGGGACCGACGGCGACGCGTATTCGTTGGCGACGCAGGGCGGTAAGGTCACGCCAACCGGATCAACTCACGGAATTTATTGAGAATGGCCACGTGGCTGCGCACTGCGACGCCGCACTTGCGCCAAAGCGTCGGCGAAGTTTTCAGAAACGGAATGAAAAGCCGGCCAAAATCTGCAGACTGCTCTGCCATTCACCGAACATGTGCGTGCCGAGGTAATCCATGCCGGCCTTTGCGGAAATCACGCCGTTGAGCACGTAGTCAACGCCGCCGCCCACGGTGATCTCGAGGCCGTTCTGCCCGCCGCTCGCCGTTTGCGGAATCAGGTGCACGCCGCCGGCGAGAACGTGAGCCCACGGTTCCAGGCGGCCGTGCCCGAAGGAAAATTTCGGACCGGCGCCGTAGCTCAGATAACGAAAGTGTTCGTTGGCAAAAACGGGTGGAGCGAACGCGGTTGTGACGGAACCTTCAATCGCCATCCCATCCCTAAACCAGTACGCGAGCGAGGTGTTGAATCCCGGCGCGCTGGCGGAATACACCGAGGAGCGAAATCGCACGAGCGCGAAAGTGATGCCGAGCTGCCACTTGTTTGGATTTTCGTTGTAGTAGTAGGGTTTCGGAATTGGCTTCGGCTCGGGCGACGGTTGCGCGGCGCTTGTTGCCCATGAAGGATTTGCGTCAGGTGACGTCGGAGTCAGCGGAGAGTACGCGGCTAAATTGCCCGGATCGGCGACGGAAAACGAGGAGAACGCAGGGTCGCGGAGCGGTGTCTCCACTGAGAGCGAGGCATCCGTTGCCGGAAACTGTGCCGCGAAAGGCGATGCAAGCGCGACGGCAACACTCGAATCAGAATTCCCGGAGTGAAAATCGGTCTGACTTTGTCCGCGCGCCGAGCCGCAAACCAAGCACGACTGCATGAATAGCGCGACGGCGAATAGGAACCTCAAGACGAGGTCGTTCACAGATGTGTGTGCCCTCAGCGGCCCTGGGCTAGCCTTCCACTACGGTAAACATACCCGTGCGATCAGGGTTTATTTTCTTTCATGTGTGCTGCGACACCGGCAACACGGCGGCGGGGACAGGGCTTTTTATCGTCCGTGACGGAGATAATCGTCGGTCTTGTTCAGCCAGTCGGCGCGCGGCGGATTGAAGACGTCGAGATCGATGGTTTCTTCGAGCGCCCACGCTTCGTGCGGCATGTTTGGCGGGATGCAGAGGACTTCGCCTGCGCGGACGACGATTTCCTTGCCGTCGATCGCGAATTTCAGCGCGCCTTCGAGAATGTAGGTGACCTGCTCGTTGTGGTGCTGGTGCAACGGAACATGCGCGCCCTTCTTCATCAGCACGCGCGCGAGCATCACCTGATCGCCGACGACCATCTCGCGGTCGATCAACGGATTCAATTTTTCGCGCTCAACGTCTTTCCACGGAATATATTTGAAAGCTCCAGGCGTGCTCATTTGGTTCCCCCATACAGTTTTGCTGCGTTGTCGTGCAGATACATATGCGCGATTTCCATCGCTTTTGCTTCCGTGTAAGCGCCTTCCGAAACGAGTTCGGCAAGCGCGGCAGCAAGGGCGGTGCGGGTGCTGCGCGCCGAAAGCCAGAAGCTTTCTTCGGCTCCGAGCGCGTCGTTGAACGGAAACGCGTCGGAGGCGTACATCATTTTTTCCGGAAACATCGTCACGAGAGTCTTCAGGACTTCCTTGAATTGTGACGGGTAGAGAAATTCCGATTGAAAGGATGTGTCGAGATAAACGTTTTTCACCGCCGTGAAGAGGGCCGCTTCCTTGTAATATGGCCAGCCGCCGTGAAGGAGCACGAACGTTTGATCTTTGTAGCGCGGATCGCGCAGAACGTTTTCAAGGTTCATGACCTTGCCGTTGTTCAGGCTGAAATAATCGCCGATGCCGACGGCGCTGTGAATGTGCGTCGCGATGTGGAGCTTGCCGGCCTGATTGATGAGCACGCGAAAAATGTAGTCCTGGAAGACATTGTATTCCTCGAGCGTTGGCACGCCGCCAGCGTGATATTTCGCGTAGATCGCTTCCGCGGTGGCGCGCGGTGGATCGGTAAAATAGAGCGAGCGGAAATAGGCGGCTTCAAACTTCATCGCAACGCCGCCGCGCTTTTCGACGTTGTCGGTGAGCGTGCGGCGAATGAAGTCTTCGTAACCCGCGAGGTCGGCGGGCAGCCCTTCGACGCCTTCGAGTTTCTTGTAGCGCGAGAGCATTTTTTCCTGGAGAGGGATGTAGACGCTCATATCGGGTGTGCTCGCGGTTCGCTCGCTGTTGTCGAACGGATAGAAAAACGAATCGACGAAGAAGACCCAGTGGAAGCGCTTGGGATCGAGATACGGCGCCATCATGGCGCGATTCGCAAGGACGGTTTCGGTGTTGAGCTTGTCGAGAATGGAGTCGAAATATTTTGTGTCGCCAGCGGCTTCCGCGGCTTTCGATTTGCCGGCCAGCCATTTCGAGTGTTCCGGCGAAAAGTCGGAGTAGGGATAGCCGAGCATCTGCTTCGCGGCGGTGATGAACTCTGGGTTGTCGGCCCGCGTGCGCATGAAATCGGTTTCGCCGGGAACCGCGGCCATGGCATCGACGTCGCTGTCATCGCCGAAGCCTGGGTGCGCGTGATTGTCGTAGAGCGGAATCTTTTCGATCTGGGGCAGCAGGCGGTCGTAGATCTTCTGGACGTCGGGTCCTGGCAGAGGTCGCGCTTGCGCGCTTGCCGTGGCCGCTACCAGGAGTGCGGCGAACAGCGTTACCGTAAAATGAAGCAAATGTTTCATACGAGTCGGCTCCAGGCTGGATTGGCTACGGTTCAGGACCGCATCGGTCTCCATCGAACATATCGCAACTTTACAAATTGAACGTCGACAAATAGAAGGGCGCAGCGTTGAAGCTGCGCCCTATCTCGACAAAATCATTCCGGCTCAATCTTCTTTCGCCGCGAACGCGAAACTAACGCGCGACCGCTGCACGCCATCGCGTCGAGACGCGTTCAATTCGCTCGAGCGCGTCTTCCAACAGGTTGCGCGCGCTGACCAGCGAGAAGCGAAGATAATTTTTCCCCGCCGGTCCGAACGCCGCGCCCGCAATTGCGGCGACGCCGGCGTCTTCCAGTAACAGACGCTGGATTTCTTCCGCCGATAGCGCGGTGTCTTCGATATTTACCCAGGCGTAGAACGCCCCGTCGGGCGTCTGGCTCCGGAATCCTGGAATCTGATTGAGTTTGTTGACGAAGAGATCGCGGCGCTTTCGATATTCGAGCACCATCGCATCGACCGCATTCGTCGAATCGTTCAACGCCTCGATCGCAGCCACCTGCGAGAACTCCGCGGTGCACGTAAACGTGTTGAGCACCAGCAAATCGAGCGCGTCGATGAACTCCTTCGGCGCAACCGCGTAGCCTAAGCGCCAGCCAGTCATCGCGAACGACTTGGAGAATCCATCGATAATAATCGTGCGTTGCGGCATTCCCGGCAGGTTGTAGATCGACTCGTAATCGCCGTTGAAAAGAATGCGCGCGTAAATCTCGTCGGTGATGACCCAGAGATCGTGCTTCACCGCGAGCGCGGCGATTTGCTTCAGCGTATCTTCGCTGAACACGGTACCGGTCGGATTATTTGGTGAATTGAAAATCAGTGCTTTCGAACGCGGCGTGATCAGCGCGGCAATCTCGGCCATGTCGGGTTGAAATTGATTTTTCTCTTCGAGGTGGAACGGCACCGCCTTGCCGCCGAGCCCGCGCGTGAACGACGGATAGATCGGAAATCCCGGATCGGGATACAAAACTTCGTCGCCCGGCTCGATCAGCGCCATCATCGTCAGCGAAAGCGCCATCTTGCAGCCTGGCGCGATCAGAACTTCGTCGGGCGAAACGCTGACGTTCCGCGTCCGCTTCAGATATGTCGCGATCGCTTCGCGCAACGCCGGAACTCCGCGCGGCGAAACGTAACGGTCGCGTCCTTCGGCAACCGCCGCGCGCACCGCATCGACGACGGGCGCCGCCGGATGAAAGTCGGGCTCACCAAGCTCGAGATGAATGATCGAGCGTCCCTGTTTTTCGAGCTCTTTCGCGCGCGAGAAAACCGCCAGCGCGCCTTCGCCGTTCAATTGTGAAACTCGTGATGCAAGTGGCTTCATGGCGCGAGAATCCTATCACTTCGAGGGAGGGAGTGGTGTAACAGGGATATGCAGCCCGTCGATAAATCGCGGAAACATCTCAAACGCGGAAGCCGTCAGAAATAGTTCGACGAGTTCCGGGTCGGTGAATTCCTTCTTGAGCTCGGCGTAAAACGCATCGTCGACTTCTTTGGGACCGCGATGCAACCGGTCCGCGAGGCGAAAGCCCAGCTTCTCTTTCGCGTTGTACGGTCCCTTCTCGAAATCCGCCACTCCCGCGACCTGCTCTTCGCTCGCGCCCTTTTTTCGTGCCGAGGCGTTGTGCGCCTTAATCGCGTATTCCGATTGCATTAGTGTCGAGATGCGAACCGCGACGAGTTCCTTGTACCAGCCCTTGAGCGCGCCGTCACCGAGCAACGCTTTCAGGAACCCAGCCATCGCCGCCGCGACTCCGGGATTGTACGAAAGCACTTTGAACATATTCGGCACCACGCCGCGTTGCGCGAGGAGCGCGTCGTAGATCACTTGGGTTTCTGGTGTGACGGATTCTCGTTCCAACAGTGGAATGCGCGACGTCGTGGCGGACATAAAGTCTCCTGTGAAACCAAAAGCTTGGCACAAAAAACGAGGGGCGCAAAATCGCGCCCCTCGGTCAAAACAATTTAGTTGGTCGATCGGTTAGAACGCGTAGCGCAGCGAAAACTGAATCAACCGCGGCGTGCCCACCGTGCTGGTGATTTTGCCAAACGGGCTGTTCGCCAGGCTGATGCTCTCCACGTCGGTCGACGCCGGGTTCGCAAAGTTGGCGTGATTCCAGATGTTGAAGAAATCCGCCGTGAACCGGATCGACTGCCGCTCGGTGATCCTGAAATTCTTGAGCAGCGAGAAGTCCCAGTTCTGCTGGCCTGGGCCGCGGAACGTGTTGCGTCCGAGGTCGCCAAAGTTTGTCGTGCAGAAGTTGGCGTTCGGGAAGATGGTCGGATCCGGTTGGTTCGGATTGCACTGCGTCGGATACAACAGCGGTGCCGTTGTGAACGCCGCCGGACTCAGGTAGCCGTTCACGCGAGTCCCAATGCTGCCCGAGCTATAGCCGCTCGCCATCGACGCGCCCGACGCCAAACTGGCTGTCGTCACGCCGGGAGCGGAGCCACCACCGAGAAAGCCGGTTCCCGCGCCCGAATCGAGGACCGAGAACGGCAGTCCCGATTGAATGATTGTGATGCCGCTAATCGCCCATCCGCCGAGCACCCGGTGCTTCAAACCTTCAGCAGTGCGGAAAAACGGCAGATCGTAGCGATAGCTGACCGCCAAACGATGCGTGCGATCGAAGTCCGAGAGTCCGCGCGAATCCGTGAGCGTCGATTCATCGTTGAACGCCGTATTGAACGCTGTGTTCCCCGTCGAGGTCGCATCCGTCGATCGCGAGAACGTGTACGCCGCCTGGAAGTAGCCCGCGTTCCAGCGCCGCGACAACGTCGACTGCAGCGAGTTGTAGTGCGAATAAGCATCGTTGGCGAACAGCTGGAAGCCGTTGTAGCCGTTGATGCCTTGCGCGCGCGAACGAGCGACAGCATTGTCGAAGGTATTCGCTGTGATCGATTCGCCTCCGAGCACCACCGGATTGTCTGGCGTGGCGTTCTGCGATTGCAGCGAATCACGCGTCTCGCGCAAATGCACGCTGTGCGTTCCGACGTAGCCGACTTCCAGCACCCATTGTTTACCGAGAGCGCGCTGGACCGTCAGGTTCCACTGCTGCGTGCTGGGAACCACGAAGTGTTGCGGCACCGCCAGCGCGAAGATGCCCAGCGTCTGCAGCGGACCGGGGCAACCTGCGCCGGTCGCCGTGCCGTAGTTCGCCGCCAGTGTGGTGTTGCCGCCCGGGAAGCCCGCGAACGTGTTCAAGCACGGTACAAAGTTCGGGTCGAGCGAGCCCGCTTGCGGCAACGCATTGGGGTTTGGATTCGGGCAACCGGGTAGCGGCGTTGCCGAAAAGTATGAGCCGAGGCATCCCGGCGCGCCTCCGCCGAACGCCACCGGCAGAAACGGCGTCTCGAACGAGAGCTGATCCGCGGTTCCAACGTCTTCGCGCACATAATAAATGCCGTAGCCCGCGCGAATCGTCGTTGTGTTGTGCCCGAAGAGATCGTATGCGAGGCCGATGCGTGGGCCGATTCCCGTCGCGTAGTTGTTCTTGAACGTTGAACCGTTCGCGTCGCCGGTCAATCCGGTCAAATTCAACTTGTTGACGCAGCTCGGATAAATAAACGGAAATTCGCCGGCGTTGGCCAACGTCGGATCGATGTTTCCGATATGGCAGGCATCATCGTGGAACGCACCGAACATTTCCGTGCGCACCCCGAGGTTGACCGTCAGGTTGCGTCGCACTTTCCAGTCGTCCTGCGCAAACACTGCGAAATTGTTCGACCGGTATTCGTGATTCGAAAGGCCTCCGCCGCCGAAGCTGAATTCCGGAGTACCGAGCAGAAAGTTCTGGAAGTCGGTGTGACCATCCTGCGTGTTCGTGAAAAACAGCTCGCCGTTAAATACCTGCGGAAAGTTCTTATCCAGATTGACGTGCGCAAATTCGCCGCCAAAGCGGAAGACGTGCGCGCCTTTCACCCAGCTCACCGTGTCCACAAAGTTGAGGTTGTTCTGATTCTGTGTCTGGTTTCCGAACGGCGCTGGCCCGAGTTCGAATCCGGAGCTTTCGAAAAAGAACCTATAGATCGAATCGGTCACGCTGTTCGTCGGACGGTCGATCCCCAGGTCGCTCGTCGTCACCGGCGGCACGTTGTTCAGATCGTCGTTGATATGCACCAGGCCGAAGCGGAACTCGTTGACCAGCGTCGGCGAAAACAGGTGCGTCTCGGCGATATTCAGGAATCGCGCATGCACGGGCGTATCGAACGGAAAGTTCAGCGAGCTCGAGCTGACAGCGCTCGCCAGCGTGCTGCCCAGTGATTCTTGCAGGTCGCCGCCGCCGAAGGGAAGCAAGCTCTCGGAATCCGAGAAGAAGAATCGCACCGCGATCTTGTCCTGGCCCGAGCGGAATTCGCGATCCCAGTTCGACGTGAATTGATCGTCCGTATATTTGCCGGGGCTGCTGATCGCAAACGCTCCCGTGGCCGGGTTGCTGCTCGGGATCAACAAGCCATTTGTCGTTCCGCCAAACTGGTTGCTCTGAAATTGCAACAGCTTGAGAGCGACCGGATCGATCGCCGTCGTCGTATTGCCGAAGAACGCCTCGGAGATCGAAGCCTCTGAACGGTCCGTTGGGATCGACGGAATCGTCGTGCTGATAAACGTGCCTGGCGAAAGGCCGCTGCGCTGCCGCGTACCCTGGTAGTTCACGAAAAAGTAGCCGAGCTTTTCTTTCACCACCGGGCCGCCGAGGCTGCCGCCAAAAATGTTCTGCTTCACCGACGGCCGCTCCAAACCCTGTTGATTCAAGAAGAAGTCATTCGCATTGAGCACGTCGTTGCGGAAAAATTCATACGCATCGCCGTGATAGCTTCGCGTTCCCGACTTCAGAATCGCGTTCACGTTGCCGCCGCCGTTGCGCCCCTGGCTCGCGTCGTACAACGACGTCTGCACCTTGAATTCCTGGATCACGTCGGGGTTGGGCAGTGGCACGTATGTCGCCTGCGCCACGTTGTAGTCCGTCGCGCTGATGCCATCGATCAAATAGTTGTTGTTGTCTTCGCGCTGGCCGTTGACGAACAACTTCACCGAGCCGCGTCCCAGCTGCGCCGCGGCGTTCAGGTCGCTCTGCGCCCCCGCCGACAGCGTCAACAGCTGCTGGTAGTTCTGCGTCGCGAGCGGCAGTTCGCGCACCGTCTCTGTGCCGATAGACTGGCCCGTCGTTGCGTTCGAGGTCTCGACGCTGCTCACCTGCGCCGAAATCTCCACCTTCTCCGTTACCGAGCCCGGCTTGAGCGGGATCGTCACCCTCACCGTTTCGGTGACGTGCACCTCGATGCTCTGGCCCTTCGCCTCGGCGAATCCCGGCTTGTTCACCACTACGGAGTACGTCCCCGGCGGCAGCAGCGTCACGATAAACGCGCCGTCCGCATTGGTCGTCACCTTGCGCGCCAAGGCTTCCGTCCGCTGGTCGATGATCTGCACTTCCGCGCCTTCCACTGCGGCGCCCGTCGTATCGGTCACGACCCCATCCAACGCGCCTGTCGCGCCACCTTGTCCGTAAGCCCGGACCCCAGCCAGCGCGCACGCCACAAAAAACACCGCGGCCAGTAAACTTCGAGACATCTCCCTCATATTTCCCCCTAAATTGCCGACCGGCTTTACGGTCGTTCGAATGGACCGCTGGAACGATGACAACCGACCGAACCGTTTCGCGATCTGTTATGAGCTAGTTCTGCTCGCAAGGACACTGCGTGAACGTTCGTGGGTTCAGTTCCAACAACACGAACACTGAAGAATGACTCGGACTACTCGCGGATTCCCCACAACCCACCCCTGCTTTGAAACTAGCGTCACGCCCCATCGCTGTCAAGCCGCCCAGCTATGAAACTTTTCGCTTTGTCTCATCCGTGTCAAACCGCAGTCCCAAGCGCACCCGCCACTTGACGTGGGGGTTTCCGTCACAGAGTATGTAAGAAGACCAGGTAGGACGTTGGCAGCTGCAACGCCCGGTGTGTCTAATCCGTCTCATAAATGGCAGTGTCCCCGTCAGGGGGTGACATCATGTTGTCCCGCACGCTTCGTTTCGTTTCCGTATCCGTCGGCGCTCTCGCTTTCCTCTTCCTCGCAGTTCTCTCGAGCGCTCCGTCCGCTTCCGCCGACGTTAGTCACATTCGCATCATTCGCATCAGCTATGTCCAAGGCGATGTGCGCTTCGCACGCGACATTAAAGGCGACCCGCTCGCCGGCAGCGAGAACATCACGTGGGAGAACGCCGAACTCAATCTCCCCGTTCGCCAGGGCTTCGTCCTTTCCACCGAGCATGGCCGCGCCGAAGTCGAATTTGAAAACGGCTCGCTCGCGCTCATCGGCGAAAACAGCGTCCTCCAGTTCTTCGACCTGTCGCTCGAAGACGGCGCCAAGACCACGCGCCTCATCCTGCGCCAGGGCACCGCATCCTTCTATGTGAATCCCGGCAACGGCGACTATTTCAGCGTCACCGGCGGCGACTTCAGCGTCGAAGCCGACGGCCGTTCCGGCTTCCGCCTCGACAACTTTGACGACGGCAGCAGCCTCCACGTCTTGAAGGGCCATATCAACGTGCTGCGCAAAAAGGGCACGACCGCGTTGGACAAGGGCCAGCTCTTTTCGATGAAAGCGGGCGATCCGAAAGATTTCGACGTCTCGACCTCGACCGCACCCGGCGACGACTTTGATCGTTGGGTCACCCACCGCATCGACGACGAAAACAACGGAATTGCCGCGGCCCAGCAATACGTCAACTCTCCTAATTACTCGTCCGGCCTCTCGAGTCTCTACACCTACGGCGCCTTCTATCCTTGCTCGTTCGGCAATTGCTGGCGTCCTTACGGCGTAAGCCAGGGCTGGTCGCCGTTCGACAGCGGCTTCTGGTCCAACGATCCTTCGATCGGACTTTCTTTCATCGGCAATCAGCCGTGGGGATGGCTCCCGTATCATTACGGTGGCTGGCTCTACGATCCGGGCTACGGCTGGCTCTGGTCGCCCAACGCATTCGGTGGCGGCGGTCTTCTGTATGGCGGCTATCCGGGCTATTCGCCGGTAACCGGTACCTGGCTGCGCGGCGGCAAGGGCAAAGGACCGATCGGCATCGTTCCCACGCATCCGCTCGACGCCAAGAGCAAAGTTCCGCAGAACCTGACGCGCGGCGTGTTCCCCGTCTCCAACGGCATGATCGCAAAGCTCGCTCCGGTTCCGGCGGGCGAACAATTCAAGACCGTGAAGTCGGTCCCGACCAACACGATCAACACGCGAATGGCAACCACCGCAGCTCCGGCTCGCGTCGAGCGCACCATGACCGGCGCATCGCGCAGCGTTGCTCTCGGCGGCGGTTCGTCGCTTGCTTACAACGCAAGCGCTCATCGCTTCGTAAGCTCCGGCGCTCCCGCCGCAACCAACACGCGTGTTGGAGCGATGACCGTTTCTCCGTCAGGCGCCCGTGGCGTGGCATCGGCCTCCACCGCGATGCGCACCGCGAATCCAGGCGCGCGGCCATCAGCAGCTCCGGCTCGCAGCTTCTCGACGGCTTCGCGCTCTGTTGCTCCGCCTTCGGCTCCTCGTTCCGGCGGCTTCTCGATGGGACGAATGGGCGGCGGTAATTCCGGCGGCAATGGCGGCGGACGTTCAGGCGGCTTCTCCGCCGCAAGCGCATCAGCCTCCCGCGGCTCGTCCGCTCCAGCAGCCAGCGCTAGCAGCGCAAGCGTAGGCTCCGGCGGTCGCGCTCACTAAACCAAGCTTCAGATGAATCAAAAAGGCCGCCTAGTCAGCGGCCTTTTTTTTCGTAACATCGTTGGTCTAGATCACGACTCCGTGATTCGTTTCGCGCTATTTCGTCTGATAGCAGCCGAGATCTACTTTGCCACTTTTCATTCGCGGCATTCCGTCCAGGTCGACTTCGCCGACGGTAAGTCCCGCGGCGATGCCCGATCCAATCGCAGGGGAATCCACCCGTAAGTGGAAATCCTTGTTAGCCGGATCGGTGAAACGCGGATTTGAAAAAGTGGTATGACCGTCGTTGCCGGTGGACTGAACGTACTTTTCGAATCCGGTCACGTTCTCGCCGGATTCGATCCACTTGCTGGCCTTCGCTTCTGCATCGCAGTAATAGAGATTGTGATCGATGGTCGCAGGCGGTTGGTTCTTGTCGATCTTGGTTTTATTGACGGCGATCAGGCAACGTGTGCCGGCGTACACGATGTTGTTCTCAAAAATATCGTCCGCCATGTTCCATTGCAACTGGAATTCGCCGGAGCCCGTCGCCGCCGTATCGTTGTCGTAAAGCGTGTTATTCACCACGGTGCAGTGATCGGTGTGGCCACGCTCGGGATCGTAGCCGCCGATCGACACGCCGGCGGTGTTGCAGTGATAGATGAGGTTATTCCGCGCCGTGATGTAACTCGTGGCGCGGTTTTTGTGTTCGCTGGCAAGCTCGATTCCAAAATCGACGTCGTGAATCACGTTTCGCTCGATCAAGACGCGCGTTCCGCCGTCTACATAGATCCCGTCCGAAGACTGATCATTGCCGTATGCCGGGTTGCCGCGCGACGTGATGTTGTAAACCAAGTTCTCGCTGACTACGCCGTCGCGAGCTTGATCGACGGCAGGGTCGGGCGCCGTGCGCTCAAAGCCGATGACGTCGATGCCGATATTGTTGTTGTCGTGGACGGTGTTGTGCGTGATGCGGAAATTGGTGACATTTCCATTGACCACCAGCGACTCGCTGGAACCGGTCTTGAGGTGATGCACCTCATTGCCGTCGATGATCAAGTCGGTGATGGGAGCCTTGGCGTCGGTGCCGTACACCGCGATGCCAAATCCATTGCCGCCACTTCCAGGCTTATCACGACCGGGAAAATTATTTTCGATGTGATGGACGTTGTTCTTGAGCAGTTCGATGTGAGAGCCGGCTCCGGTAACGCTGATCCCCAACGGGGTGAGGCGATGCTCGGCAGTGCGAAAGTTGCGGATCTCGAGGCCCTGGACTCTGACGTAACTCTGATTGTGAATTGTGACGATCCCGCTTCTGGCGGTCGGTGTGAAACGCGCCGCGTCCAGGATCGCAGTCTCTCCCGGATAGCTTCGGAAGGTGATGAAGCCGTCGCTCGAATTTCCGGATGCGTGGAGGCTGACCAGCTCTTCGTAAACTCCCGCGCGAATATTGATGGTGCTGCCCGCGCGGGCTTTATCGACTGCGTGCTGAATCGTGCGCCAGGGCGCGGACTCGGTGCCGGGATTTGAATCATCGCCCGTTGTGGATACATAGAAAGATGTGCTGGTCTGGCCTTGCGCAACGGAAACGCACACAAGTAGCGCAAGAAGAGTCAAGAATTTCACGTTCGTCTCCTATTTAAATTTCGGTGTCGTTAAAATCTTCGTCGCCCCAAAGCTACAAGCGTTACTGCGGAGTCGCCTCGAGCAGAAGATGCTTCGAGAAATCCGCAGTCATATGCGCGACTGGCCCGTGAACAATCCCGAAGTCTTTTCCATCGACGTAGTCGACGACGTGATATGCGCGGTCGTCCAAACCGCGCAACTCCAGCGGACCTTTCCAATCCGCGGCATAAAACGCGTAATACATCTTCTTGTCTTTACAAATGACATGCGTTTCGGGCAAATCGAAACCGATGTCGTACAGCGTGCCCAGATATTGACCGCGAGCGAGGTCTTTCTCTTGGTAAAGCTGCAGCCACTTCGTGAAGCTTTTCTCGCGCTCCGGTGTGAGGTCGAAGCGGCCGTGTTTCTCGACCAGTGACGGCAAAACGAATTGCGTGCCGACGACTCCTCCAATACCAAGCGTGGAAGCGAAATCGTCGTGATTGTCGCTCAGTTCGACGTGGTCGCCGAAGTACGGAACATCGTCGCCCATGAGGCCCTTGATCGTTTTTCCCTTGGAGCGCACCTGGAAAGAGCCCTTCGGATCGGAAGCGACCGACATGTTGAAATGCGGCATGGTGTAAAACGAGAAGGCCGTGCCGCAGGGGCAAAACTCCACGAGCGATCCGGGTTTGTCGGCTTGCGCTTCGTCGTAAATTGCTTTGAAGAAATCCGGCAACGCCTCGACCGAATCCTCAGGCCGCTTGTGATGATGTGCCGGGTTGTAGCAAGGCGGCACGCCGTTCATGTGCTGGCCGTCGAGCTTGAGGCCGTCGAATCCCCAATCGACCAGAATCTTGCGCACCAACGCTTTGTGATAGTCCACAACACGGGTATTGGCGGGGCAGAGATAATCGGAATCCCACCAGGAAATCTTGCGCCGCGAGCCGTCCTTATTTAACAGCGCCAACTCAGGCTCATTCGTCAGCAGCTTCGAATCCGGAACCGCGCTCAGCGGCGACCACCACAGTTGCGCTTTGAATCCCTCCTGGTGGATTCGATCCACCATCGCTTTGATGTCAGCGTCGCCGCGCGGAAATTTTTTCAGATCGAGTTGCCAATCGCCATAGTTGTTCTGCCAGCCATCATCCAACGTGACCCACTTGAATCCCATTTTCTTGACCGTTGGCAGCGAGTCGTAAACCTGTTGCGGCTTGAAGTCGCGCCCGTACCCCCACGCGCACCAGATTGCGCCGAAGCCGCTTTCCGGAGCGGCAGCCATCTGAAATCCCTGCTTCGACATGAATTTGCGAAACGTCAGTAGCGTCTGAAAATAGTCGCCGTCGTGTACCGCAACGAAAGACTTAAACGTATGAATGCTCTCACCGGGCAACATTTCCAGGTCGCGGTGGTATTGAACGGCGACATGAGCCTCATTCGCATTCGGCATCGAGACCGGCAGCGAAATCAGTCGCGGCTTCATTTCGAGAAGACCGACGCCCAATCCCACATCTTTCCGCCATACATCGACGATCGGCGTGCCACCGCCGTAATCGGTGTCGTTCATGCCCAGATAATTTTGCTGAGTAAATCCCGCGTGGAGAGGAAGCACCCAATTGGGCCTTTTCTCGTACGAGCCACTTTGATACGACCAAAAAGGAGCCTGTGTCGTCACGCCACTCTGCCCATCAATCGTATATGCGTTGTTGTTCCACTCGACGATCGCCAGTTTCGATTTGCCGGTATTCGTGTAGTTGACGTCGAAGACCGCAAGATTTGGCATGTCGTCATAAATGGTGACCGACACAGTCTTTCGCAGCACGCCAGATGTGCCCGTGATAGTTAGTTTTTCTCCACGCCCGAAGTTATCCGAGACGTGTTCGCTCGACTGCGAAGCCAGTGCAAAATCATTCCAGGAGCGATCGCTCCCCTTAACAGTCTCGGAAGCCGAGAACGCGCCCAACGGAGTCTCTTTGCCGTTCAACCGAGCCACCACACGGCTGTGCATGTTCTTGTCAAACTCAATGCGAAGCTCGGAGCTCTGTATGCGCGGCAATTCCGCCGGAGCAGGAGTGGCAACCGCCGAGCCATTATCAGGATGCGCGGCTACCTGCACCCCCGCCAGCACCACCGTAAGCACGACTACTGAAAAGAAGATTTTTGTCATGGTTTCACGCCGCGCCTGAAACGCTTTACGTTTTTATCGAAAATCATCCCGAATTCTAGCAGGACCCAGGCACTTTCGAACTATTTCTCTTTATATCTTTTCATTTCGCTTGTCCACATGAAACGATCCGACGAAGATCAGGCGTTGCACCCGCGCGTTCTTCATCGTTACTTCATTACTTCGTCGCGTCTTTACTTCGCTTCTCTCCCCATACGATGCCGGCGTATCCCACCACTGAATTCGTATCCCCAGACACATCCGCCGATGTCGCATACCGCACCAACTCTCCGTCCGTCACTCCCATCGCCCGCAGCGCCGTGATCGTCGCCACCGCCGGCCCCAATCCGCACATTGAAATCTTCTCCGTGCGGCAAACATCGAACAGCCCGCGCGCATCCAGCGCCAGCAGCTGCTCCACCGCCTTCGCGTCCTTCACGCGTGTGGTCGCGTCGTCCTCGTAGTGATTCAAATCTGAAGTCGCCAGCAACAACACAGGTTCCTGCGAAGCTACTAAAACGCGCGCCACCGCTTCTCCCACGCGCACCAGGTCATCGAATCGCACCGTCCCCAGCGCCACCGGCACAAACGAAAATCCCGGCGCCAGCACCTGCAAGAACGGAATCTGCACCTCGAGCGAATGCTCCTGGCTATGCGCCACCGCATCTTCACGTAGCAGCGGGCACGCCTCGCGCAACGCCATCGCCAGCGTCGTATCGATCAGCGCGTCTCCCAGTGGCGTGCGCCATGCTCCATTCGAAAGAATCGCCGCCGATTCGCCACGCGGAAAATGCCGCACGCCCAATATCACAATTTTCTTCGGCAGCGCGATGCGCCCAAGCACTTCGCCCGCCACCGCGCCCGAATACATGTAGCCCGCATGTGGCACAAGGCAAGCAGCAACGGAATGTTTTTCGCCGGGAGGCATACCAGCTTCACGCGCCGCGCTCAATCGCCGCACAGTCGTGGCGAGTTCATTGGGATTGCCGGGATAAAAGCGCCCAGAAACTGCGGGAAGACGAAGCATCGCAGCTCCAGAATGCACAACCGCCTCGCCGCCTGGCAACCCTACCTACCCCAGCAAAATGTCATCCTGAGCGAAGCGAAGGATCTCAGACGTTGCCCACTCCACCGAACGAATTTACGAGCACGCTCAATCCGACTAGCCTGGAGCGCTTAAAATGTTGAACGGAAAAAAACAAAAATCGGGGAAAATATGGACAAACTACAGGAAGGAACTTACAGCGACTTCGAAGCTTTACCCTTGACCTTCACAGCCTGAAGCGAGCTCTGGTTATACAACACGCTGACTTTGTCACCGTATTGATAGCCGCCCTTGGCAATCGTCTCTTGCATCTTCGCTGAAGCTGCCGGCGCCAGCGCAAACGTTCGCACCGTCATATCATCGCCTTTAGCCTTCACTGTGATTTGCACCGACGTGGCGTTCATCACAGTTCCGTCGAACTTCGCGATTCCATTCGGTAAGGGTTTCGGCTTAACCGCGTTCACGATGATCGGCACTGCCGTGTCGACCACCGGCACTATGATCGACGGATCTTGCGCAAACGCTGGCATGCATCCAAGTCCAGCCAGCACGATTGCCGGTAGCGCGAGTCCCACGATTTTGCGAAGTGCCTTCATGAATTCCTTCGAAATATCCCTTCGAAATTCTGCGTCTCGAAAAACTACTCGGCGTCGTCCGTCGCAATCCGCAGCGACTTCAAAAACCGCACATCCTGCGGCGTCATCGGCAGCCGGCCCACCGGCTTGTTGCGTTCCTGATCCTGTTCGAACGATTCCTGATCGACCTGAATCCGCAGCGATTCCAAAAATCGCTTATCCTGCGTCGTCAACGACGTCGATTCCGGCTGCGATCCATCGCGCTTCGCCAACCCGATCGTCGCATCCAGTTTCAGCACAATGTCATAGCCATGCGCCCGCACTCCGGCAATTGCTCCGGTGATGCGCTCCGACTCCGAAACGGTATCGTTGATTGCGTGGCCTAGTTCACGCAGCAGGTTTTTCAGGTTATCGTCGAGTTGCAAGGTATTTTCCCCCTACTCTCTATCCTTATTTTAGGCCCGTCCCAGACCCCTGACAAGAGACCTGAAGTACAGTGTCTCCAAAGCATCCACACCCTGCACCGTTTGCCCAGTCATATCCGGGTGATTTCCGGTCATTTTCGGCCATTTCCGCCTCGCAAGTCGCTGAAACGCCTACGAATGCCTTGTCGCCGTTTGTCAACTGTGATGAAGTGTCTCTCGACAAAAATTGTGCTGAGGATTGACATGAAAACCCCGCCCCGTTCCAGTTCCTGCACTAATTCCGCTCTTTGTATCACCACATTTGCCATCGCCGCATTCTGTGCTTTTTGCTCTCCGCCCGCGTCCGCGCAAATCCCAACTCCCGCCGAACTCCGCACCTCCCGCGCGCTCGAAGCCGTCCGCTCCAATCCCCTCGAACTCGAAGCCTTTCTTGTGGAGATGCCCAAGGGCACCGACCTGCACAATCACCTCAGCGGCGCCGTTTACGCCGAGTCCTGGATTCGCGCCGCCGCTGAAGATCAACTCTGCGTGAATGTTGGCGCGCTCGCTTTCGCCAAACCCGAACACAAATCCGCCGAACAGAATGCCGCGAAAGGCCCGACGTGCGAAACCGGCAGCGTCCCCGCCGCGCAGGCTTACAAAGACCAGCATCTGTACGATGCGCTCATCGACGCCTTCTCCATGCGCAGCTTTGTTACCACCACCGGCGTCAGCGGCCACGATCATTTCTTCGATACATTCGATAAATTCGGCGGCACCGATCACCGCCACAAAGGCGAGTGGCTCTACGAAGTCGCCGCCCGCGCCGCTGCACAAAATATTCAGTACATGGAATTGATGGAAACGCCCGCGTTCAATCGCACCGCCGCGGCCGCGCACGAAGTCGGTTGGTATCCCGATCTCCCCAAAATGCGCGAAGCTCTTCTCGCCAAGCTGGGCAATGGCCTCAATCAGGATCGCGACGAAGGCCTCGCCGCATTCACCGAAGCCGAGCAAACGCGCGACAAGCTCGCGCATTGCAATCAGCCCGACGCGCAGCCCGCTTGCCGCGTCTCGCAAAAATTCATCTATCAAATTCTGCGCGGCTTTTCGAAAGAACAAGTCTTCGCGCAAACGCTCCTCGGATTCGAAACCATTTCCGCCGATCCCAAGCGCGTCGTCGGCATCAATTTCGTCATGCCCGAAGACGGCCGCGAATCCATGGCCGATTTCGAAGAGCAGATGAAAATGCTCGACTACCTGCATTCCGTCTATCCCAAAGTGCACATCACCATGCACGCCGGCGAACTCGCTCCCGGCCTCGTCCCCTACGAAGGCCTCTGCTGCCACATTCATTGGGCCGTCGAACTCGGTCACGCCGAGCGCATCGGCCACGGCGTCGACATCATGCACGAGCAGGATCCCGTCACGTTGCTGAAGAAGATGGCGGCCGACCACGTCATGGTCGAAATCGCGCTCTCGAGCAATGACCTCATTCTCGGCATCAGCGGCAAAGATCATCCGTTCCCGATCTATCGCAAATACAACGTCCCCGTCGCACTCTCCACCGACGACGAAGGCGTCTCGCGCATCGACCTCACACACGAATACGTGCGCGCCGTCGAAACCTACAACCTGCGCTACACCGATCTGAAGCAAATGATCCGCACCGGAATGGAACACAGCTTCCAACAAGGCGAAAGCCTCTACCCAACCCGCGATGCCTTCAAAGTGGTGGCCGCAGCGTGCGCGAAAGACCCCCTCGGCGCCGACAAACCGTCCGCATCCTGCGCCGACTTCCTAAAATCCAGCGAAAAAGCCACCCAACAATGGGATCTCGAACGCCGCCTCCGCCAGTTCGAATCCACCCACTAACCGCGCGCAACAACGACCGCAATCACCATTCGAATGACCCTTGGGTGCCGCACCCTGCGCCTTCCAGGTGTTCAGGCCCATGACATCCTTTACACGGTGTCCCAAGACATCCTTTACACTCCGGCGCGTTTTGCGCGCCGGGAGGTGGAGGGATGCCGTGGAGGACGATGGATGTACAACAGCAACGGGTGGAGTTTGTAACCGCGGC
>DASXPD010000024.1:0-5594 GCA_036493835.1 Candidatus Acidiferrum sp. | reverse complement strand
ATGGGGATACCTTGAAGGCGACCTCGACCCTCTCGGCTTCCTCCGTCCCCGCGACACTCCGGAACTCGAGCACGATGGTGAATATGCCCGCGAAGCACGCGCCATTTACTCCAGCACCATCGGCATTGAAATCAATCACATCTACTCGCCCGAGCGCCGCCGCTGGATCTACGACCGCATGGAGTCGCCGTCTCAAGGTTTCGAGATTACAGAAAGCCATCAGCAACGCATCCTCGACCTGCTCATTCGCGCGGATGTCTTCGAGCAAGTCATGCAGCAGCGCTATCTGGGCAGCAAGCGTTTCTCGCTCGAAGGCGTCACCGCACTTATTCCATTAGTCGACGAGGTCCTTGACTGCGCCGCTCAAAAAGGCGCTATCGAACTAGTCATGGGCATGAGCCATCGCGGCCGCCTCAATGTGATTGCTCATGTGGCGCAGCGACCCACCCAGGAGATCTTTGCTGGCTTCGAAGACGTCAATCCACGCAGCGTGCTCGGGTCGGGTGACGTGAAGTACCACATGGGAGCCACCGGCGAATACGAGACCCGTAGCGGTGCAAAGGTTCACATCCACCTGGTGTCCAACCCAAGCCATTTGGAAGCCGTCGATCCCGTTACCGTAGGCCGCACGCGGGCCAAACAAGATCGCACCGGTGAAGGTGGTCGCGAAAAATATCTTCCCTTGCTGGTTCACGGCGATGCCGCGTTCGCCGGACAAGGCATCCTCGCCGAAACCATGAATTACGCCGATCTCCCCGGATACACCGTCGGCGGCACCATCCACGTCGTCGTCAACAATCTCCTCGGCTTCACCACGAGTTACACCGAAGAGCACTCCACCCGCTTTGCCGCTTGTATCGCGCGCCGCCAGTCGATTCCCATCTTCCACGTGAACGGAGAAGACGTCGACGCCGTGGTCCGCGTCGCCCGCATGGCCACCGAATTTCGTTACAAATTCGGCACCGACGTCGTGATCGATCTCATTGGCTATCGCCGTCACGGCCACAGCGAAGTTGACGATCCCACCATCACGCAGCCGTTGCTGTATAAGAAGATCAAAGAGCGTCCGCCGCTCTGGGAAATCTACGCCGACGACATCGGTTCAACGGACGCACAGTCTCAGGCCACTGCCATCCGCGCCGAATTTGAAACCGAGCAGAAACAAGCTGGCAGCATCAAGCAAAAGCCCCTGATGCGCGAGCTTCCGCAATACTGGAACAACTACTTCGGCGGACTTTACAAGTCCGAGTTCGAAGTCGAAACCGGACTCTCACAGGACGAGCTCTCCGAACTCACTACTCGCCTCACGACCTATCCGGATGGCTTCCATATTCATCCGAAGGTCAAGAAACTGCTCGAGCAACGGGCGGAAATGGGCAACGGCAAGCGTCCCGTCGATTACGGTATGGCCGAGGCCCTCGCCTTTGCGAGCTTGGTGAAAAGCGGCACGCACGTTCGCCTCAGCGGGCAGGACACTCGCCGCGGCACTTTCAACCAGCGCCACTCCGTCCTCATCGATGTCGAGAACGAAGACGAATACGTGCCGCTGGAAAACATCACTCCCGATCAGGCTCGCTGCGAAATCTATAACTCGACTCTTTCCGAAGCCGGAGTCCTCGGTTTCGAATACGGCTACAGCCGCGACTATCCCGAATCCCTCGTCCTTTGGGAAGCCCAGTTCGGCGACTTCGTCAACGTCGCTCAAGCCATCATCGACCAGTTCATAAGCGCCGGTGAAGCCAAGTGGAATCTGCTCTCTGGTGTTGTGATGCTTTTGCCTCACGGCTACGAAGGTCAGGGTCCCGAACATTCCAGCGCCCGCATTGAACGCTTCATCCAACTCGCGGCGAAACACAACATCCAGATCGCGCAGCCCTCCAATGCAGCGCAGTATTTCCATCTCTTGCGCCGTCAGGCTCTTCGTCACTGGCGTAAGCCGCTCATCGTGTTTACGCCGAAAAGCATGCTGCGCCATGCCGACGCCAGTTCGCCCATTGAAGATTTCACGCACAAGAATTTCCTGAACGTTCTTCCCGACACCGAAGTCGGAGAAGCCGACCGCATTCTCATCTGCACCGGAAAAATCGGACACGAACTTCAGGCCGAAAGAAAAAAGAGAAAAGACTCGACTACCGCCATTGTCTTTCTCGAGCAGCTCTATCCATTTCCCGAGCAGGAAGTGGCCGCGGAATTCGACCGCCACGGAAAAAATGGAGACATCGTCTGGGTTCAGGAAGAGCCTGCGAATATGGGAGCCCTGTTCAACATGCTCCCTCGCCTGAAACGAATCGCCGGTGATCGCCCCGTGTTAAGCGTGAAACGCAGCTCAGGCGCGAGCCCGGCGACGGGAAGCAGCAAAGCCCACGAAGTAGAACAGAAAACTCTGTTGACGCTAGCCTTCACCACCAAGTGATTTGCTGAACCACCCCATGCCCCGCCGCCCCCGACTCCTGCGCGTCGCCATCGATACCGGCGGCACCTTCACCGACTGTGTCTGGATCGATCGCGGCCATCTCCGCATGTTGAAAGTTTTCTCGACTCCCGCCGATCCCTCCCAGGCCATCGTCGAAGCACTCCGCAAGATTGACCACGACGGAGAACTCATTCTTCTCCACGGCACCACGGTCGGCACCAACACGTTGCTCGAACGCAAAGGCGCCCGCACCGCGCTCGTTACCACCGCCGGATTCGAAGACGCCATCGAGATCGGACGCCAGGCGCGTCCCAAACTCTACGATTTTTTCTTCGATAGAATCGAGCCGCTGGTTCCCGCAAACCTGCGTTTCGGCGTTAACGAACGCACTGCCAGCAACGGAGAAATCCTGTCATCTCCGACGATAGAAGAACTGAAATCCCTCTCCGCCACGATCGCGGCCGCGAAACCTCAATCCATCGCCATCTCATTTCTCTTCTCATTCGCGAATCCAAAAAACGAAACCGCAGTCGCCGAATCCCTAACACAGTTACACCTCCCGCTCTCCATTTCCCACCAGATCCTGCCCGAGTTCCGTGAGTACGAGCGCACCTCCACGGTAGTCATCAACGCCTACCTGCAACCCATAATGCAAAGCTATCTCGAAAATCTGGCGAGGCGAGCTGAACAATTAACAAGTGAGTTCTTCCGGCTCTCGGCTTCCGGCTCTCGGCTTTCAGGGGTCACTGCACGTCGAGCGCCGGAAGCCGGAAGCCGAAAGCCGGTTTCCGGGCCCCGCATCTTCGTCATGCAATCCAGCGGAGGCATCACCGCTCTCGCCACCGCCGCCCGCGAACCCGTCCGCACCGTACTCTCCGGTCCAGCCGGAGGCGTCGTCGGTGCCGTCGCCACCGCACGCGCCAGCGGTTTCAACAGCATTATCGCCTTCGACATGGGAGGCACCTCCACCGACGTCTCGTTGGTTGAAGGCGAAATCACCACCGCCACCGACGCCCACGTCACAGGCCTCCCCGTCAGCATTCCAATGCTCGACATTCACACCGTCGGCGCCGGCGGAGGCTCGCTCGCTCGATTCGACGCCGCCGGCGTTCTCCGCGTCGGCCCTGAATCAGCCGGAGCCGACCCCGGCCCCATCTGCTACGGCCGCGGCACCCAGCCCACCGTCACTGACGCCAACCTGATCCTCGGCCGCCTTCAGCCCACACGCTTTCTCGGCGGAGACTTCACGCTCGATCTCGATCGCACCCGTCGCCTCACCGCAGAATTTCTCAAGGACCACGGCAGTCGCCTCACCCTCGATCAATTTGCCGCCGGAGTTATTCGGGTCATCAACGCGACCATGGAGAAAGCCATCCGCGTGGTTTCCATCGAGCGCGGCCGCGATCCCCGTCACTTCGCGCTCGTTGTCTTCGGCGGCGCCGGAGGCCTCCACGCCTGCGCTCTCGCCGAAGCCCTCAGCATTCCCCACGTCATTATTCCCGCGCTTCCCGGCGCGCTGTCGGCGCTCGGCATCCTCGCCAGCGACATCGTAAAAGATTTTTCCCGTACCGTCCTGTGGCGAGTCTCCGGCAAAGTTCCAACCGAAAAGTTGCAGCGGGAATTCGCAGCCTTGGAAGAAACCGCCCGAAGAGATTTTCGCGACGAATCCTGGGCTGGCACCCAGCAGCATCGCCGCAGCGTAGATATCCGTTACCGCGGTCAGGGATACGAACTCAACATCCCTCTAAGCAAAAATCTCCTCCGCGACTTTCAGCAAGAACACCAACGCCGCTACGGCTACGCTCACCCCAATCGCGAAGTCGAACTAGTCACCCTCCGGCTCCGTGCCATAGTGAAATCCCCAAGGATGGGAATCATCCGCGAACATGTAAAGGCGGTCGCCCTCGGCCGTCCAAGCCGCGCAAAGCTCGGCAACCACGCCTCGCCCGGTATCCCAGTTCGATTCGAGTCGAAAAAATTCTCCACAAAGATTTACAGCAGAGAAGACCTGATCCGCGGCAAAACGTATCGCGGCCCCGCCATCATCACCGAATACAGCGCCACCACAGTAGTTCCCCCGAAGAAGGAGTTCCGAATCGACGAAGCTACCAACCTCCAAATAGCCATGTAGCAAAGGTTCGCCTTAGTGAACCTTGGTGTCCTTAGTGTTAACGTTTTAAGAACCCCAATTGTGAATATCCGGTAAAAATCCGTCCCCTCCTCGTACGGCACTAGGTCCCAGCAACCGCCTTCGCTACAATGATCCCGTGAAACCAAGTCTCTTCGTAGTCGAAGACGATCCTGACATTTCCCGCCTGGTCCGCCATCATCTCGAGAACGAAGGCTTCACCGTCCGCGTCTATCCGACAGGCGCAAACGTTCTCGCGGACGCCGAACGCCAGCGTCCGTCTCTCTTCGTCCTCGACATCATGGTTCCCGGCAAAGACGGCCTGGAAATCTGCCGCACCATTCGTCAAACCCCCGGCCTCTCCGCAGTCCCGGTTATTTTCCTGACGGCGAAAAGCAGCGAAGCTGACCGTGTTCTCGGACTCGAACTCGGAGCCGACGATTACATCGCAAAGCCTTTCAGCCCGCGTGAACTCGTCGCCCGCGTCAAAGCCGTTCTCCGCCGCTTCGAACGCCCGCTTCCGCCTAGCCCCATGAAAGTTGGCGAGATTGAAATCGATCCCTCAGCTATGACGCTTACCGTTCGCGGCAATCCGGTTTCGACCACCGCGACCGAGTTTCGCCTTCTGGATTACTTCGCCCGCCACAAAGGCCGCGTCTTCAGCCGCGATCATCTTCTCGACTCCGTTTGGCGCGACACTGCTTACGTCACTCCCCGCTCAGTCGACGTCTACGTTCGCCGTATTCGCGAAAAAATCGAACCCGATCCCGAGAATCCCCGTTACCTGAAAACCGTGCGTGGCGCGGGATATCGCTTCGAGGTTCCCAAATGACCACTAGCCCGCGGAGAGCCAGGATAACGTGAAGAACCGCATCTTCTTCAAGCTCCTCGCCGTATTCCTGATCGTCATCGCCGCCACCGCCGCCACTCTCGATGTCATGCTGGGCAGCGCCTGGGAAACTTCTCTGCGCACAGAGATCGAACGCAACCTCACCCAGAAAACTCTTCTCTTTGCTCATCGTGTCGAGACGGATCGCGCGCACACACTCACAG
>DASXPD010000023.1:0-6674 GCA_036493835.1 Candidatus Acidiferrum sp. | reverse complement strand
AAATCGTCAAACCCCTGCGTCCGCGCCGCCGCCGCAAGCTGCTGGATCGAGATCAGCTCCTTCTTCAATCGATCCGTCTTCAGTTTCCCCTTTTCGATCAAAACATCCGCGCGACCTTCGACGATCTGATCGAGCCGCTTGTGGTTGTACAAAAATCGAACCACCAGATAATTCACAACGAGCAGGGAAGTAGCGCCGATGATTCCGCCGCTGACCGAGTTGTCGTCTCCAATGATCGCGTTCTGCACGGTGTTCGATAGCGTCAGCAGCACCACCAAATCAAACGGATTGAGCTGCACCAGCTCTCGTTTTCCCGACAGCCTTAAGCTGATCACCAAAAACGCATACACCACCACCGGCCGCAAAATCTTCTCCGCCAGCGGCAGCCCCAACACAAACATATCCTTCCAAATCGTATGTTCCACGCCCATCCTCCCACCGAAGTCCAATCCAACAACCGAAACTAGTCCGTGCTCAGCATCACCCGAATCGCCGCGAGCCTATCACGCCAAACGATCAAAAATCCGTCATCTGGCCTCCGCGTAGGCCGACTAACAATGCGATTTTCGTCCCGGATCAAAACCAGCACATCCGGGGATTGCCAGCCACCACCACGGTGATAAACCATTGCCAGCTGATATCACCCTGCGCCTGTCCGCCCGTACAGTCATCCTTAGGTTGCTGTTTCCTACTTCGCACTCTCACAGTCCTCTAACCTCTTCTAAAATATCTACATCGCGATTTCCCCGGCCCCGAATTGTGTCCTTCGTAGCCGTGCGCGAACTCGCCAGCACAATGGAGGCTGCCCGCTTCTTCTGCCCGTAGCCGAGCACTTACAGAACCCGCTCGGGCCAACGCATCTCGCAGCGATCCCATGCCTCAGCGCCCTCCAACCGATCTGCCAGCAATCGGCATTCAGCAGCTCTCCGCCGAGCAACTCTCTTCTTTGCTGGGCTCGACGCGCGAACTCCTCGCCCTGCTCACCAGCGACGGCTCCATCATCTACGCAAGCGAAGGTTTCGGCCGCGTACTCGGCTACTTCAATAGCGAACTCGTCGGCAGCTCCGTCGTCAGCATTCTCCATCCCGACCAGCGCGATTCCGCTCAGCAGTGCATCGACAAGCTCGCCGCCACTCCCGGCGGCTGGATCAGCAACAATTACCGCATCCAGCGCAAAGACGGCACCTGGCGTTGGTTCGAGGTCGCCTGTCAGAACCATCTCCGCTATCCCGGTGTCGAAGCCATCGTCGTCAGCTTTCTCGACATCACCGATCTCCGCCGCATGCAGGAAGAGCGCCAGGTCATCTCCGACATCGTTCACGCGCTCAACGAAACCTCTAACCTCGATCAACTCCTGCTTAGCATTCACCAATCGCTCAAAAAAGTTCTCTACGCCGAGAATTGCTTCGTCGTCCTCCAAAATCGCGAGACCGAGAATTTTCAGTTCGCCTTTTTTGCCGACGAATTCGATACCCAGCCGGCGCCTCAAAAACTCACCCGTACCTGCACATCCTTCGTGTTCCGCACCGGTCGCGCAAAACTCATTCCGCAATCCGAATTCGACAGCCTGGTGCAGCGCGGCGAAGTCGAACTCGTCGGCTCTCCGTCTCCCGCGTGGCTCGGCGTGCCGCTCAAAACTCCGACCGCCACCATCGGCGTCCTTGTCGTGCAGCACTATCAAAACGAAAAAGCCTACGACGAGCGTGATCTCGAATTTCTCGATTCCGTCGGCGGTCACATCGCTCTCGCCATCGAACGCCGCAGCGCCGAAGACGCGCTCCGCAACAGCGCTTCGATGTTCCGCCTGTTTTTCTCCAACAATCCGCTCCCCACTTGGGTTTTCGATTCCGACACGCTGCTCTGCCTTCAGGTCAACGATGCCGCCGTAAAACAGTTCGGTTTCTCCACTGCTGAATTCGAGTCCATGACTATCCTGGATTTCCGGCCTGCGACCGAACACGTCGACTTTCTCGACTTCCTGCGTCAACCCGGCTCGCTGCCTCCTGTCAAAACAACCTGGAAACATGTCCGCAAAGATGGAAAGCTCATCGACGCCGAAGTCATCGCGCATCGCCTCGAATACGCGGGCCGTCCCGTTTATCTCGTCGTGGCTCAAGACATCGGCGAGCGCCAGCTTCTCGAAGACCAACTTCGCCAGGCGCAAAAAATGGAAGCCGTCGGCCGCCTCGCCGGTGGCGTCGCCCACGATTTCAATAACCTGCTGATGGTCATCAAGGGCCACACTGAACTTCTGCTCAACGCGTTACCTCAAGGTGATACGAACGCCCGCAAAGTCGAACTCATCGATCGCGCTGCGGATCGCGCGGCTTCGCTTACGCGTCAACTACTGGCGTTTAGTCGCATGCAGGTGTTGCAGCCGCGTGTCATCAATCTCAATAAAATCGTCGAAGACATGGGCAGGCTCATTCCGCGCTTGCTCGGCGAAGACGTCGACCTCGTCATCCGCACATCCCCCGACCTCGGCGCTATTCGCGCCGATGCCAGCCAGATGGAGCAGGTCATCATGAATCTCGCCGTGAACGCTCGCGACGCGATGCCGGGCGGCGGACGACTGCTTATCGAAACCTCGAATACCGAACTCGATCGCTCTTACGCGAACGCGCGACCTGTGGTGACGCCGGGGCCGTACATTTTGCTGGCTGTCAGCGATACGGGCACTGGCATGGATCAGGAAACGCAGGCACGGATCTTCGAGCCGTTTTTCACCACCAAGGAACAAGGAAAGGGAACTGGTCTCGGCCTTTCCACCGTATACGGCGTTGTAAAACAGAGCGGCGGGTTCATCTGGGTCTATAGCGAAGTCGGCAAAGGCACTTCGTTCAAGATTTATTTGCCGCGCGTCGATCAGCCCATCGATGTCGCCGGCGCCGCACTCAGCTACGCCGAGGTCCCTCGCGGCAGAGAGACCGTTCTCCTCGCCGAAGACGAGAACGATGTCCGCGAACTCGCGCGGGAATTCCTGGAAGCCGCCGGCTACACGGTCATCGAAGCCCGCAACGGCCAGGAAGCTCTTAAGCTAGCGGCAGAACGCGCGGACGAAATCGACCTCCTCGTCAGCGATCTGGTGATGCCCGGCATGACCGGCCAGCAATTGGCCGCGCTTCTGCAGCAGCAGGACTCCTCGCTGCGCGTCATCTTCATGTCGGGCTACAGCGAACACGCCGCCGCCGAAGCGGCGCAAGCCGGATCGTCGGTCCGCATTTTGACCAAGCCCTTCAACCGCATGGCACTCCTCCGCACGATCCGCGAAGTCCTGGGCGCTCCCTTCACGAAGTAGCCGCCTCACCTATCGACCCATCCATCCGACAATTTGGAGTGCGGCACTTCGGCGTCGTTCTCACCGCGTAGGCATTCTTGTTAGCGGCTCGCGTCCGTGTGCTCCGTGAATTCCGCAGTGTTGCTTGTTGCGGGATGCGGCGCCTGCGGTGGGAGCGATTCTGGCCGGTCGAAGACCATGAGCGGGAGATTCTCGTCGGGAGCGAACTCTTGATCGATCGCCGGGAGAGTGCGGAGTTCGAGACTCGCGATGTAGGCAAGGACGGAGGCGCGGCGGGCGGAGATGCGATTTTCGATCATCAGCTTGGCGAGGGAGCAGAGGAAGTCGTTCACCTCATAGGCGGATTTGAAATTGACCGGATCAGGGCCGAAGTGGCGGGAGAGGTCAACTTCGGGGACAGATCCGAAGCCGGAATGGACGTGCCGAATGCAAAACATGGCATCGGGCAAGGCGGGGAAGCGACAGCGCCTGCCAGCAGGATAGACATGGTGGCAGGAAGAGGGAGACGGAATGTTCGCGAGTTGCGGTTTCATTTTGGTCCTCAGTTTGGGAGTGGATTCGGGAGTGTACCCCGGGTTGATTTGTGAAGAGTGCGGAAGTGCCGTGGAATGTTTGGGTTGCGGAGCGGGGCAAAACAAGAGTGTGGAAGTTATTGGAAAGGCGGGGTTTGCTGCGAGGCTAATTCGAACAGAAGGTAGCTTCATGGAGGAGTGTAACACGAGATTGCGTACTTGTCAATAGTATTATTTAGTAGTAGTACTTTCGAATGAGTTGGGCGCGTGATTCGAATACGAGTTGCGTAAGTTGTTGAGTGGGCTTGGGTAGAGTGGACTGTGGGTGGGGGCTTGTTGAGCTAAGGGAGGAATACTTGTCACCGTGCGATTCGAATGCTCGGAATGGCCCGAGTATGTCTGGCACCGCAAAGGCGGCGCTGAAGCGCCGCACTCCATGTAACAACTGGCCCAACGGCTAGTTGACGCACTTGGGGGGATTCAGTAGCCTCGGTTGCGAGCCCATCCAATTCGCGCCACGCATTCGCTGCCAGTCCCTCCCCTGGCCGCGCGCACTCCGGAAAGGAACAATGCCTGACCAGCCGCCAGCCGGGAAGATAGAACCGTCCGATGCAGAAACAGAGCCGCGCGACGCGGAAGCGAAACCGCGCGTTGGCATTTCGCGGCGGGAGTTCGCGAGGCGAGCGGCTTTGGCGTCGGCGGTCGTGACGATTGCGCCCGTCGTGGCCGTTTCCGCGCCGTCGATCGAGGCGTCCGTAAGCGTTCAGGACAAACCGGCGACACCGCGGTCTGCTGCGGTTGCTCCGCAGAACCCGGCACCCAATGCGCCGAGGCTTTCGGCCGAGAGTCAGGCTGAGGCGGATGCTCGCTTTCAGACGATCCTCGTTTTATACGGGACCCGTTTCTCTGACGAGCAGAAAATGGACCTACATCGACTCTGTAGTGTCAGTCAGCCGGCGTTGGATCACGTTCGCGCTTACAAGATCGAGAATGGTGATGGACCGGCGCTGTATTTGAAGCCGCAGTATGAGCGGGAGAAAAAGCCGAAGGCGCCGGCTGTGGCGGCGGCGAAAACGGCCACTGGGAAGGGCGCGCCATCGGCGAAGACTGCGTCGCCTGCGGGGGCTCCGAAAAAACCATGAGGGGCAGAACTTAAGGAGCGGGCTTTGTTGGGACCGGTCTTCAATGAGAGAAAACATGGGGCTTCGGCGTTTGATGATTCGGACTAGCCTCGGTCGTGCTGGATCTAAGTCCCGCGATCTGGGAAGCGATCGCGGCTACAGGGTGGCGGGCTACAGTGGGCGGCCAAGGTTTTTGGGGCAAGCTGGAGTTTAGGGTGGTCGAGGAGATGTATCCGAATTACGGGGCGCGGGACTGCTTAGGGTTGAGGGGCGATGGCTGCTGAAGAACTGTTTTATTTGCCGGTGACGGAGTTAGCGAGGCGGATTGAGGCGAAGCAGGTTTCGCCGGTCGATCTGACGCAGATGTATTTGAGCCGGAGCGAGAAGCTTGGGCCGAGGTTGAACGCGTATGCGCGGCTGACGCCGGAGATTGCGATGGCACAGGCGTCGGCCGCTGAGAAAGAGATTCGTCGGGGGCATTATCGCGGGCCGCTGCATGGGATTCCATACGCGGCGAAGGATTTGCTGGCGGTCAAGAGCGTACCGGTTACGTGGGGAGCGAAACCTTACGCCGATCAGGTTTTCGATTATGACGCGACGGTCATCGAGCATTTGAATCGCGCGGGCGCGGTGATGATCGGGAAAGCGTCGATGATCGAACTTGCGGGCGGGATGAATTACCGATTCGCGTCGGCGTCATTGCAGGGCGAAGCGAAAAATCCGTGGAATACGAATTGTTGGACTTGTGGATCGTCTTCGGGATCGGGCGCGATTGTTGCTGCTGGGCTTGCGGCGTTTGCGATTGGGACGGAGACGTGGGGATCGATCATTTGCCCGTCGGCGTTTTGTGGGGTCAGCGGGATGCGACCTACCTACGGGCGCGTGAGTAAGTACGGGGCGATGGCGTTGGCTCCGTCGATGGACAAGATTGGGCCGATGGCACGGTCGGCGGAAGATTGCGCGCGGATTTTTGCGGTGCTGGCGGGACATGATCCGAAAGATCATTCGACGCTGGCGGTGGACAAGGCGGCGTTTACGTATTCGCCGTCGATGGAATTGAGGGCGCGTTCGCTCACGGTGGGGTGGCTGACGAATGCGTGGAAGACGCTTGATCCGGCGGTCGCCAAAATTTCCGATGCGACGGAAAAAGCGCTGCACAAGATTTTTCCCGTCGTGCATCGCGCCGCACTGCCGCAAGGGCCGTGGGATGACGTCGGCAACGTGATCATGGGGACCGAGGGCGCGTCGTCATTTCGTGAATTGATTCGCAGCGGGAAAGTGAGCGAACTGGCCGATCCGCTGGGGCAGATCAATGGGTATGTGAACGAGCAGATTTCTGCAGCGGATTATTGGCAGGCGTCGAAGATACGCGAGCATTTGCAACAGAAGATGGCGGATTTGTTTGACTCGTTCGATGTGATTGCGACGGTGTCGCAGCCGTTGCCGGCGACTTCGCTGGATTTCAATCTGGAGACGGGATTGACGTTTCCGGATCCGTTGGGGGCGATTGGGAATTTGTGCGGGTTGCCGGCGATGTCGGTGCCGTGCGGATTTACGGATAAGCATTTGCCGGTGGGAGTGCAGTTTGTGGGACGGGCGGGGGACGATTTTGGGGTGATACAGGCGGCGCGGACGTTTCAGGGGCACACGGATTTTCATAAGAGGCATCCGAAGGTGATTTGAGACGCGGAGAGACGTATCCGTCGACCGTCGCCAGGGATGCATAAAGCCAAGGTTCCTCCA
>DASXPD010000022.1:0-24887 GCA_036493835.1 Candidatus Acidiferrum sp. | reverse complement strand
TCAAGAGTCTGGGTCGCATGCGCGACCGAGACTCTGAATCCTCGCAACGCGACAACCTGCAAACTCGCAGTGTGCCGGCAAATCCGCAACCGTACCTTATTCCGATGACGACGTTGGGGCGTCGATCAGGGCCTTCCAGGTGCCGTCGGCTTGTTTGCCCCAGACGACGACGTAGACGGCTTTGAGGGTGTTGGGCTTTTTCTTCTCGGTCACCGTCAGCTGAAAATTGCCGTAGTCATAGGCAATGTCGCCGGATTTTGCGACGACGATTCTCGTCGGCGCGAACGACAGCGAAAAATTCGGATCGGCCATCATTGTTGTGAACGCTTGCTGGATGGCGGTGCGGCCCTTCGTCACCGGAGTCATCGGCGCAAGCAACACCGCGTCCTCTGCGTAAAACGCGGCGGTTGCCGCGGCATCTTTCGTCCCCGCGGCCTTGGACCACGCCAAATCCGCTGCGCGGATCGCCTCTTCCGCTGCTGCCCGTGTATCGGCCGACATTGCGGCGCCGGCCTCGGGAGCCGGAGTTGCTGGTCCCGTGTTCTGCGAACACGCTGCCATTCCCATCATCGCCGCAATCCCGGCCAATCCCATCGCCATCCGTCGCATCCGCATCTTCGCCTGCATCATGGTTTTTCTCTCTCCTGAAGAGTATCCAACCTGCGGGAAAGATAGCCCTCGCTCGGTGTGGAGTCAAACGGGCGATAGTCGTGTTTCGTTCCGCGTGCTCCGTGAACGGCGAAAAAAAGTTATCAGTCGAAGGGAACTTGGAGGGCACGACTTCAGTCGTGCCGTGCGCACATAAGAAAGGGGGCTTCAGCCCCTGCGCGCGCAACGTCCGCGGAGAGCAGAGCGTGTATTAATTGTTCTCAAGCCAGTCCTTTCAGCCCTGATAACTAGTCCGCGATAGATACCTAGCTAAACGGCAGGGGGTGGAGACGAGATGTTATCTTATTTTCGCCGTTATACCTTCGTCGTGGTGGTCCCATGAAGACGCGACTCTTTACGTTGATTCTCTTGCTCATCGGGCTATTTGTTGTCTCTGGCGCAGCCCACGCACCTCCCCTGGACTTAGACAGTTGTCACGACGACCTGGACCGCGTTCGGCGAGCAGCGGCGGATGCGTCCGAAGCTGCGGATGATGCGCACACCAAACAAGAAGATCTTGAAACGTGCAATCGAGGTGAGGAGCGCTGTGCTGGCCAACGTTCTGACCTTGAGTCTGCCATCAGTGATGTCGAAGACAAAATGGATACGCTAGACAGCCGCATCAGGTCGACTCAAGACTCGTGCAATTACGATTTCACGGTCAATCGAATGTCGGCTATGGAGGCGTCTCAACGCCATCTCGAAACTTCGAGAAAGCGATTCTGTGCCTCGTTGCGGAAGCTCGTAACACTTGGCGTGTCGCCCACCGATGCGCTGCGAACGTGTCAATCGGGCGACGAGGCTCAACTCTGCAAAGCATGTCTCGGGCTTAACTAAAACGGCGTGCGTTGGACTCGGTGGGTGCTGCACCACCAAAAAAGTTCATCGCGCCGCGCAACTCGCCAAGACACACCAAATCTGTCATTCCGAACGAAGTGAGGGATCTGCTTTTCGAATTTTGCTTTTCGAATTTCGATTTTCCGACTCTAAAATCCCACTCGTAGCAGCGCGGCCAGTTCGCGTTCCAAGTCATCCGCCGTGTAACTCAGCCAGATTTCATGCGCCTTCAAAAATCCGTCCAACTCATCGCGCGTCGCAACCCCCAGCAACTTCTACACCTGCGCCTCGGTAATCCCCAGCCTTGTGCTCCTCAAGAGCAAACGCCTCCAGCGCCCTCCGGGAAAGCTACCTCTCACGCTTTTTTAAGCGCTCGAGATTCGCGATTGCGCTCAAATCCCTGATCCTCTCAGTCAACAGAAATACCGAAGTGCTTGGATTCGAGCCGGAATTTCCTTGCTCGAATTGCCACTTGGCTAACGCTCTTGCGCGCGCGACAGCTTCCTCATACTTCTCGAAAAGAAGACCGAACGGCAATAGTTTGGTCAAATTGGGAATGTGGTTTCTGCACGCTGCCCGTACGTGCTGTCTCTCTATATGTCCCCGCTGGTCCCTGAAATGAAGCAGTGCCCAGAGCTCAAAGCACGGATTTGATATAGCGAGCTTAATTCCGTTGGCATTCGCCTGTTCGATTGCTGCAGGTAGATTCGGATGGCCATCCACATCGAACACACACCACACTTCGTCGTATGTCAAGAACCCGTTCCGCTGCCTACGCGCTTCACGTTCAGCGCTTCGCTTCAAGTCAACAGCTCGCTCTACTAACGTTTTTGGGACACCTCCTCTGTCATCGACTTGTACATCAACAAGGCGCGTGCGCTCGCGATAAGCAAAATCGTGGAGGTAGCGGGGTTCGGTAACCGTACCCTCACAAACGATCAAAATTCGCGGCCGTGGCGGCAGGCTTGGCCGACGCCTTTTGATAGACGATCTGCCCATAGCTACTCTTCTTGCGTTCGAACCAAGTCTTCGCTGGATCCGACAAACGGGATGGCGCCGAAGCGTCCTTGCAGGTAGCCCTTACGAAGGTTTTCTTGCGCTCTGGGATGAAAGTCACTTAGGGGATACAATTGCGATGCTCCGTCAACGTTCTTTTCGACAAACCAAATCTGATCTCTCCGAAATACGCCCAAATCTAAGAGAGCGACGTCATGAGTATTGAAGAGCAGCTGAGCTCCAGTGCGATTTGTGTCTCGGCTCGCGAATAGTTTTATAAGCTCCAAGGCGAGGAACGGATGGAGGCTCGAACTCAACTCATCGACACACAAAAGGCCGCCAGAATCGAGGGTCTCCAACGCCGCGCAGAGCAGCGACAGAAACGCGATGGTACCAGCCGATTCAACATGTGACGCCATTGAAACGGCATCGCCCTTCTTGGTCCTATGCCGAAACTTTATCTCCAAGAACTCCTTCGGGAGTTTGTACGGTATCGGCACCGAAAGTACGCTCGAAAGCTTAGCCAGCATTTGGGCGAGTGCATCCATCACCACTTGGTCAGGCTCCTGCTCTTTGACATCGAGACCCATGACGCCGGTATCTGCCAAGCCGAGCATTTGGGATACCCGCTCTAACAATTTCGGGTTTTTCAATTGCTTCCAATATTCCGTTCCTATCGCCCTACGAGCCCCGAATTCGAAAGCGATCTTTTCGGTTAAGGCGCGGAAAATGGGTGTGACCTGGTCGTGATTGTTCTGAGCCGCTGCCGATAAAAACAAACTGTTTTTTCGCGTTAGGTTGTCAATCGCTCGATTTTCACCATAGAGGTACTTCCCGAAACTCATACGATCTTTGTCTTTCTCAGTGCATGAACGCCTAAACCACATCTGCTTTCTGCCATTCGGATATGCATACAACCACTCGCTTACAATCTCTCGGGAATTCAGAGCAAAGCCGTAGTCGTAACGCACTCCTTCTACGACGAAGGCCGCGTCGAATAGCGACGGTTTTTCCTGACACGATTCCAGCGCAAATGGTTCTCGCGAGATCGGAGCGTCCGGCTTCCAAGTGTTTTGGGAATCACGAATGGCCGACGAAAAGAAACGAAGCGCTAAGAGTACGTTCGACTTCCCGGAAGCGTTTGCCCCGTAAAGCACTGCTGAAGGAACTAAGCTCTCGCCTAAGCTGTTTACATGAATCAGGGATTCATTAGATTCAATTCTCTTGAAGGCCACGAGCGACAGTTCTTGAGTGTCTCTGAAGGATCGGAAATTCTCGAAGATGAATCGAACTAGCATTGAGCGCCTCACCCTTAAGATGCACCAAAAATCGAAACAAACACAGAAAAATGCCAAAAACGTGCAAAAAAGTCACTTAAACGCATCTGTGAGTATCTTTGCCCGAAAACTCGGGGACAGCCGAAACTCGGGAATTAGAGGACGAAATTCGGGGACATACGGGACGCTTCTGCGGTTCTACAAGCAAAGCGGCGAATCCGTTCGAACGATCCGTCCATCAGTCCTAAAACTCAAGACCTTATTCGAATGACAACAAAGATATCATTTGACAAACAGTAAAATCCATGCTACCGTGCTTTGTGATCCTCGTATCACAGCCCGCAATCGCTTTAAAATCACACTCTTGCACTTCCACGAAAGATAACTCCCATGAAATCACACTCTTGCGTCAAAACATGGGGAGGGGTCCCTCCGTCCTCCGATCCCACCTCCCAATCCATTACGCCGTGCCAATCCGTAACCTCAACCCCTGCAACAATCTCCGCACATGTAAAAACTCTCACCCGCTGCCGTCACATCGACCGCCTCGGCCGCAACTGCCGTCTCCACTCCACCATTCCCGATTTGGAACTGTGCCCCCATCACGCACTCCAACTCCAAAACCGCAAACAACGCCACCACGATAAGTCCGCCGCCGAACTCCTCGGCGATATGACCGACTTCTCCACCCCCGATGCCATCAACTTCTTACTCGGCAACCTCGTCCGCCAACTCGCGCGCAAACGCATCCACCGCCGCGACGCTATGGCCATCGCCTACGTCTGCCAACTCCTCCTCGGCAGCATTTCCTGCATGGACCGCCACGAAGCCGCCCAACGCACCTCCGCCGACCTGGACGAACTCCCCCCACGCCTGGTCTTCGACCGACCCGACGGCATCGACCCAACTGCCACCCCAATCTCCGACACGCTAAAACTCGTCGCCTCCGTCGCGACAACGCGCCCGTCCAACCCACAAAACAAAGAAGGGCGAGCATAAAAAATGCCCGCCCTTCGCATTAGCAACATCTGTCATCCCGAACGAAGTGAGGGATCTGCTGTTTCTTCGTCTGTTTGTAGGGGCGGGTCTCGGTCCGCCCTTCCGCAACCTGCCCTACTCCGCGCTCACCCGAACCTCGCTGCCCATGGCGCTGGCAGTCCACGTCACCTTGTCGGTGGAAAATTCGCTGCGAAAGGAGATCGACGTCGCGGATTTAAAAACGTTGACGACGCGGTAGTAGGTGGTGGTGCCGTTGTCGGTGACTTGCCAGGGGAAGATCCAGGTGTCGCCGTGGATTTGGAGTGTGCCGGAGGATGCGGCGGAACCGTCCTGAGGGACGATGTAGGTGGTGTAGAGATCGCGATCCTGATGGTAGGTGTAGACGATCAGGGCTTGCGAGATGCCGTCGACGAATTGATGGCAAGCGTAGTAGTCGGCGCTGCGCCAGCAGTCGTTGCGGATGGTTTTTTCGTCCTTGGCGGATTTGCTGTGGGCGGTGTCGAGCGTGGTGGAGGTGAACTTCCAGGTGCCTTTGTAGGACTCGATGGCGGCGATGCCGGTGCGGGGAGGGGTGGATGGGGATTGAGCGGGGGTGAGGATGGAGGCGGCGAGGATGAGGAGTGCGGTGAGGAGCGGGCGGTGGTGGCGGGGCATGAGGTTCTCCGGGATGTGGTGATCATAGTTGGAAAATGGAACAGGGAAAATGGAAAAGCAAAATTCGAAACTCGAAAAACGAGATTCGGAAAGCGGATACCTCGCCGCGTTCGTGATGGCAATTGGATGGTGTTGGGCTTTGCGACGCGACTGAGGTAGTGCCGTGACGATGGGCCGAAGCGACGAACGAAAAGTTAAAACCGCACCCTTCCAACTTCGGGAGGGTGCGGCACCCAAGAGCTGAACTGCGGTTACTGCGCGACGGCGGCGCAGTTGGGGATGGGGGCGAAGAGGAGGCTGGTGGGGCCGAAGGAATTCGCAGTCGTGGGAGAGCTGGTCCACGAGAGGTAGACGGTGCCTTGCGAATTCACGATGAGTTGCGGCGATGCCTCGACCGCGGGACTGTCGGTCACGTTCACCGGAACGCCGGGGACGCCGTTGACGACGTTGACGATGAAGAGGTCGGGGTTGAATGCCTCGGGGTTGGGATTGATGCCGGTGCGATTGGTGCCGAAGCCATCGTCGATCCATGCGATGGTCACGCCGGCGCCGCAGGAGGCGATTACTGGGGATTGGCCGCCTTGGTGATTCAAGTTGACGGGCAGGATGCTGATCAGGATCGGAGCAGACCAGGTCGCGCCGTGGTCGATGGAGCGAATCATAACGACGCCTGGCAGGCCCCAGCTGGCCGGGGGCTTGCACTGATTGGTAGGACAAACAAAGACGATATCGAGAGCGCCGTTGCGCTCAGCGGCCATCTGCAGCGGCTGGGGCTGCGGCGAAGGCTGGCCGAATGAGTTTTGACTTATCGGAAGCAGGGAGGGCGCGGAAAAGGATAGGCCCTGATTTGTCGATTCGCGGAAGGAGTAAAAGGTGTTGTGGTTGGCGTCGGATCCGGACTGATAGATGATTTCGATGTTGGCGTCCTGGTCGAGCAACATCGAGGTGAGGCTGCCTGGCGTGCCGATGTTGACGGTGGGGGGGAGGGGAACGCCGTCGATAAGCATGTCGGCTCCGACCCACCCGGATGGTCCGGGGTTGAAGGTCACCTTGACCCACCAGGCGGAGTCGGCGGAAACGAAGGTAGGTCCAACGGTGATGACCCCTTCAGCGAATTTAGGTTGCGTGCCGATGAGTGCGCCGTCGGCGGTGGCGCGGACGTTGGTTTTGTTGGTGGTGAAGACATCCTGGCCGACTTTGAGTGGCGGAGCCGGTGGATTGGCGGCAGAGGCTGAGAACGACAGAGTGAGAAGGGCTAGTGCTAAGGCAATGGTTGCGGCTACGGCGTGACACAGACGTGCAACTACGCGAGCGGGGATTGAGCGCATTCGTTTTTCTTACCTTTCTGCGGATTCAACGGATGGTGCTGAGAGCGGGAACTTATCACAGGATAGTTGAAGTAAAAATATTACTAATGTTCTGTGCGTAACGGTACGTGGTGATAGCGTGGCGTGAAAAGGCTGATCCTTCGCTGTGCGAATCGAGTCAAGACGCAGCAGTCGGGCGGAGCCCTTCGATGCTCAGGGTTTGCAACAAGCCCCGCCCCTACACTTTCAAAGAGCAGCGGAAGGCGCGGGCGGCGTAGTAGGACTCGGCGCCGTTGTGGTAGGTGAAGACGGTGTCGAAGCGGCGGTCGCAGAAGAGGGCACCGCCGAGTTGGCGGATTTTGGCGGGGGTTTGGATCCAGCTGGAAGTTTTGGTGTCGAATTCGCCGAGTTGCTGGAGCTGGCGATATTGATCTTCGGTGAGGAGTTCGGCGCCCATGGCGGCGGCTGCGTCGATGGCGTTGTTTTTGGGCTTGGCTTCTTTTCGTGAAGTCCAGGCGGCGCGGTCGTAGCAGAAGCTGCGGCGGTCTTTGGGGCTTTCCGCGGAGCAATCGTAAAAGATGTAGGCGCCGGTGGATTGGTCGAGGGCGACGACGTCGGGTTCGCCGCCGGTGGATTCGAGTTCATGCAATGAGCGGAGTTTGTCGGGAGCGGCTTCGAGTTTTTTCTCGAGGGGCGGCCAGGTCAAACCTTTGTGGCGGTGGGGGTGTTTTTCGAAGCGGGATTTCAGGGTGGCGAGGAGTTTGCTGCGTTCGACGGGAGTGAGGGATTTTTTTGTGGGCATGATGGGCGAGTGTAGCGCTGGAAAATAGAAAAGTGAAAATGGAAATTGGGGAGAGGAATTCGAAACTCGAAATTCGAAAAACGAAATTGGAAAAAGCAGATACATCGCTTCGCTCGTGATGACAATTAGAGAAGGAGCGAACGGCGCGAGTCCTTCGCTGCGCTCAGGATGAAAGTTTAGCGGCTAAGCTTTCACTAAACTTTCACTAAACCCACCTTAAGAGCATCGCGTTACTTCAGGAATAGGGCGACGTAGGCCCACCGGAGGATCGTGCCGATGATGAGCGCGATCAACGCGATGGCGGTGAGTTCGAGCAGCCAGTCGCCGATGCCGGAATCGAAGAGCGGTGCGGGATCGTTCGGATCAGCTTTGTGTCGATGGAAAAACCGGTCGGCAACGTGAGGCATTCGCATGACAACCTCCTTGCGCAAGCGGCGTGGGCGGCGCATGGTCAGGCGACAGAGGGGACGTTGCGGCGAATGTACTCTCGTGAAGGGCGGTTGTCTAGAGGCGCGGGCTTCAGAGGCTGAAGCCCCTCGCTGAGCGCTGGGTTATGTCGCGGCTAAAGCAACGCCCCCCTGGGAGCGCGCGGGCGGAAGACGGATTTTTTACATCGGGAGTACTAACCGGGCGGAGGGTTGGTGGTAGGATGCCGCCACTATGGTCTTCACAAAAGATGAATTGATTGCGGCGTTTCAGAAGGAAGTGCACATTCTCACGCACCTCATCAGCAAGGTCGATCCGGCGAAGATCGACTTCCGGCCGTCGGCGAAACAGCGCAGCGTGCTGGAGCTGATCCAGTACATGACGGTGATGGGGCCGGCGATGACGGAATCGATCCAGGGCGGCGAGTTCACGCGCGAGGCGATGGGTGCGATCTGGGGTCCGCGCGATGCGGCGGCGAAGGCGATGACCTGGGAGCAGGCGGTCGCGGCGATCGGTCGGCAGAGCGACGAGATGACGAAGATGATCGGGCCGTGGACCGACGCGGAGTTTCGCAGCGAGGTCAACATGTTCGGCAACAATCTGACGCGCGGTGCGGCGTTGGTAAATATGGTCCTGTGCGGCTACGCCGCGTATCGCACGCAGCTGTTCCTTTATTTGAAGGCGATGGGCAGGGAAGAACTCAACACCATGAACCTATGGGCGGGCGTCGACGGGCAGATGTAGTTCTCGCCGAGGAGCGACGGGGACAATCGCTCCTCAGCGATTTTCGTTTGCGGCAGAAATTCACTTCTGGACGGCGCCGCAGTTTGGAACGGCGGCGAACGCGACGCTGTTGAAGGGCGTCGATGTGCTGGTGTTCTGGTTGTTGGTGACCCAGCTGACGAACACATTGCTCTGGGCATTCACTGCGATTTGAGGATGCCCCTCGGACGCCGCACTGTTGGTGACGTTGATCGACGTGCCCGGAATCCCGTTGACCACGTTCACGAGAATGATGTCGGGATTCGTTTGGCCGAAGTTGGCGCCCGTGCCGTCGTCCTGCCATGCGATCGTCACGCCCGCACCGCACGCGGCAATCACCGGTTCTTGCGCACCGAAGCCGCTCGGACGCGTCGGCAAACTGATCTGAACCGGCGCGGACCAGGTTACGCCGTGATCCGTCGAACGCACGAGCTGAACGGATTGGTTACCGAAGTGGCCAGGGCAGTCGGTGCCGAGACATGCGTAGACGATGTCGATGGCGCCGTTGCGCTCGGCGGCGATTACGGGACCCGTCGGTGGCTCAGGCACTCGCGCGGTTGGCTTCATCGGCAGAAGGCTGGGAGCGCTGAAGGTGAGGCCCTGATTGGTCGACTCACTGAAGGAGTACGTCGGATTGTTGTTCGCGTCGGCGCTGATGAAGCCGATCTCGATGCCGCCGAATTCGTCGAGCACCATGGTTTGCGCGGTGCCGTTTCCGACGACGACGGACTTGGGAGGTGCTGTGCCGCTGTTTCCGCTGGCGACGAGCAAGTCTCCGCCGACCCAACCCGACGGCGCAGTGGCGAAGTTCACGTGGTACCAAATCACGGAGTTGCCGGCGACGGTCACTGGCCCGGCAAGGACCGTACCGATAGCACCCTTGGCCTGCTGCCCGATCAGCGTGCCGTCGCCGGTTGCGCGAATATTGGCGATACCGGTGGTGGCAACGGTTTGTCCTGCTGTGAATGTAGGAGTGATTGCGAGAGTCAAAGGCGCTGAGAGCGCGAGAGTTAAAGTGAGCGCGAGAAGAAACGCAGCGGCGAAGAACACGGACACAACGACACGAGCGGGGACTAGTCGCTTCATGGTTTTTTCCTTCCAGGATTGAAATTCCGTCGCTGGGGCGCGGAGCATACCACAAGGTTTTCCACAGCCAATAGAGAATATTTAAGGGTAAGGTAACAGTACTCGGTTGGCATACTGTGTGGTAATTTTGAGGAGGGTAGTTCCAGTACCCGACTCGTGAAAAGCCAAGCCAGGCTTGGCGATTTCACGAAATATTGTTGCGAGATATCACTTTTTTGGATGCAATTTTTACGAAGTCCTGTATGCTCTCCTGCAAAACTTCGGTACCAAGGATTTAGACCCTGCGCACCATGGTCGGGCGCGGATCTCGGGCTTAATCTGACAAAGTTACGGATTCACGGAGTAGCAAAGTGCAAGATCACGTGCTGAGAGCTGCTTACGAAGTTCCGCTGTGCGTGTCGTACCTGTTCCTGGTCGTGCAGAGCTTTCGCGCGATGCTGAACGACATGCGCGAACAATACGCCCAGACGCAGACGCGCTAACGCGGCTGGCTGTCGAGGCCGACAGCGCAGGTTGCCGGAGAGGCGCTCTCTTTCCATTTAAATTCCTTCCTGTTTTGGTTCTTTTTCCTGCTGACAATTCATCGATCTGAGCGTGGGTTCGGGATCTAGCGCTGCGCAACTTTTGCGGTGGCTAATGGGTTTAATACGAGTGGCTACGTGTCGCTGACCGCTCGCGATCGGCGTAAGTATCGTAGTTACAGGCTGATGCGGGGCATCCAGCTCGGGCGATGAGACATCGAATACCGTAAGAGTTGGAGGGGCTTGAGCGCGGCCGCAGGTCGAGGAGCCTAGACATGGTGCAGGGATTTACGCAAAAACAAGCTGAGACTGAGAGTAGGGAATCGATTGGCAGCAAGGGCGCAGGCCGTGGTTTTGCAGGGGTGGCCGCGCGAGTGATGGCGCCGCTAACCTTGGCGCTGTTGCTGGCGCTGGGGGCTTACGCGCAGCAACCGGAGCAACAGCAGCAAGATCCGCAGAGTCAAAGTCAGGCGCAACAGTCGCCGGACTCCTCATCGCAGCAGGGTAGCGATTCGAGCCAGACGCAGGCGCCTCCTCCGGCGGCTTCGACGTCCCAGGACCAAAATAAGCCGCAGGGACAATCGCAGGATCAGGCTCCGCCACCTCCGACGAAGAAGAAGCCGAAATACGCTCCGCAGGATGCGGACAAGCCGCCTTACGCAAACGACTACCCGGCACCGCGCGCGGGCGGGCCAGCACATGCGCCGAGCCCGGATCAATATGATCCCGATAAGGATTTGCCGCCGGGCGAACAAGGTTCGCAGGACGCGCCGAATGGTGCTTCGAGCGGGAATCCTGTTGGAGACGCGGACCGCGGTCCGGGTGCTAATGGTGCGCCACCGCAGAATCGTCCATATAGCGACAACGGCTACGGTGCGCCGAACAGTATAAACGGACGGTCGCAGAACGCGCCGTACTCGCGGAATACGGCTCCAGCTACCCCTCCTCCAGCAACTCTGACCATCCCGGCCGGCGCGGTTTTGTCCGTACGCGTGAATGAATATTTGTCGAGCGATCAGAATCACGTAGGCGATCGCGTTACGGCGACATTGCAGCAACCGGTTGTCGTGAATGGATACGTCGTGGCGCGGCGCGGGCAGATGCTCGTCGGCCAAGTGGAAGCGGCCGAGAAGGCCGGGCGCGTCAAGGGCACATCGCAGCTTGGCATTGAGTTGACCGACATTACGACGGCCGACGGGCAGTCGCGTCCGGTCCTGACGGAATTGTGGAAGGCCTCGGGCGGCACGACGCACGGCGCCGACGCCGCCACAATCGGCGGCACGACCGCGTTAGGTGCGGCGATTGGCTCGATTGCGGATTGGGGGCGCGGCGCGGCGATCGGCGCAGGCGCGGGAGCGGCGGCCGGCATCGGCGCAGTGCTGCTGACGCGCGGGCGGCCGACGGTGATTCCGCCGGAGACATGGCTGACGTTTCGGCTGAAAGAGCCGGTCACGGTCGACACAACGCAGAGCGCACAGGCGTTCTTGCCGGTGTCGCGATACGACTACGATAACTATGGTGGGCGGCGTGGTTCGCGCTACGCGGGTGGTTACGCGCCGCAAGGGCCATATGGCGCGGCACCCTACGCGTGCGGATATGACGCTCCTTGCTATCCGCCGCCGGCGTACGGGTATCCGTACGCCGCTTATCCATACGCGGGTTACTACGGGTATCCAGCGTTCTCGTTTGGGTATTACGGCGGGCGGGGTTACTACGGGCGCGGGCGTCGGTGGTAGATGGAGGGTGCTGCGCGCGATTAGGGTAGAGAGTCAACGACAAACATTAGAAGTTGCGGACATGGGGCGCAGCGGTACTGCGCCCTATTTTTTTGCGTTTTTTTCGGGCCCGATGCGATTGTGGACGGCTTACTTCTGAGATCCTTCGCTGCGCTCAGGATGACACCGATTTGAAAGTGGGCCTTCGAAGTTAGAGTCGGCGCAGGCGGGAACGGAAAAAACGCCCACGGGGCGGCCGGCGCTACCGGGCTAGAACTTGAATTCGATGACTTCTACGGTCTCGGCGGCGGCTGGTTCGAAGGTGGACTTTTCGGCGGCATGTTCGGCTTCAGCAGCTAGAACGGGGTGGCCACCGAGGATGCGGGTGTGCTTTACGCTGCCGTCGGGGCCGATGGTGACCTCGATGCGCGCTGTTCCGGTGAGGTTCAGCTTCCTCGCAAGTTCAGGATAAGCCGGCGTCACCAGGTGACGAACCGGACGGCGAGTCACCGGCGCGGATTGCGCGCTCAGCGACGCGGCACTGATGGCGCACAGCGCCAAAACGACAGCACACCTTCCGAGGGCCAGCTTTAACCGCTCGCTCCGCTTCGTGTTCAGGGCTTCTTGCATCGCCAACTCCAGAGATTGTTTGCGTAGAGGCCCATGCAGAACAGGTTCGCGGGGACGAAACCGAACTGTGCCGTCCGCATCCCGATAAAGCAGATGATGACGCTGTTTACTCCCGCGACGACCCACCCATGCCACAGCTTTTTTCCCACGAGCACCGTCGAAATGACGGTCAAAACACACGAGATATAGTCCAGGCCAGGCATTAACCAAACTCTTTTCCGGAAGGGGGCGAAGATCACTGCCGGGACAGAATATGTGTTGTTTCCTCCGCGCATAATTGAACGAGCGGACAGGTGCGACGAATCGGGAACCTGTCACAGTGGGCGATTACGAAGGTCCTATCGTGGTCGAAATGTGGCGCAACGCCGCGGTCCGATTTGACTTCACCGGGGGACTCGGGAAGTCTGTTTGACGGCTTCGTGCATCCAAACGCCAGGAATTTGGGCGACAGCATCTGGGCTAAGATTTTTTCAGCGGATTAATTTGGGGGGAGTTTGAATTTGAAGCGCTGGATACTGATCGTACTAGGAGTGTTTGTGTTGGTGGTTGCGGTTGGGTTTACCGTGATCGCGATGCATTGGCCGTTCACGCAGGCGAGCGTCGTCACTGGCTTGCAGCAGAAATTTGGCAGCCACGTCGAGTTCAAAAGTTTTCGTTCGAGTTTCTTCCCACCGACTTGCGTCGCGGAAGGCGTGACGTTCCGGCGAAACACGGACGCCGGTGTGACGCCGATCGCGACGGCCGCGCGGATCACGATCGAGGGCAGCTATCCTGGATTTTTCACCGTGCCGAAGCGCATCTCGCATGTCACCGTCGAGGGGCTGCATGTCTTCGCGTCGCCAGCCAGCGAGAAGGCCGGTCCGGCGGCACCACCGGCACAGAGCGGCGACAACACCAAGATCGAAATCGGCGACATCACCGCGGACAACAGCGTGGTGGAGTTTGCGTCGGGCGATGCTGGCGCGAGGCCTCTGCGTTTTGAGATTCACAAGTTGACGTTGAACGATGCCGGCGATGGACAACCGATGGCATTTCACGTGGAGCTGACCAATCCGCTGCCGCAGGGAGAAATTCGAGCGGAAGGGGAATTCGGTCCGTTGGATACGAAGAACCCCGAGGAGGCGCCGGCTTCAGGCTCCTACACTTTTGAACGCGCGAATCTGGGAGCGTTTCCCGGGATCGGCGGGACGCTGTATTCGACCGGAAAATTCGACGGCAAGCTGAATCAGCTGGAAGTCGCGGGCATGACGGACGTGCCGGATTTTAATGTGTCGCCGAATCCGCACACGGTGCATCTGCGAACGCAATTTCACGCCGTGGTGAACGGATGGAACGGTGATGTATCGCTGAAAAATGTGAAGGTGCAAATGGGCAGTTCGACGATTCTGGCGCGCGGAGAAATCGCGAGCAAAGAAGGAACCGACGGAAAAACCGTATCGATCACCGGAATCGAAGACAATGGCAGCATCAAGGATTGGCTCGAGCTGCTGGCGCACAATCATCATCCGAAGATGACGGGAACGATGAAGTTTCGCACGATCGTGTATGTGCCGCCGGGAAAGCAAGACTTCATCAAGCGCATGAATTTGCGCGGCGATTTTGAGATCGGGCAGGCGGATTTCACCAAACCGGCGACGCAGGAGAAAGTGAACAATCTGAGCCAGATCGCGCAGGGGCAGAAGCCGGACGGGGACGCCGAGAGTGTGTTTGAAAATATGCGCGGGCATGTGGAGATGGAGAACGCGGTCGCGAATGTCACCGATCTTTATTTCGGCATCCCGGGCGCGCTGGCGCACATGCATGGAACATACGGAGTTGAAAACGGCAAGATCGACCTGCACGGGAATCTGCGCGTCGATCACAAATTGTCGAAGGGCGAGACGGGCGTGAAGTCGGTGTTTCTGAAAGTCATCGAGCCGATGATGAAAAAGAAAAAGGCGGGTGAGGTTGTGCCCGTGAAAATTACCGGGACGATGCGCGAACCCTCGTACGGACTCGACGTTTTGAGGTAGAGTGCAGGCGGTTCACAGAGATCCTACCCAGAGGTTCCGGACTCGATGAAGACTTTCTATAACGTGACATTGTTGTGCTTCGTTTTAGGTTTGGTGATTTTGTCGATCTATGCGCCGTGGACGTCTACGCCTGCGGGCAGTCCTTACACGCATGTGGCGCTTGGATATGCGCCGGTGTGGTCGGCTAAATTTGCAAACGTACCGGGTGGGCGCGTCGACTGGGGCGGTTTTACGCTGCTGGCCGGCGGCGTTGGGTTTTTCGCGATTGTGATTGGCGCTTCGGCGTATTTCTTCCGCGACAAGCGCGGGCCGGAGAAAGATCTCGACGATTAGGTAGGACAGGTCGAAGATTCAAAGGTCCGAGGTTTCTTCAGCGGCTGAAGCCGCTCTTCGTTGCTGTGAATTATGTTGTGGCTGAAGCCCCAACCCCCTAAAAGAAAAGTCAGCGGATGTGTGGCGAGAAAGTCGTTAGCGCCATGTAGGTCGAGTCGACGTGGTCGACGAGCTTGCCGTTTTCTTCGGACTTCGCTTTTACGGCCTTCCACTCTTCATCGTCTTCGAAGGATTTCCAGTTTGTCTTGGCGGCTTCGCGGCTGGGGTGTTCGAGGATGTAGATGAGCGTGTTGTTCTTTGCGGGGTCGTCGGTGGGCGTCCAATAGGCGATGGCGCGCATGTGGTGCTTGGCGAAAATTTTGTTGGTGTGATCACGGAAGCGCGCGAGGAGTGCGTCGAGCTTGCCGTCCATGGCGTGATAGATGCGGAGTTCGTAGACGGTTGTGGAAGAGGCTGGCGCGGCGGCGGCCGCGGCGCTCATCAAGGCTTCGGGTAGAAGTGCTGCGAGGGGGAGAGCGGTGAGTACGGTTCGTCGGTTCATGGCGCGGGATTTTAGCAGAAGTTTCCCTTGTTGGGTGGCGCTAATAACGCCAGGAAGTTAGGTCGGCGCCGGCGGGCGCGGTTTTCTGGATGCGGTCGAGAATCATCGGCACGTACATCGTGTTGTAGTGGAGGCGCGATAGATAGTTCGGTTCCGTCGGGTCTCCATTCCAGCAATGTTCGGCGCGGTCGCCGTATTTCACTTCGCCTTCGTACGGCGGATTTGTCGTGGACTTGAGAAAATCTTCGATGAGGTAGACGGCGTTGTTGAGCATGTAGTTGTCGGCGCTGCCTACGTAGATGCGGAGCTTGCCGCGGAGTTTCGGGCCGAGCGTGGACCAGTTGCGCTGAAGCATGTCGCTCAGGTCGTAGTGTTCCTTCCAATAGGCAGCGATTTTCGGATCGATGTCGCCGGTTTCCTTGTTGAAAATTTGCGCGGGGTAACCGTCGGAGCCGACGGGACCGTAGACGGCTTGCCAGATGTCGAATTGCTCGCCGGAGCGCGCGTGATCGCCGAGAGCGAGTTCGTATTGGTTGGCGCTTTGTGTTGTGGCAATGGTGTGGCCTAGATAATCGCGGTAATCGGGCTGCGCGACTTGGGTGTGCGGGCCCTGGATGAAGAAAGCATTTTTGTCTTTGTAGAGATTGATGTTGGTGTAGGCGCGGAAGTCGACGGGATCGGGGCAGGCGATGAACGCGCCGTTGTAATGATCGGGATAAAACATTTGGACGGCGATGGATTCCCATCCGCCGGTGCTGCCGCCGTAAACGAAGCGCGCCCAGCCCTGTCCGATGGCGCGGAATTGTTTTTCGAGCGCGGGGAGGAGTTCGGTCTCGATGGCTTCGCCGTATGGGCCGAGATTGGCGGAGTCGACGGCGTAGGAATCGTCGTAATAAGGATTCGCGTGATTGATTTGCGCGACGAGGAGGCGCGGAAATTTTGGCGCGATCCACTGCTGGTAGAACTTGTATTCCTCTTGCTGCTGGATGCGGTTGTATCCGGAGATGTGAAAGCGCTCGCTGAAATCGGGTTTTAGATTTGGATCGGGCGGCTCGGTGCGGAAGCCTTCGAAGTCGTGATTGAAATGATCTTCGAAAATCGCGAGAGGGAAGTGCGCGTTGGGGTGCTCGTCGAAACCTTCGGGGACGAGGATGTTGGCGCTGAGGAACATTGGGCGGCCCCAGAATTTTGTGAGGAGCTGGCTCTGGATGCGCATGTGGCGGATATACTTCGTGTCCTTGGGCGCGGGGATTGCCGGAATTTCCTGGTCGAGCGAGACGGGGATGGGTTGCGCGGATGCGCCCGAGCTTGAACTTGAACCGATCGTGATTTTTACCGGCTTGCTGTAGAGATTGGTGGGCGAGACGTTCCAGTGCTGGCCTTCGCCTTGATCCATGTGGAGCTTGACGATGTGGCCGTCGGCGCGATGGAAGGTTTCGTAGCGATTGAGGACGACCTGCATGTAATATTCGCCGGGTTTTACATTGTGGAGAAAGCGGACGGGATAGCCGAAGGCGGAATCGTCGATGGTGGCAGATTGACCGGGCGCGAGATTGTCGACATCGACGCCGAAAATCATTTGCGTGCGCGATGCGAGTGAAATTTGCATGCGCGGCTCTTCGCTGGGATCGTTGGAGAGGATGAGGAGCAATCGGCCGTCGAGCGGTTGGGCGCTGCGTTCTTTGGGGAAGGAGACGGAGAATTTTTGCGTGGCGGCGTCGGGGGAAGGTGGCGGCGCGGGCGCAGGCGCTGCGAGAGCTGGCGAGATTAAGATGGCGATGGCCAGCGGCGCGAGTAGAGATACGACGGCGAGGCGGGCGGAAGTCCACGAAAATAGGCGCGAGCGCGAGATCATCTTGATTGTTCTCCGTTTGAGCGGGCTGGACGCAGTGGGCGACTACGGCAGCCGCAAAGCGGTGGAAGGATACTGCGTTTTGCGACGTGGCGGAAGAAAAGAAGGACAGAAGGTCAGAAAAAATTAATCTGGAAATGTAGATGTTTGGACTGATAAACGACGGATGGGGTGGAGGTCAGGATGGCGAAAAAGGGTCGGGTGAAGTGGGGAGTGCTTGGGGCGGCGTCGATTGCGGTGCGGAAAGTTATCCCGGGGATGCAATTGGGAGAGTTGAGCGAGGTGTATGGGCTCGCGTCGCGCGATCACTTTAAAGCGCAGAACGTGGCGCGGACGCTGGGGATTACGAAGACGTACGGATCGTACGAAGAGCTTTTGGCCGACGAACATATCGAGGCGGTTTATATTCCGTTGCCGAATCATTTGCATGTGCCGTGGGCGATCAAGGCGTGCGAAGCGGGTAAGCACGTGTTGTGCGAAAAGCCGATCGGATTGAACGTCGCGGAAGTGAGGCAGTTGATTGCGGCGCGAGAGCGAGCTGGCGTGCTGGTCGGCGAAGCGTTCATGGTGCGCACGCATCCGCAGTGGGTACGCACGCGCGGGTTGATTCGCGCGGGGCGGATTGGTGAGTTGAAGGCGATCATGGGAGCGTTCAGTTATTTCAATCGCGACGCGGCGAACGTGCGCAATGTTTTGGAATGGGGCGGCGGCGGCGTGATGGACATTGGGTGCTATCCGATTTTTACTTCGCGCATGATTTTCGATCAGGAGCCGCGGCGCGTGGCGGCGGTGGTCGAGCGCGATCCGCAATTTCGGGTGGACCGGCTGGCATCGGCGATTCTCGATTTTCCGGCAGGGCAATCGATTTTCACGTGCAGCATGCAGATGGTGCCGTATCAGCGGATGCAATTTTTTGGCACGCAGGGGCGGATCGAGATTGAGATTCCGTTTAATGCGCCGCCGGATTGCGAGACGCGAATTTTGGTCGACGATGGGCGCGATGTGTTTGGCGGCGGCGTTACGGCGGACGTTTTCCGTTCGACGGACCAGTACACCATGCAGGGTGACGCGTTTTCTCGCGCGATTCGCGAAGACACGCCGGTGCCGGTGCCGCTGGAAGATTCGCTGAATAATATGGCGGTGATCGAGGCGGTGCTGCGCGCAGGCGAAAGTCGACAGTGGGAAGACGTGCGCGTCTAGGCCGCGCTGCGGCTAGCTTGACGCCCACTGCACGGGTTCGACGCGGTCGACTACGAAGGCGTAGCCGGCGGCGCCTAGGAGGCTGACGGCGCTGGTCATGGCGAAGGCCCAGAAGAATCCGCCAGTGCGTTCGACGATGAGTCCAACCAGAAACGGCGCGACCATTCCGGCGATGTTGCCGCAGAAATTTTGCAGGCCGGTCCAGCGGCCGGCGGTTTGAGGGCCGGCGAGGATTTGCGTCATGGTCCAGAGGTTCGCGGCGCCGAGGCCGAGTGCGGCGCAGCTGAAAATCAATGCGGCCATCGCGATGGTGTGATCGGGAATCAGGAAGACGGCGAAGAATGCGATGGCCGAAAGCGCGAGCCCGCTGCCACAGAAACCCTTCAGCACACGCGTCGGATTTCGAGTGGAGACGATCCAGCGGTCCGCGAGCCATCCGGAAACCAAAGCCGAGATTCCCAGAACGATAAATGCGCTGCCGCCGACGAGCGACATCACCTGCAATGAGAAGCCGCGCTGGCGGACGAGATAGAACGGCAGCCAGGTGATCTGGAAATACCAGATGTAATTGAAAGAGAAGAGGCCGATGAATGTTCCCCACGCGGAGCGCTGGGCGATGATCTGGTGCATTCGAGCCGGGTGCGCATCTGGTGCGATCGGGAGGCCGGGACCTCGGGGCATCCAGCGAAGCCAGGCTGGCAGCCAGATTAGGCTGGCGCAGCCGAGAACGACGAAGAAAAGGCGCCATCCGACATGGGCGACGAGCAAACCGCCGACGAGCGTTCCCAGTGCGGGGCCGCCGGCCCATCCGGCGGATACCATTCCGTTTGCGCGGCCGCGCAGAGACTCCTGAAAATGTTTCGCGACGATTTTGTTGTACGAGGGATAGGACACCGACTCGCCTATACCGAGAATCAATCGCACCACGAACATGAGGGCGAATCCGTGGAGGAGCCCGGTCGTGAGAGTTGCGACGGACCAGATGAGCAGGCCGAGGGCAAGCAGCCAGTTCACATTAAATTTGTCGACCAGCCAGCCGGATACGACCTGGAACGGCGCGTACGTCCAGAAAAACGCGGAGAGCAGGATGCCGAGTTGCGAAGCCGATAGATGCAGGTCGTCTTTGAGAAGCGGCGCGGCGATGGCGAGCGTGCCGCGGTCGACGTAGTTGATCAGCACCGACAACGAAAGCAGAACAGCGACGACGAGCAGTTGTGGCGGCAGGCGGACGGCTGCGGCTTTTTGTTCCGAGGGCGAACCTCCGGCGAGACTCACGAAGCTTCACGCAGAGATTGCGAAGAGTCGGCTGGGTTGCGGAAATCGAGAACGACGAAGGTGATGTCGTCGTCTTGTCCACCTTGCGAATGGCCGGACCATTTCGAGAGGTCGTCGAGGAAAGCGGTGGAAAGGGAATCGGGAGACATGGCGAGATGTGCGTTCAAAAATGCCTCGACGCGGCCCTTGCCGTATTCCTCATTGGAGGCGTTCATCGCCTCGAAGGCGCCGTCGGTGTAAAGGAAGAGGCGGTCACCCGGACGAAAGGGAATTTCAATCGAGGAATACGAAGCTTCGGCGAACATGCCGAGGATCGGGCCGTTTTCTACGATGCGGCGCACCGTGCCGCCCGCGCGTGAGGCGAGCATGAGGGGAGGATGTCCGCCGCCGGCGTAGTTGACGATGTTGTGTTCGCAATCGATGTAGACGTAGGCGGCGGTGACGTACTGCTCTTCAAATTTGCCGCAGAGCGCGAGGTTTACCTCCGACAGCAGCTTTGCCGGATCGGCGACATGCTCGAACTGAGCGGCGAACGCCACCTTCACCATTGAGGCGATCAGCGCGGCACCTACGCCGTGACCCGCGACATCGGCGATCAGCACACCGAGGCGGTTCGGGCCGTCGGAAAGAAAGTCGTAAAAATCACCCGCGACTGAGGTCATTGGAACGTAGCGGGCGGCGATGTCGAGGTCGGCGAGTTTCGGAAGCTGCTGCGGCAACGTCGATGCTTGAATTTGCCGCGCGATTTGCAGTTCGGCGTCGATAGCGAGCAGGCGCTCTTCGGTGGCAAAGCTGCGACGGATAGCGACGTAGGCGAGGCAGCCAACGAAACCGAGAAAGCCGACGAATTCAAGGCCGTGCGATTTGGGAGGCCCGGAGATGACTCCCAGGCTGCTGAGATTGTTGTAGATCACGAAGAGGAACCAGAACATCAAGCCGCCGAAGAAAACCTTGATGTCGTGATTCGCAGGGCGCTTCATGCGAACGACCAGGATCCAAATCAAAGAGGGAACCACAGTTCCGATGGTGACCATGCTATTGGTCGCATTGAGTCGATCAAGACCGACGCCGTAAATTGCGCCGATAATTTCGCCGACGGCGAAAGCCGCTTGTACTCCTATAGCCCAGGGGATGATGCGCTTTACTTCAGGTTCGACGAGTTCATAGAGGTAGAGGCCGAAAGGAAGAACGATGACGATGCTGATGAAATAACTGAAGTAATCCCAGAAAGCCCTTGGCACGTCCACGACCGACTCGACGAGCATGCGGTCGCCCAGCAGTCGGAGTGCATAGAGGATCGTGAAGATGCCGAAATAAATCAGTGAGCGGTCATGCCACTTGGGGCGGACGAAAAACAGTATCGCGACCGTCAGGCCGATCACCAGAAGAAGAACGCCGACGCCGACGTTGAGCAAATCCCAGCGGAGCTGCGTAGGCGTCAGCGTGACTGGCTTGAGGGCTGCAAGGATGAACGGCAACATGGCACTTGGTTATACGCAAACACGCGAGGCAAGGCAACGCCGTCGAGGCTGCTCAAAAGCGGGCAGAAATCCACCCTTCACATTTTGCGGCTCATCAAGAATTTCGTCGAGTGCCGGCATGGTCGACATCGATTGTGCAGGCGCCCTTAGCGGGAATCATTGGAAGATGAGATGCGCCGACGTTTGGCATTTCGACGCGTTTCGGTGAGCACCTCTTTTATGCCTCGGAGAATAAGGGATTTCATCGAGCATCCCTCTCGGATCGCCCGAATCTTCAACCGCTGGTGAACCTTTTCAGGGAAGTCGACCGTCACACGCATCGTACGAATTTAGTGCATTCGTGGGACCGTAAGTCAGACACTTCCTCCGCTAACGTTAGCGAAGATTTAGGTCGCCGGCGCCGACGTGGGCGTGGAGGCGGTACCGGCCGGGGCCCGTTTTCTCGAAGGATCGGAAGAGGCCGTCTTTGGTTTCACCGAAGGGGCCTGCGGACAGATCGCCTGCGTTAACGGAGGCGTCGACGTGGGCGTAGTCGGCGGGATTGCCGACCTCGATATTCAGATCGCCGGCGTGCAGCTCGACGTCTTTGTCGCCGGAAACGCCTTCGATGTTCAGATCGCCGAAGGGTAGGCGCACGGTGAGATTCGACGCTTTCGGGATTTCGATCAGGATGCTGGGGCCGTTGTTGATCGGGCCGCCGGTCATGCGAAGTTCGGCGTGATTGTTCATGTGCTTGAAGGTGAGGGAGACTTCGCGGCCTTTTTCGGCGCGATCACCGGTGGTCCGGACCGACACCTTCTCGGCCGTGCTGCCGACGACTTTGTAGTCACCGGAACGGAGATCAAGGCTCAGCTTTTGGTCGTAGGGGAGATCGACCTCGAAGGGATGAGTGTAGATGTCGGAGACGGATAGATGGGTTTGAGGAGATGGAACCGGGCGGCCCGGCAAGGCTCCTGCCATCACGACTAGAACGAAGCTCCCGAACAGGGCTACGACGTTGCGCATCGGCACACCTCTCTCGTGCAGTTAGGAACGAAGCTGACGGCAAGAATGTTTCATGGATCTCGTAGTATCGATCATCGGTCAGGACGCATGGATCAGAAAGTCAGGTCGAAGGGAGTGTCGGCGAACGCTAAGTCGAAATGCTGCACGCGTTTATCGTAGCTGCTGAGAAACGCGGTGACGTTCGGCGCGACCACGGCGCTTTCGCGGTCGGTTCCAGCGAAAGTATCAAGTGACTCCATCGAGCGCCAGAAACTCATGACCGTGATGGCGATTTCGTCGCCGTCTTCACGCTTGAGTAGGTTTGACGCGACGTAGCCCCGCTGCGTGCGAAGCTCGGGCACGATGTGATCGATGAAATGCTTTTCGTAAGCGGGCCAGTTCTGGGGTGTTGCGCGGGCGGACCAGAGGCGAGCGATCATGCGACCTCCCTCGACGCCGCAGTTATATCACGGACGGAAAAGCTCGCTGGTTTGCCTTGTGGGTGGTTGTGATGAGAATCAAAACGTGACGGTACCCCCCGTTTTTTTGTAAGGATGTGATTCTAGGGCGGTTATTTTGTTGTGATGCGTAAGGATGTGATTTTAAAAGGTTTAAATGCAAAACGCCGGCTGGAGGCCGGCGCGACGAAACGCAATTTTCTACGAGGTGATCATCTCATAAAATAACGGATTTGTCAAGATGGCTTTTGAGGCATTCGAATGCAGGGCGCCGACCCAAAGCTCGAAATCAGCACTCGGGCGGGCAGCTATTGATCGCGAAGGGCTTGCATTGGGTCGATGTTGGTGGCGCGGCGGGCGGGGATGTAGCATGCGATTAGCGCCGAAAACAACAGAATTGCCGCGACCGCGCTGAATGCCACTCCGTCGATTGAGCCGATGCCGTACAACATGCTCTTCATGAGCTTGCCGATGCCGTAGGAGCCGAGTAGTCCGATAAGCAGGCCTATGATTCCCAGGGTCATGCCTTCTTTCATGATCAGAGCGAGGACCTGGCCTGATCCGGCGCCGAGCGCCATCCGCAGGCCGATTTCGCGGGTTCGCTGCGCGACGGCGAACGACATCACGCCGTAGATTCCGAACGCTGCCAGCGCCAGCGCGATGAGCGCGAATCCGCCGAACAGGAAAGCGCCAAAGCGCTGATCGCCTACCGATTCCTCGAGCAGGTGGTCCATCGACTTTACGTCGGCCATCGGAAGGTCGGGATCAACCGAGCGAATTACGGCAGCAATGCTCTTGGACATACCGTCGGGATCGGAAGCGGTGCGCACCGCCATGGCGACACCGGGCCACGGACTTTGCGCAAACGGAACATCGATCTCCGGGAAGCCGTCGCTTTGCGGCCCACCGTTGCGGACGTTCTCGTACACGCCGACGATCTGCCAGTTGATTGGCGGACCGAGATTTGTGACTCCCGGTATCAACTGCTCGACCGAGACACGCTGGGTGAGTGGATCGACGTCAGGGAAGTATTTTTTGACCAGCGCTGAATTGACGATCGCGACCGGCATTCCTCCGGATGCATCGGCATCGTTGAAAGAGCGTCCGTGGGTAATTCGAATGCCGAAGGTTGGGAAATATCCGGGCGTAACCATGTTGAAGCCTGCGCCCGGGCGTTGCGACCGATCCGCGACGGGCTTACCGCTGATCTCGAACGGCATGCCAAAGCTCGTACCCTGGACGGGGATTCCGGTTGATACGGACACCGCAGTGATCCCGGGCAGCGCCCGAACGCGGTCGTTGAGCTCGCGGTAAAACGCGGTGATTTGTGCGGGGTTTTTCAGGCGGTCCGCAGGCATCGGCAGACCGAAAGTCAAAACGTGATCGGTGCGGAAACCCATGTCAACGTGTGTGAGGTTCCAGAAACTGTGGACGGCGAGGCCTGCGGCGGCGAGCAGAGTCAGAGCTAGTGCGAACTCGGCGAGGACCAGCGCGTGGCGCACGCGATGTTTTCCGGCGCCGCCCGAGCGGCCGCCCTCTTTCAGCGTGTCGTTGAGATTGAGCCGTGCAGCCTGGAAGGCGGGGACACAACCGAAGAGAATTCCGGCGAGCATGGTTGCAGCCATCGTGAACAACAAGACGGGAATATTGAGGGTGACGTCGGCTTCGGACGGCAGCGTGTACTGGGGTATGAGTGCGATGATTATCTTCAGGAGCGCCCAGGCGAGCCCGATGCCGAGCGCGCCACCGATTGCGGCGAGCGCGAGGCTCTCGGTCAGGAATTGCGCGAAAAGTTGTTTGCGCGTCGCGCCTAGCGCCGCTCTCACCGCGATTTCGGACTGACGAGCGGTGCCGCGCGCGAGCAGCAGATTGGCGACGTTTGCGCAGGCAATGAGCAGCACGAATCCGACGGCGCCGAGCATCATCCAGAGCGCCTGCTTGACGTTGCGGTCGAGGAAATCGTTTTGAAGCGGATCGACGGCGGAGCCCCAGCCCTGATTGGACTTGGGATATTCCTTCGCGATATTCGCCGTGACCGATGCCATATCGGCGTTCGCCTGAGCGAGCGTGACGCCGGATTTCATGCGAGCC
>DASXPD010000021.1:0-88062 GCA_036493835.1 Candidatus Acidiferrum sp. | reverse complement strand
CGCCGAAGCCCTGAAAGTAGCCCCGCTCAGCATGAAGGCCGTCCTCTCCAGCTACACGCTGAGCCTGGCCGTCTTCATCCCCATCAGCGGCTGGATGGCCGACCGTTTCGGCACCCGCCGCGTCTTCGCTGCCGCGATCGGCCTCTTCACCCTGGGGTCATTCCTATGCGGCGTCTCCCGGAACATCGAAATACTGGTCGCCTGCCGGATCCTGCAAGGCTGCGGCGGAGCCATGATGGTCCCCGTCGGCCGTTTGACGATGGTGCGCACGTTCGCGAAATCCGAACTCATCCGCGCCATGAGTTTCGTCGCCATCCCCGGTCTCATCGGACCGATGCTCGGCCCGATCGCCGGCGGCCTCATCGTTGGCTATCTCCACTGGCGCTTCATTTTCTTTGTCAACGTTCCCATCGGCCTGATCGGCCTCTATCTCGTCTATCGCCACTTGCCCGACTATCGCGAAGAACACACCAATCCGCTCGACATCGTTGGCCTGATCTTGTTTGGATCCGGTGTCGCGCTGCTCTCGTATGTCCTGGAAGTTTTCGGCGAGCACACGCTCAGCACTGGGGAAGTCGTCGGCTTGCTCGTCCTGTCGTTCACGCTGCTTGCCGCCTACGGGCTGCACGCGTCGAAAGCAGCGCATCCGTTACTGCGACTCTCGCTTTTTCGGCTGCGCACTTTTCGCGCTGCCGTTACCGGCAGTTTCGTTACGCGCCTCGGCATCGGCGGCATCCCATTTTTATTTCCGCTGTTGTATCAGGTGGGCATGGGCTTAACGCCGATTCAATCCGGCGCGCTGATGATGCCGCAGGCCATCGCGGCGATGAGTCTGAAGATCACGATGCCGAAAATTCTTGCCCGCTTCGGCTACCGCGCCGTGCTCGTCTCCAACACCATCATCATCGGCGCAATGATCCTGGGTTTCTCGACGATCGGCATTAGCACGCCCGTTTGGCTCATCGTCATCCAGCTTTTCGCCTACGGATTTTTCACGTCGCTGCAATACACCAGCATGAACACGCTCGTTTACGCCGAAATCGACGAAGAAGAAGCCAGCGCCGCGAGTTCCATCGCCAGCACCATGCAGCAAATGTCCATCAGCTTCGGCGTCGCCACCGCGTCGCTCGTCACCGCATTTTTCCTGCCCGCCACAACGCGTTCCAATCCGCCCGTCTTCATCCGCGGCGTCCACCACGCCTTCTACGTCCTCGGCGCCATGACCGTCATCTCCACCATCGTCTTCCGCAAACTAAAACGCGACGACGGCAACATCGTCAGCACCCACAAAGAAGCCCACGGCGGCTAACTAGCCGCGTTCGCATCTTCTTTGTAGGGGCGGGGTTCACTCCGCCCTGCCGCCGCGTCTTGTCTCAACTCATCCGCATGCCGACCAACTGTCATCCCGACCGAAGCGAGCCGACGCCTTTTCTTCGCGTTCGCTCCTGCGAACCCGTCGGCTCGCGAAGTGGAGGGACCTTGGCTTGCACTCAACAACCCTAAAAATCACATGAACGTCGTTGAGCGCCGGGTGCCCCACCCTTGGGTTGTGAGGGTGGGACTTCGCTCACCCACTCAACTTCCCACTCTTCATCTCTTCCGCCAAATACTCACTCGCCCTCATCGAAAACGCCAAAATCGAAAGCGTCGTCGTCTTATCCGTGCAATTCAAAAACGCACTCGCATCCGTCACAAACAAATTCGGCACATCATGCGTCTGCCCAAACTTATTCGTCACAAAATGCTTCGGATCAACCCCCATCCGCAACGTCCCCGTCTCATGCAAGCTCCATCCCGGAATTTCCGGCTGATCGCTGCACCCTGCATACTCCGCGCCGCACGCGTGGAAGATCTCGCGGCTGACCTGCTTCCCGTGTTCCCACATCTTCAATTCGTTCTCGCCCCATCGGAAATGAATCCGCACCACCGGAATTCCAAATGCATCCTTCACTTCCGGATCGATATCCACGAAATTCGTCTCGCTCGGCAGGGAAGGAGCCTGAATCCCCAGATTTACCGGCGCCGGATATCGCCGCTTCACTTCGCGCTTGAACTCCACGCCGAACCCTTCGATGCCGTTCATGTCCGGAAACTCGCCGCATCCTCCGCCCGGATAAATCGAATACCCGCGAATGAACGCCTCCTCATGCGGATTCTTCAAATTCTGCCAGCGCGGCAGCCAAGCAATCTCCGCCGTCGAAACGTTGTCCGGAAAAGCCGGCTGCCCGAGCAGTTGCGGCAAATATCCGTACGCCGTCGAGCCATAAATGTGATCGCAAAGATTGCGCCCCGCTTGCCCGCTCGAATTCGCAATGCCATTCGGCCAGAAGTGCGATTTCGAATTCAAAATGATGCGCGCGCTCTCGACGGTCGAAGCCGCAACCACCACCGCGCGCCCGTAAACCTCAACCTCTTGCTTCGTATTCCGGTCGATATACGCCACGCCAGCGGCGTGCCCTTTGTCGTCGACCAAAATGTTTTTCGCCAGCGCATTGGTCCGCAGTTCCAGATTCTTGGTCGCCTCTGCCGCCGGCAGCAAATAGCGCGGCGAAGAAAAAAACGCTCCGATGTCGCATCCTTCCGTGCAATTCCCGCAATAGTGGCAAGCCGGATGCCCATTGTGATCTTGGGTCAGCTGAGCTTCGCGATCCGGCAAATACGGCACGCCGACCTTGTCCGCGCCCGACTTCAGAATCCAGTCGAAGCAACGAAAATTCATCGGCGGAATGTATTCGCCGTCAGGATTGCTCGGCCGGCCTTGCACCGTGCTCGCCACGCCGATCAATTTCTCAACGCGCGAATAGTACGGCGCGATCTCGTCGTACTTCACCGGCCAGTTCACACCAAATCCGTCGAGGCTCGCCGCCTGAAAGTCGATGTCGCCCATCCGCGCCGCACTGCGGCCCCAGAAGTTCGTCTTGCCGCCGACGGCAAAACATCGTGGCCACATCCACGTCGTGCCCGGCGCCGTTGTGTACGTGATTTCGTGTTCCCAGATTCCCGCGGTGTATTCGCTGTCCATGTAGCCGTACGATTGCGGGCGCTTCTTCGGATCGTCGTACCCGCGAAACTTCATGTCATAAGGCATGCGGTGATTGCGAAAATCTTTGCCCGGATCGAGCTTGCGTCCCGCGTTCAGCGCGCACACCTTCAGCCCGGCTTCGCACAGCGTCTTGATCGCCATGCCGCCGCCGGCTCCGGTGCCGATCACAATCACGTCATAGATTTGTTTTGGCATGCTGCGGGCTCCTCGTTTCGGCGCGCGCTCAGTATTTCGGCGGAGGCAAATGCTTGTGGTCGCGATCGTCGACGTGGGGGCACGCGGGCGAAGCGTTGTAAAACTTCAACCCGGGATAGTCGAGCTGCTCAAGCCCGACGCGCGACGTGTAAAACCCCATCGTCGTGTATTCGCGCATCAACTTGAAAAACACGCGCCCGTCTTCTTCGCCGTCGCGATATTCCTTCTTGTACGCCAGGTGACGCAGCAGTTCGGTCTGGTCGGCCGCTGTGAGCTCGATAAATCTTTTCCCGTGCAATCGCTCCGAATGTGCATTCATCCAGCTCAGTCCCAGACGAAACGGATACTGCAAGCTGTCGTCGTGAAACACCATGAAGTCGATGAATTCCGCGACGCCCGCTTCGCGCGATCCCGGCCCGTCCTCGCTCGGAATAATCATTTCCGATAGCCGCTCGACCGTCGGATACTCATCCGCAAAGAAAAACGGCGGCGTATACGCCGCAGTTTTGATCTGCTGCACACCCTTCGCCGCTGCATGGACATCCTCGCAAGCAAACGCCCACTTGCTGAACCCCGCAAACCCCGCCGCCGCCGAAGCCGTCGCCAAAATCCGCAACATCTCCCGCCGCTCAATACTCTGTCCCGCCATAAAGTCCCGGCCCTCCAACATCGACCGCCAAACCTGTCATCACGAACACAAAGCCAGTCATCACCACTTTAAAATCGTGTCATCCTGAGCCGCCTGCAGGGCGGCGAAGGATCTCAAGCTCAGCCCAAGCTACAAAACAAATCGCCGTACCCGCCGCTCACTCCAAATACCCCACGCTCTCCGCAATCAACTTCTTCGTCGGCTCGTGCGGATCGCCCGCGCCGCTGTATTCAATCGAACAGTACCCGCGATAACCGTTCACCTTCAAAATTCCAAACGTCTTCTCAAGGTCGATCGGATAATCCTTGCCCTGCTGCGCGAAATCTCCGTCCTTTACATGGCAAATTCCGTAAGCATTCTCAAACATCGCGTTGATCGCGCGATACGCAAAATCCGCATCGCCGCTCATCATTGAATTCGCGAAGTCCGGCAGCGCGCGCAGATACGGACTCTTCACGCCGTCGATGACTTTGACGATGAAAAACGCGTCTTCGCTCACCAGATTGTCGTTCTCCATGTGAACGACAACATTTCGCGACGCACCGTATTCCGCGACCGCTTTCATGCTCTCGATCGCGTTCGCGAGATTCGGCGCGGTGTTTTTCGCAGGTGCGATATTGGTGCGCACGCTGGGCGACTCGATCGCCACGCCGACATCGATCCATTTCTTCGCGTACGCAACCGCGGCCTGGCGCGTCGCGCGATCCGCATCGTAAAAACTTGTTTCCTGATCGACCGCGATGTTGACCGCGTGCGCGCCGACTTTCGCCATCGCATTTCGAAACCCTGAGAGATACTGCGGAGTCGTGGAGGAGAAATGCAGATTGTAGGGTTCGATGCCGTAAACATTGAAAGTTTTGACGACGTAGGCCGCGAAATTCTTCAGGTCCATGCCGGGCTGCTTGGGATCGCGGTCGCTGTTGGTGGGAGAGTCGATGAAAGCGCGAAACGGCCAAGCCGCGACAGCCAGCCGGTCGCGCGCAGCCTTCGGAAAATTTACGTTAGGATTTTTCCCGGCAGTCGTTTGTGCCCAAGCGAACTTTTCGCTCAGCGTCGCGCCCGCCGCGACGCCGGCCGTAGCCGCACCAAATCTTTTCGCGAACTCTCGTCGTGAAATTGCGTCGGCCACTTTCCCTCCAGCACTCGAAACGCACCGATGGTACACCCATCGGGCAGGGCGCTGGCACTCGCGTTGGAGGCAATCGATGTGGAGGGCGGCGGCTCGCCGCCGCTTTTTGAGGCCTACACCAAGCCGACGAACAAACAACAACTACAAATTCACGCGTCGCAGCCGCAGCGCGTTCGCAATCACGGAAACGGAGCTGAGACTCATTGCCGCGCTCGCGATCATCGGCGACAGCAACCACCCCAAGACAGGGTACAAAACGCCGGCCGCAATCGGAATCCCCAACGTGTTGTAGAGAAATGCGAACGCTAGATTCTGTTTGATGTTGCCGATCGTCGCGCGGCTGAGCCGCCGCGCTCGCAGAATTCCGCGAAGGTCGCCTTTCAGCAAAGTAATACCTGCGTTTTCGATCGCGACGTCGGTGCCCGTGCCCATCGCGATGCCGACATCTGCGGCCGCCAGGGCAGGGGAGTCGTTGATTCCATCTCCAGCCATCGCCACGACGTGACCTTGTTCGCGCAGCCGCTTCACAATTTCGGCTTTCTGTTGTGGCTCCACTTCGGCTTCGATTTGGTCGATGCCGAGTTCGCGTGCGACGCGCAATGCAACTTCGCGCCGATCGCCAGTAGCGACGACGACGTGAATTCCGTCGGCGCGAAGTTCGTGAATCGCTGCTTCGGCCGAAGGCTTGATTGGATCGCTCAGCGAGATCGCTCCGACAAGTTTGTCATCGATAGCTACGTATGAAGTGGTCGCAGTCTCATTCGCGGCGGGCTGTGTTTTCGCAAGTGAAGTATGCACGCCACGGCTTTCGAGAAATTTGAGCGTGCCAACGCGCACAATCTTGTTTTCGACGCGACCTTCTGCACCACCGCCGGCAGTCGCGTGAAAGTCCGCCACCGGCGACAGCTTTAACTGACTTTCTTGAGCAGCGCGCACAATTGCACGTGCCAGAGGATGCTCGCTCGCAAATTCCAGGCTTGCTGCGAGCCGGACGATTTCGTTTTCCGCGATTCCGCTGGATTCAAACGCGGCTACGCTCTCGACGGTAGGCTTTCCTTCGGTCAGCGTTCCTGTTTTATCGATGACGAGCGTGTCTACTTTCGCCAGCGTTTCTAGCGCTTCGGCGTTGCGAACGAGGACGCCGGCATGCGCGCCGCGTCCAACTGCAACCATCACTGACATCGGTGTCGCCAAACCCAGCGCGCACGGGCACGCAATGATGAGTACCGCGACCGCAGCGACGAGCGCGTGCGCGAAGCGCGGTTGCGGTCCGACGAAGAACCAGACAGCAAATGCGATCGCAGCAGCGGCGACGACTGCCGGAACGAAATAAGAAGACACTTTGTCGGCGAGCCGCTGCATCGGCGCACGGCTGCGCTGGGCTTCGCTGACCAGCTTCACGATTTGCGCGAGCGTGGTTTCGTTGCCGACGCGTTCGGCGATCATGATGAAACTGCCGCTGGCGTTCAGTGTGCCGCCGGTGACTTTGTCGCCGGTGGATTTTTCGACGGGCATCGGCTCGCCGGTCACCATCGATTCGTCCACGGCGCTCGCGCCTTCGCGAATCATGCCATCCACAGGTACGCGCTCGCCTGGACGCACTCGCAGAGCATCGCCTACGACGAGCAGATCGAGTGTGACGTCTTGCTCGTTGTTGTTTGCATCTAGGCGGTGCGCTTGTTGCGGAGCAAGATCGAGCAGTGCGCGAATTGCTCCGGAAGTTTGCTGACGCGCCCGCAGCTCGAGCACTTGGCCGAGGAGCACGAGCGCGGTGATGACCGCGGCGGCCTCGAAATAAACGGGGATCGCGCCGTTCGCAAGTCGGAGGGCCGGCGGAAAAAGCTGCGGGAGCACGACAGCAACGACGCTGTAGAAATACGCGGCGCCGGTTCCGAGTCCGATCAGCGTGAACATGTTCGGACTGCGATTGACGAGCGAAGCCCAGAAGCGTTGGAAAAATGGCCAGCCGCACCAGAGCACGACTGGAGTCGCGAGAAATAATTCAATCCATTGCATCAGTGCGATCGGCGCGTGGGGCAAGAGCGATTCGCCGCCCATCGTAAGAAATAGCAACGGAGCGGAAAGTACCAGCGCGACGATAAAACGCTTTTTCATCGAGTCGTATTCGGGATCGGCTTCGACTGCGGTGAGCGGATCCATCGGTTCGAGCGCCATTCCGCAAATCGGACATGAGCCTGGGCCGATCTGCACGATCTGCGGATGCATCGGACACGTGTAGCGAGCGCCTTCAGATTTCGTTGGCGCAACTGCCTGCGAGTTTTGCGAAGTCGTCGCTGTTGTATTCGAGCAGCATGAATGCGGCGTGTTGGCGGTCTCTTGCGCGCCGGTCACGGACGCGTTTTGCGTTGAGTGCATCGGTGGTGTTGCAGTTGCGATTTGCGCTAGTGACTGAGGACCATGTGCATGGTGCGGCGCTGTCGTTGCGTTTGCGGCGGCGAGGAACTTTGTTGGGTTCTGCTGGAATTTTGCGGCGCAGCCTTTGGAGCAGAAATAGTACGGCTGGCCGTCGAACTCGATCGTTGCGGCGGCTTTCTTCGGATCGACGGTCATTCCGCAGATTGGGTCTTTTGCGATTTGTGCTGTGCCTTCTGTGCTTTCCATTTTTTCTTGCCTAAATGTTTTCGCGACGGTCAGCGCAGGTGCGCGTAGATCATTTCCAGCAATTCGTCGTACATGGCTTCGGATTCGGCTTTCTTATTGCTGCGCAGGGCTTTGGCGGCGCAGTGGTGCAGGTGGTTGCGCATGAGATTGCGAGCGACGCCGCGGAGTGCTTCCTGGACGCTGGCGACTTGGGTGATGATGTCGGCGCAGTAGCGATCTTCTTCGACCATTTTTTGGAGGCCGCGGACCTGGCCTTCGATGCGACGAAGACGTTTGAGGTTAGCGTCTTTTAGTTGCGGGTCGACGCCGACGGCTTTGCGGGGTTCGGAGCCGATGGCGCAGGCGCAGTTGGCGGCGGCGTGTTGGGTTGCGGAGTGAGTGGCAGGCTTGACCGGCATAGATACCCCCAGGGGCTATGTATACCCCTTGGGGCTATTGGATGTCAAACTGGGGTGTGAAGATTCAGACGTGGGCAAGGGCACGAGGCGGTAATTGAGGACCGTGGCTAGGCTGAATCTAAACCCCGCGATCTGGGAAGCGATCGCGGCTACAGGGTGGCGTTGATGACTTTGTGCGATCGAATCAACGGGCGGCGCTGGGAGTGGTTTTGGGCGCGGAGAACTGCGACTTTGAAACAGCACTCGTGATGAAGTCGCTGGTATAATGCCGGACGACGACGATGGACGAAATCACATACGAAGTGCGAGCGCTATGACACTGGTTGAGATTACTTACGAATTGCAGTCGCCGCTGAGCAACGAACAGCTGTATGACCTGGGCGGATTTGCGAATACTTATGGGCTGCGAAAATTTCGGGTGAGCGACGAGCGGAAGCATCTGACGTTTGAATATGATGCGTCGCGTTTGAAGGAAACCGAAGTGTCGCATGTGTTGCGGCTCGCCCGGATTCCGGTTACCCGCAAGATTAACTAGTTCGATTCTCGCAGTCCGCCTGCTCGCAGTCCCCTGCTTGCCGCTCCGGATAGCCTCCGCTGGCGCGGTCCTTGATCTACCCATGGTGATCTACCCATGGTCTAGCCATTCCGGACCGGCTGTGCTGCCTGTGCTTTGATCCGGTGCGGTTGCTCGATTCGGGCGTACCGAACGGCCCGCGCTCCCGGCGTCAGGGTCGATCGGCACTTCCTCGCCTACCGGGACCTCCCGCCTTCCGCTCCTTCAAACCATCGCTCACCGACTAGTTCCGAAATGGGAAGGTTAGGGGTATACCCCCGGGTTGTTTTCGGAAGAGTGCGCAAGTGTCTTTGATTGAAGGACTTCTGAGGAACGCTTTTTGGATGTGTGCAAGGCTCTGAAACGGCGTGGTTTACGTGGTGCTTGTCGTTCGCTTTTTATTCGTTATTGTGTGCTTCTGGCAGGGCTTGTGCCGGACGCAGTAATTATTGTAGGTATATTACCACAAAGGTACGGTGATGTCAAGCGCGATTTGAGAGGTCGAGTTGCCCTACGAACCCGTTGGCCGCGAGATTCGGCCGTGCAATATGTTTCGACTTCCAAACATGTTTGGTGCTGGATAGATCAGAAATTCCAAAGCCAGGTCGCGAGGGTTCTTGCTGTAGAAACGTAGGTGCTCTTACGTGTGATAGCACATGATAACACCATTAGGAAAAAACGAAAGCGGAGGGCACAATGCGTACAACCCGCGCACTGGGGGTGCCGATGGTGGAAGCACTGCCAAAGTGTAGCGAACACAACCTCGCGATCGAATTGGTTCGCGTGGAAGTATCAGAGGATGAAGTCGTCACCGACGTTTTCCGCTGCCCCTATCCGGAATGTACGACGGAACATTATCGTCAGCAGGCGCGAGCAGGCGCGCCGCAAGGACGAGCTTGGAAAGTAGCAGGTGATCGATGGCCCGCACCGCACTTTTAATACGTTGCGCCGCAGAAGAAGCCGAAAGAATTCGAGTCGAAGCGGAAAAGCAGAGGCGCACGATCAGCGCCTATGTTTTGAATATTACGTTTCGCGCGGTCGAAACGGAAGACAAGCTTTTTTCAAAACTCAATCGCTATACCGCGCTGAACCAGGTGTTGAGCAGGCGCGCGGTGATCGCGCCGGGACCGCGGACCGCGATTCTGGTGAGGTGCGCGGATGCCGAGGCAGAGCGCATTCGAGACGCAGCGCGCCGGCGAGAGATCGCGATCAACGCGTTTGTGCTGCAGGCGTTGAGGAGGGCGTGGAATGTGCAAGCGACGCCTACCACGGCCGAGACAACGAACGAAGCAACCCCTGTCACCGCCGCTTAAAGAAAAGACTGCCGCTTCCTGTACCTGACCTGATCGTTGCGAATCGCGGATTTTCGCTGTGATTGGGGTGTGTTCAAGGCTGTGTTGTGCGCCTTGGGGAGAACGACTACAATCCGCACTGCTTCGGAAGTTTATTGAAACCCAGCCCAATCCCGCCCAAAAATGAGAGACACGCCGAGCGCTGCGCCGGCGCGGAACGCGTTTGAGAGTCCACAGCGTTTTGAGATGAACAGAAGAGATGCACCATAGAGGGCGCAGAGTACCCAGAGCCAAGAACGAGAGACAAGCGTGATCGTGGTTCGAAACGAATCCAGATGAAAAAAAGAAAAATCCGCAAAAAGAAATCGCCAGTCAAAAAGAGTCGTGAGAGCAACGAGGGTCTCGTGATCGTCGCGATCGGCGCGTCGGCCGGCGGGATGGAAGCGACCAAGGAATTGCTGCAGCATCTGCCTGCGGAAACCGGGCTGTCGTTCGTTCTGGTGCAACATCTCGACCCGAAACATCACAGCATGCTGACGGATTTGCTGTCGAAGCAGGCGACGATCGCGGTATCGGAAGTGAAGGACGGGATGCGGATCGAGCGGAATCATTTTTATGTGATTCCGCCGAACACATCGATGTCGATTACGGGAAGGACGCTGCGGCTATCTCCGCGCGAAGAATCGCGAGGGATGCACATGCCGATCGATCATTTCATGCGATCGGTGGCGGAAGGATATGGAGACCACGCGATTGGAGTAGTGCTGTCGGGCTCGGGGACGGACGGCACACTGGGTATCGCTGAAATCCAGGGTCACGGCGGAGTGACGTTCGCGCAGGACGACAGCGCGAAATACAACAACATGCCGCGCAGCGCTGCGAATTCAGGGAGCATCGACTACGTACTTCCTCCAACGCAAATTGCTCAAGAGTTGGCCAGGATCGCTCGATTGCCGTACCGGGAGACGCCGCTGGCGGTAGAAGCGGCGGTCCCTGCGCCGGATGGAGCGGCGCTGGCGAGCATTTTCCAGACGTTGCGACGAAACACGGGGCTGGATTTCACGCACTATCGGCAAACCACGATACTGCGACGGATTCAGCGGCGGATGGTGGTCCACAGGATGGAGAAACTGGAGGAGTACGTCCGGTATCTGCATTCGAATGCCGGGGAAATCAAGTCGTTGCATCAGGACATGCTGATCAACGTGACCAGTTTTTTTCGCAATCCGCCCGTCTTCGATCTTCTGAGTTCTCTGGTGCTTCCGACGATGATGAAGGACCGTGCGGCGGATAGCCTGATCCGAGTGTGGACGCCCGGCTGCGCGTCGGGAGAAGAGACGTATTCGATTGCGATGACGCTGCTGGAGTTTCTTGGCGACAGGGCGTCGCAGGCGCCGATTCAGTTTTTCGGAACGGATGTGAGCGAGCCGAGTGTGACGAAGGCGCGTGCCGGCGTTTATCCGGAAAATATTCAAGGTGATGTGTCACCGGAGCGGTTGAAACGGTTTTTCAACCGGGTGGATGGCGGCTATCGCATCAGCAAAAGCATTCGAGATATGTGCATCTTCGCGCAGCACAACGTCTTGAACGATCCACCGTTCTCACAGATGGATCTGATTTGCTGCCGCAATCTGCTGATTTACCTCGAACCGGTGCTGCAAAACAAAGTGATTTCGCTGTTTCATTATGCGGCGCGGGTAAACGGATATCTGGTGCTCGGGGCGTCGGAAGGCGTCGGGGCATCGGGGAATCTGTTCGCAACGGTGGACCGGACGTACAAGATTTTTTCGAAGAAGGCGAGCGCCGCGCGACAACCGGTGACGTTTTCGCTGAACCGCGCGTCGGACCGCGCCGAATACGGAACGATGCGGACGCCGTTGCATCTGCCGGATACGAGTTCGACGTACCTGGAAGCGCAAAAAGAGTTCGATCGCAGGCTGGTGACGCAGTTTGTGCCGGCGACGGTTTTTGTGAACGACGAACTGGAGATCGTGCACACACGCGGGAATGTGAGCCGGTACCTGAAGCTGGCGACTGGGCGGGCGAGCCTCAATATATTGAAGATGGCGCGCGAGTCGCTGCTGGTGGAATTGCGCAACGCGCTGGGCCGAGCGAAGAAGGAAGGGACGAACGTCAGCAAGCAAAACGTGCTGATCAAGAACGGAAACGGTGAGGGGAATGGAGGGGAGCATCACGGCGAGCCAAGCGCACGGCTGATCGGGTTCGATGTGATGCCATTGCAGCTAGGACAGGCGAAAGAGATTTACTTCATGATCGTCTTTCGCGATGAAGGTGTGATCAGCACGGCGGGGCGAAAGACGAAGCAGTCGCCCACGGCACAAAAGGTGATGGATGCGACGAATGGACGCATCACGAAGCTGGAGCAAGAGCTGGCGGCTACCAAGGAATACCTGCAATCGGTGATCGAAACACAAGAGGCGACGAACGAGGAATTGCAGTCGGCGAACGAAGAGATTCTGTCGAGCAATGAAGAGCTGCAGAGTACGAACGAAGAATTGGAGACGGCGAAGGAAGAACTGCAGTCGGCAAACGAAGAACTGAGCACGGTGAACGACGAGCTTCGCAACCGCAACGCGGATATTTCGACGGTGAACAACGATTTGACGAATTTGCTGTCGAGCATTGATGTTGCCGTCGTGATGCTTGCGCCCGACGCGACGATTCGGCGATTTACGCCGCAAGCGCAGAAGACGCTGGGGCTGATTCTAGGGGATGTGGGGCGGCCGTTCCTAAATATCAATCCGCCGGTGAAGATTCCGGGTCTGCAGGAGATGGTGCTGCAGGTTATTGGCAATGCGCAGATGGTTGAAAAGGAAATCGAGGTTCGAGAAGGCTATGGCTACCATTTGCGGATCCTGCCGTATCGCACCGCCGAGGGGAAACATGAGGGCGCGGTGATTACGCTGGTGGAGAACATCAAGCACTAGAAGCGACTTCGGCGTGGCGCGAGGTTGGGGCGTTGTTAGCCGCGTGCGAAAACGCTGCGGCGGTTCCGTTCAGATTTGCTGACCGAGATCCCTGAGTAAAGATTGCAGGCGGGCGAATTTTTGATCGAATGCGCTTTTCGATGCGGCGTCGAAGTGTGCGCGGTCGAGGAATTTGAGGAGGGTGTCGTAGGCGGTGCGGGCGTTTGCGATGTTGCGCTTCACTTTTTCGGGGTTGGCAGAGGTTTTTGCGACGTCGCAAAACGTCATGCCGGTGTCGACTTCGATCAGAAGGAACTGGACTTGGTTCGTCTCGAACTGTTCGCGCAGTTCTTTCTCGCGGGCGAAGAGGTCCATGAGGGTAGGTTATACCGCGGGCGGGTTATTCGGAATACGGCGATTTGTGGAAGGCGGTGGGTGGCGGGATTGTATTTTTTTGCGGGAACGGAAAATCGATGCAGGGAGTGGAATTCTAGTCGCAGTAGAGGGGCCGGAAAATAAAAGGGGCCCCCGCTTGGGATCGGGGGCCCCGGAAGGCGCGTTTCGTAGCCAGCGTCGTTTTCACACCGGCTGCGTGGGGTCATCCATCCTAGCTTCCCTCTCAGAGGCAGGTTGGGAATGAAACGTCCGTAGTAACGAGCAAGCCCCTTCCCCCTCGCTTCGTTACTCTCAGGCGGTCCATCCATTCGAAACGCGCCCACGTGCGTTGGTAATGCAGGAAGCGTGCCAGAGTTGGGGAAGGCGATTGGTGTACATAAGTTGTTGAAAAGGCTTAGGTTGGGAGATTCTAAGATTTGAGCGGGGGATTGCGAAGTGGGTTCGGGAAGTCAGATTGGAACTGGAGGGGGATTTAATCGGGAAGGGCGGCCCGGGGAGGAAGGAGCCTAGTTTATGGGAGGGTGAAACGATCGCGGTGTGCGGTTGATTTTGCTTGGAGGCTTTGACCGTGGGCGGACTAAAGCCCGCCCCTACAAGGGCTTAGGGACGGTCCGGGCGAAAAAGTTCTATTACTTTTGTAATGGATTTTGGAGGGGCTGAGAGCTATCGGTTTTTTTTCAGAGTGGGAACAGACTCGGGGTATGAGCTGCCACCCCTTCTGGCAACCGATCCAAGCGACATTCCGACGGTCGGGCGTGAGTGCAGGAGTATTCGCTGTGGCGGTTCTGATGTTGTGCAGTAGCGCGTGGGCGGATGGCGCAGCGCTGCTGGCGCATCGGGACAGCGCTTGTTATTGCCACTGCGCGGTTTCGAAGGCGCGCGGCGGTTGCGTGAAGATGTGCGAGATGCCGAAGTATGCGTCGCGCTGGTGGGCGACTTCTTGCGCGCGGCCGAAGAGTAAGGTTTCGAATAATGCTTCGAAGGCGGGGCCGAGGTTTCCGCGTCCGGGACGGGCGGAGCGGGCGGCGGTGAACGCGCCGTCGACTAGTGTTTCGCGGTAGGACAATCACTAAACAAATAGAGATGCTTCGCGGCTGACGCTCGAGAGCCTGTCGGTTGAGATCCTTCGGCCATCCTTCGGATGGCGCTCAGGATGACACGCATTTTGGCGTGGGTGGTTCGAGGTTGAGATTCATGCTTGAGTTTCAGGCTGTTGTTAGGGCTTGAGTCTCGGCGCGCTTTGACGCGGGCGGGCGGGTTGGTTCGTTCAGGAGCTTGGCTAGGATTTCGGGGATTTCGAAGACGGCTTGGTTGTTTTGGGCGGCTACGTTGCGCTGGAACTTGGCTAACGTTGTGGGATGCAGCATCTGGTTGACGCCGGCTACTACTTCGTTGAAACCCTTCAATACGATTCCTACTTGTTGCTCATGTACCCACTGCGCGTTGTAGCGCTCTTGCGGCAGCGTCCACGAATTGCATTCGATTAAGACGGGGAGCTTGCGGACCATGGCTTCGGCGATGCTGCCTGGGCCGGGCTTGCCGATGAGGAAGTCGGCGGCGCGCATCCATTTGTGGATTTCTTTGGTGAAGCCGAGGATGGCGACGGGCATTTGCCACTTGCGGCTTTTGAGTTTGGCGGCGAGTTGCTCGTTGCGGCCGCAGATCAGAATGAGCTGCACGGGGAGGTTGGAGGCGTCGAGGCGCTCGGTGATGTCGAACATCACTTTGGAGCCGTGGCCGCCGAAGAGGACGATCGCGGTGGTGCGGTTCGGGTTGAGGCCGAGTTCTTTGCGGAGGGCGACGGGGTCGGAATTGTCGGAAACGTAGAAATCGGGACGAAGAATCATTCCCGAAGTGGGAAAGATGTGGGCTTCGTCGTGCCCGATGGCGCGGGCTTGTTCGACGGCGTGCGGGGTACCGGCGACGACGTATTGGTCTTTGATGGGCTCGATCCAGAAGTGAGGGGGGAAGTCGGCGAGGTCGGTGATGATGGTGACGAAGGGGCGGCCGGGGCAGACGTTGTTCCAGCTTTCGTAGATTTCGCGGTTGAAGTGAGGAATGACGGAGATGAGCAGCTCGGCGGGTTTTACATGCCAAGCGGTTTCGAGGAGACGGACCATCGGGCCGTGAAAGGTGCGGATGGTGGTCTGGAGGATGCGGAGGAGGGTGGTGGCGCCGAGGGTCCAGCCGTTCTGGAGGAGGGTGTTGTATTGCTCCTGGATACGGATGCCGGTGAGGCGGCGGAGAACATCGAGCTTGTCGGTAAGCTCCTGAAACTGAATGAGCTCGACTTGCCAGGGGCGCTGCTGCTGGGCGAGTACCGTCTGGAGGGCGACGGCAGCATTGCGATGACCACCACCTGCGTCATGAAAAAGGATATGAACTTTTTTCATGAGGGGAATGTTGCACTGGTTTTTCGGAATTGCGGCAAGGCACTCAGCATGCCATGTGGATAACGGCGGAAGTGATTTGTGTTCAATGAGTTGAGAGGGCACATTTACCCAAGTTTTGCGCCTTCTTCATGGATTGTTCATATCGATACTTCAGAATATGGTCATGCGATGCGACCTTCACGTTCACACGACAGCGTCGGGAATGTGCAGCACGCCAGGGCTCGGGCACATCTGCCGGGAATCGTATAACGAGCCGGCCGAGGTGTATGAGAGGGCGAAGGCGACGGGGATGTCGGTGGTCACGGTTACGGATCACGACTCGATTAGCGCGGGTGAAGAACTGCGACGGCACGCGGACTTCTTTCTGAGTGAAGAGGTGACGGTGACGCTGCCGAGCGGGACGGAGATGCATCTTGGAGTGTATGGCGTCACGGAGCGCGACCACACTGAGATCCAGAAGCGGCGGCGAGACTTTATCGCGCTGGTGATGTACCTGACGGAGCGGAAGCTGTTTTTCAGCGTGAACCATGTTTTTTCGGGGCTGACGGGGCGGAGGGAGGAAGGGGATTTCAGCTGGTTTGCTTCGTACGCGCCGGCGTTTGAGATTCGGAATGGCGCGATGTGGTCGGAGGCGAACGCGAGCGCGGTGCGGCTGGCGCGGAAGTGGGGGAAGGTCGGGCTCGGCGGGAGCGACGCGCATACGACGGCGGGAGTCGGGCTGACGTATACGGAGGTTCGCGGGGCGCGAACGGTGGATGAGTTTATCGCGGGGCTGCGAGCGGGCCGAGCGACGGTGCATGGAGCGCATGGGAGTTTTGCGAAGGTGACGGCGGACGTTTATCGGATCGCGGCGGGATTTTTTCGCGAGAAGCCGTGGGCGGTAGGGATTGTGCCGCTGACGGTGTTGGTGCCGGCGATTACGGCGGGGCACTGGCTGAACGAGATGCGGTTTTGCAAGAAGTGGGCGACGGCTTTGGAGAGCGGCGAGAAGCGGCCGCAGATGTTGTGGAAGCTGGAGCCGGGGATCGGCGTAGAACTGGCGGGATGAGCGATTGGCGGATGCTTGGTGCTTGAAGTTGGCGCCGGGCGGAGTGAACCCCGCCCCTACAGGCGTTTCGAATTTGAGGGTAGGTCGAGTTTAGGTGCTGAACAGAAGGAGGTGTCGCGATGCCTGCTGCACGCAACCTCTGGGGATTTATCGAGCGGCGCGATCATCGGGTGATGCGCCGGATGAACCGTTGGCGTGCGCCGCGGTGGATACGATATTGGATGATTGGCGCGACGCGGGCCGGCGATGGCTGGCTGTGGTATGGACTTGGGGTGATGGTGGCGATTTACGGCGGGCCACACAGGTTCGCTGCCGTTGGCGCTGCCTCGGCGGCTGGTGTCGTCGGCGTCCTCGTATTCAAAACAATCAAGAGACTGAGCGCGCGTCCGCGGCCTTGCCAGTATGAGCCACATTGCTGGTCGAAAGTGTTGCCCCCCGACAAGTTTTCTTTTCCATCCGGACATACGATGACGGCGTTTTCTGTGGCGCTGGTGGTGAGCTATTTTTATCCGGGGTTGGAGGCGCCGCTGTTTTTTATGGCGATTAGCATTGCGGTGTCGCGCGTTGTGCTGGGGATGCATTTTTTGAGTGATGTGCTGGCGGGGGCGGTGTTGGGCGTGGCGCTGGGATGTGCTTCGATTACGGCGTTTGCGTCGTTTGGGATGGCGTGAGATGGAGACACGGAAAACGATCCAAGACAAAGCGGCGGTCGACGTTGAAGTGTGGGTGGGGTTGGATCTAAACCCCGCGATCTGAGAAGCGATCGCGGCTACAGGGTGGCGTTGGCGGCGCGGTGGCGTAGTGATTGATTGGTGGATTTGTGGAAGTTGAATTCGTTCCACCGAAAAAATTAGCCCGCGCGGCGTGTTCGCTGCGCGGGCTTTTTCGTTCGACGAATAGGAATGCGATTAGAGCGGTTTCGGGTGAGCGGCTAGGGCGTCTTTGAAGGCGGCGAGGTTGGACTTGTCGACGATGGCGGTGCCGGTGTCGACCCATGAGGGCATCGACGGGGCGGGGGCGGTGCGCCAATCCTTGAATTCGTGGACGACGTTGTGGTGCAGGTCGTCGAGGAAGCGGACGCCGTAGAAAGCCATGACGTAGGGCTTCTGGGTGACTGTGGCGTTGATGCCGCCGCGATCGATCCAGGAGAATGTTTCGGGATCCTTGTCGAACGAGACGATTGCGACTTTGCCGGTCAAGTCAACGCGGTGGAGCGCGTCGGCGACACCAGCGCCGCCGGAAGCTTCGAGGCAAATTACGCCGTCGACTTTGGTCTTTTTCTGAATCAGCGCGGACACGCCGTCGTAGGCTTGCCGCGGATCACCCTTGTCGTCGATCGTTTGCACAATCTTGATGCCGGGTGCTTTCTTGAGAGCTTCGTTGACGCCGCGGATGCGCTCGTCAAGGTTGGGCTGACCTGGAATCGACACGATCACGATTTGGCCGTTGCCCTTGAGAATGTCGGCCATGTGCTTGCCGCTTTCCTGGCCGGCCTTGAAATTATCGGTGCCGATGAACATGATGCGCTTTGAATCGGGTGAGTCGGCGTCGATGGTGATTACAGGGATGCCAGCGGCCACTGCGGCGCTAATGGGATCCTTAAACAGATCGGCGTTGGAAACTGAGACGAGAATTCCGGCGGGATGGAGCGCGACGGCTTTCTGGAAGGAGTCGAGTTCATCTTTCGGGGAAAGCGTGGTGGGGCCGTCCATTTCGGCTTTGACGCCCATCGTTTTGGCGGCATCGAGCAGGCCCGCCTGAGCTTCCTGCCAATAAGGGATGTTGATGTTGGCGGAAATGAAGTAATACTGCTCGTCTTTCTGATGGTACGGCTCTTCGCATGCGACCAGGCCCGCGCTCAAAGCGATGAGTAGCAGCGCTGTCCATTGAAAATGGTGTTTCATACGGCGTTCTCCTTTACGCATGTCCGGCCCCGGAAGAAGAAAATCGACGGCTGGGATTTTTCGAAAACCTATCGAGGTTTTCTGGTGGGCAAGACTATCACAAGCGGGAGGTTAGGGATGAGCAAACGAAAAGAGAAATCGGAAAAGTGAAATTGGAAAATAGAAAACAGGAATTGGGATGAGGCTGAATCCGTGACGAGTGGACGGGTGGTGGAGATTTCGGTGGAGAGTGTTGAGCGCGCGGTGGCGGCGGAGCGCGGCGGGGCTGCGCGGATTGAGTTGTGTGGCGAGCTGAATGTTGGAGGCGTGACGCCATCGGTCGAGTTGATGCGGGAGACGCGTGCCCGCGTTCGGTTGCCGATTTTTTCCATGGTGCGACCGCGAGGTGGAGACTTTGTGTATTCGAATGTGGAGTTCGAGGAGATGAAGCGGTCGATTGGAGTTGCGCGGGCGGCTGGGATGGATGGAGTTGTGTTGGGATTGTTGCGTGACGATGGGAGCGTCGATGCAACTCGGACGGCGGAGTTGGTTCGCGCGGCTGCGCCATTGCCGGTTACGTTTCATCGGGCGTTTGATGAGATCGCGGAATTGATTGCGGCGCTGGAGGATGTTGTTGCGACGGGGGCGAAGCGATTGTTGACTTCGGGAGGGGCGGCGACTGCGCCGGGGGCGGTGGCTCGGATTGCCGAGATTGTGCGGCTTGCGCGAGGGCGATTGATGGTGATGCCTGGGAGCGGGGTTACGGCGGAGAATGCAGCGGAGATTGCTGAGGCGACGGGCGCTACGGAGTTTCATGCGGGGTTGAGTTCGGTTGTGGCGCGGGATGCGGAGCCGGATGCGTTTGAAAGGGAAGTGCGGAGGTTGGTGGAGGCGCTGCGATAGGAAGATGGGTCAAATTGCGAAGGGGGCTTACTTCTGAGATCTTTCGCTGCGCTCAAGATGACATCGGTTTTTAGTTTGATGGATTGAATTGTTCGACGGAGACGAAAGCAAAGGCGAGAGGTTTAGATCTTGCCGAGATGGGGCGCAGCCCTTCGATGCTCAGGATCTTCGACGTGCTGCGCCCCTACAACGGATACGATCGCGTGCTGCAAGGGGCGAATTACTTAGCGGCGACGGTTACGGAGGCGGCGGTGTTCTCCCACTCCATTTTCAGGTTGCAGCCGGAGCCGGCTTTGTCGAACGAGATAGTGAAATTTTCCATGGGCGACGAGAGGCTCGAAACTTTCATCTCGATGCGGGCGAGATCATTGCTCGGACCTGGATACGCGGTGCCCCACTCGCCGGTTTTCTTGCTGATGACGAGCTGCCACTTGTCGGCGTTTGGCACGGCGAAGATTGTGTAGCTGCCCGCTGGAACCGTTGTACCGCCTACATTGAGATCGGTGTCGGTGACGAAGGTGGTCGCTTCATTCGCACCGGCGCGCCACACCTGGCCGTAGGGAACGAGACCGCCGAAAATTTTGCGGCCCTTCATGCGCGGGCTGGAGTAAGCGATCTTCACGGATTTTCCGCCATTGAGGCTGCATTCGGCGTTGGCGGCTGGGCTGGGCTTGGTGCCCTGCCCGCAAGCTGAGAGCGAAGCGACGGCAAGACAAAAGACCAGACAACAAAGTTGTTTGAGCATCATTTTCTCCACGTTGAGGTTTTCGAAATGCGCGACGAAGCGGCCTTGAATTTCGCTGTGCAGCAGTACATAGGGATATTGCCACGGCGTAATTGCGGTGCCAAGTGCCGCAAGCGGAGCGAGGATGTGCCGAAGGACTTTTTGTGGGACATTACGATTCCTTTACACAGTTTGCGCGACTGTGTTAGCCTGAATTTGTCGAAGATAAGAGGAAAATTTAGGGAACGACGGAGAGGGGCACTTGAGCGTAGCCAAATCAGTACTGATCGAACAGTTTCGGGCCAACGTCAAAGATACCGGCTCACCAGAAGTGCAGATTGCGCTGCTGAGTGAGCGGATCAGCTATCTGACTACGCACCTCAAGTCTCACATGAAGGACCACGCATCGCGCCGGGGTTTGATCATGATGGTCAACAAGCGCCGCCGACTGCTGGACTATCTGAACCGCCGGGACCCGGATCGGTACCGCGAGATTGTTGAACGGCTTAGCCTGCGCAAGTAGCAGCTCCGCTGGTGTGGAGCTTCACTACAGCAAATCCACGAAGGTAAAAAATCAGACCAAACCGAGAGCAGGGGTGTGGCTGCTCGTGGAAGCGTTGCGCGTCCGCTCTTAATTACTTAAGAAGAGCGGAACTTCAGGGGATGTGTCTAGGCGTTTGTTTGTCAATTTCGCACGACCTCACCTCCAGTCTTCAATTTGAATGCGGAGACGATTCTCCGCCAACTGAAACAGCTCTGCGTGAACGCGGAGCTCAAGGAATATGTCTATGTCTGAAAATAAAATCACGCCAGCGCCGTACTCGGTCACAGTGGATGTGGGAGGCCGGCCGCTGATTCTGGAGACCGGCAAAATCGCCAAGCAAGCCAACGGCGCTATTACCGCGCGATATGGCGATACGGTGGTGCTGACGACCGCGTGCATGAACTCGACCCCGAATGACCGCGACTTTTTGCCGCTGACCGTGGACTACAAAGAAAATACGTATTCGGCCGGAAAGATTCCGGGCGGATTTTTCAAGCGCGAAGGGCGGCCGTCGGAGAAGGAAGTCTTGACATCGCGGCTGATCGATCGCCCGATGCGGCCGCTGTTCCCGGAAGCGTGGCGGAATGAGACTCAGATCGTGTCGATGGTTTTGTCGGCGGATAGCGCGAACGATCCCGATGTGATCGCGCTGACGTCGGCGTCGGCTGCTGCGTTCTGCTCGGACTTGCCGTTCGAGACGCCGATCGCCGCCGTACGCGTCGGACAACTGGACGGGCAACTCGTGATCAACCCGTCGGTGGCGGAGCAGAAGACCAGCTCGATCAACATCGTGATTGCCGCTTCGGAAGAAGGCATCGTGATGGTGGAATCGGGCGCGCTAGAAGTCTCGGAAGAGACGGTGGTTGAGGCGCTCGAGTTCGGGCACGCGGCGGTCAAAAAGATCATCGCGGCGATTCGCGATCTGCATAGCCAGATCAAGCCGAAGAAGGTGGTTGTTGCGGCGCTGCCGTTCGATCAGGCGATCTATTCGAATCTGGACAAGACGTACGGCGCGAAGTTGAAGGATGCGCTGAACACCGAGAAGCATCCGAAGAAGGAAAGCTATCACCTCGTCGATGAGTTGAAGGCCGAGATCATGAAGGCGATCCCGGAAGAAGAGGAAGAGAAGCGCGTGTTGACGAAGCGCGCGTTCGAGCGGATGCGCGAGAACATTTTCCGCGACGAAGTGCTGAATGCGCGGCGCCGTCCGGATGGACGCGCGTTCGACAAGATTCGCAAGATCACGTGCGAGGCAGGTTTGCTGCCGCGCGTACACGGCTCGGCGCTGTTTACCCGCGGCGAGACGCAGGCTCTTGCGACGTTGACGCTGGGAACCAAGGAAGACATGCAGCGGCTCGACCTGCTTTTCGCGCAGGACCAGTTCAAGCGGTTTTTGCTGCACTACAACTTCCCGCCGTTCAGCGTTGGCGAAGTGAAGTTTTTGCGCGGGCCGGGACGACGTGAAATCGGTCACGGTGCATTGGCGGAACGAGCGCTGACGAGCTTGCTGCCGTCCGATACGGAATTTCCGTACGCGATGCGGTTGGTGTCGGACATTCTGGAATCGAACGGGTCGTCGTCGATGGCGACGGTTTGCGGCGGTTCGCTGGCGCTGATGGATGCCGGTGTGCCGATCAAGTCGCCCTGCGCCGGTATCGCGATGGGATTGGTGGTCGGGGAAAATAGTAAGTACTCGATCCTGACGGACATCGCCGGTGCGGAAGATCACTACGGCGACATGGACTTCAAGGTGGCCGGAACGCGCGCGGGAATCACCGCGTTGCAGATGGACATTAAGGTTCTGAATGTGACGATTCCGATGATGCGCGAGGCGCTGGCTCAGGCGAAGAAGGCGCGGTTTGAGATTCTCGACATCATGGAAAAGACGCTGAGCACGCACAACACGCAGATTTCAGCGTATGCTCCGCGCCTCTACAAGCTGCAGATTCCTACCGACAAGATTCGCGACCTGATCGGACCGGGCGGCAAGAAGATCAAGTCGATCATCGAAGCTACTGGTGTGAAGATCGATGTGATGGAAGACGGCACGGTGCACATCTTCTCGACCAGCGGCTCGGGCGGCGATCAAGCGCTGCAGATGGTGCGCGATGTCACGGCTTCGGCCGAAATCGGCAAGACGTATCTCGGCAAAGTCGTGCGGCTGGCGGAGTTCGGAGCGTTCGTTGAACTCTTCCCAGGCACGGACGGCTTGCTGCACATCAGCGAAATCTCGGAACATCGCATTCGCGACGTTCGCGACGAACTGAAACTCGGCGACCAGGTGCTGGTCAAGGTGCTTTCGATCGAAGGCAACAAGGTGCGCTTGTCGCGCAAGGCGTTGATCAAGGAAGCGCGCGAGAAGGCGGCCAAGAAGGACGTGGCGGCCGGCGGAGCGCCTGCACCGGAGCCGACGACCGAGCAAGAGTCTAACTAGGTCGCGTCGCGTATCGCGTAAGTCTCAAGGCCCGGCGGAAACGCCGGGCCTTTTGTTTGTCGATTCACCTGGCAACGGTACAATCCGGGCGATGCTCATCTCGGCGCAACCCTGTGAACTGGAGTCGATTCTCGCGCTGCGGGATATGTACCGGCTTGAGATGAGCTGTCAGGTCATTCACGATTCCATTCATTCGCGGCGGGGCTGGACGCAAGAGTATTCGTTGAGGATTGATGGCGCCCAGGTTGGGTACGGTTCGGTCGCCATCGCGAGGCCGTGGACGCAGGTCCCGGCGCTGTATGAGATTTTCGTCGCGCGCCCTTATCGGCTGAAGATTTTTGAATTGTTTGGCGCTCTGCGAAAGGCTTGCGGCGCGACGCGGATGGAGATTCAATCGAACGACAGGCTGACGAGCGCGATGTTTCACGCGCTCGCGAAAAACGTTGAGAGCGAGTCGGTTTTATTTGAGGATGCGGTGACCACGAATTTCGCTCCGCCTGGCGCGACGTTTCGTACTGCGGTGGCGGAGGATGGGCTCGACGTTTCCAACCAGCAGCTACCTTGGCACGGAGTCGTAGAGCTGGACGGTAGCGTCGCGGCGACCGGCGGAATTTTGTTTCACTACAATCGGCCGTACGGCGACATCTATATGGACGTTCGCGAGGAATTTCGAAGGCGTGGGCTTGGCAGCTTCATCGTTCAAGAGTTAAAGCGCGTGTGTTATGAAGGCGGCTTCAAACCTGGAGTTCGTTGCCGCACGACGAACGTTCCCTCGCAGAGGACGCTGCAGCGGGCGGGGTTCGTGCCGTGCGGGCACATCTTGGTCGGTGATTTGCCGGCTGCCGAAGGCGACTAGGGTGCAAAGAAAAAGCCCTCGCTTTCGCGAGGGCTTTTCAGTCTCAGTTCTCAGCAATCGAACTCAATTCACCGCGACGCACTTTTTCTTGCAGTAGACCGCGTCGAGCGCGCCCCATAGTGCGTTCAAGGCATCCTGCGCCGTCGCGACAATCTCATCCTCGCTGGTGTCGCCGGCGTGCTCTTCCAACCATCCGCGCCACGCAGCGCGATGCGCTTTGTCGGCTTCTTCGTGAACGGAAAAATACGCGAGCGCTTCGGGGCGATCGATACCGTAAAACTTCTTCAGGCCGTCGATCTTCGTCGCGGAAATCTCGGGTACCTGCGATTCATACGCGTACAGGGCAGCGACAGCTTCCGCCACTGGCCGATCACCGCAGATTTCGCGGAAGGTCGAAACAACAGCTTGCGTGCCGGGCAAAGCGGGGCAGCAGCCAATATCTTCTTCCGCGACGCCGACGGCGGAAGCAAAGTCGCGCCAAAGCCGCGGATGCGGCCCTTCAGGATTTTCTTCTTCAGCAAGATTTTCCATCACGGTCTCGCGCAGCGGGCCTTCGGTTCGCGCGGCGAGAACGCGCAGATGTTTGGGGAATGCTTCGACGTGCCGGTAATACTGCGAGGCGTACAACTGGAGAGACTCACGGCTGAGCTTGCCCGCCTGCCAGTCTTGATAGAACGGATGCTTCAACAAATTTTTCTCGGCGATTGCCGCGTCGAGGCGATCCAGCAAATGGGTCTGCGCCATTGGTACCTCCATGACGGAAGGAACGCCGAACGTCCGGTGTGTCCGTCTGTTTTTCCCGAGGCGCCGATTGTAGCAAAAACGGATTGGAATTGCTGATACGGAGGTACCCGGCAAGGAGGCTGGCCGAGGGTGCAGTGGCCGAACTGAAAGCCGGCTAGTCTTTGTCCGGAGTTTCCTGGATGCGCTCAATCGTCGCGCCGACGGCTCTCAGCTTTTCGACGATGCGTTCGTAGCCGCGATCGATGTGATAGACGCGGTCGATGATGGTCTCGCCGCTGGCGACGAGGCCGGCCAGCACGAGGCCGGCGCTGGCGCGAAGGTCAGAAGCCTGCACTGTTGTGCCCGAAAGTTTTGCCGGTCCGCGCACGACGGCGCGGCGCGCGTCGATCGAAATGTTGGCGCCCATGCGAACCATCTCGCTGGCGTGCAGGAAGCGATTCTCGAAAATGGTTTCGGTGATCACCGAGGCTCCGTGAGCCTGAGTCGTCAGCGCCATGTATTGCGCCTGCATGTCGGTGGGGAAGCCGGGATATTCCTCGGTGGTCATGTCGACGCCGACTAATTTTTCGGCGGGTCGAACGCGCAGCGATGTGGGGCCGACAGTGTCGATGCGAACGCCGGCCTTCTGCATCTTGGCGATCACTGCGCCAAGGTGATCGGGCGCGCAATTTTCGATGGTCAAGTCGCCGCCGGTGATCGCTCCTGCGACGAGGAATGTGCCCGCCTCGATGCGATCGGGAATGACGGAATGCTCGCAGCCGTGAAGTTTTTCCACGCCTTGAATGCGCAGCGTCGATGTTCCATCGCCGGTGATCTGCGCGCCCATCTTGCGCAGCATGATGACGAGGTCGGTGATTTCCGGCTCGCGCGCCGAATTTTCGAGGATGGTTTCGCCTTCCGCAAGCGCGGCAGCCATCAAAATATTCTCGGTACCGGTTACGGTGATCTTTTCGAATACGATGTGCGCGCCCTTCAGCTTCCCGTTTCCCGGCGCCTTCGCTTGAATGTAGCCATCAGCCATGGTGATGTGCGCGCCCATTTTTTCCAGCGCCGTCAGGTGCAAATCCACGGGCCGCGCGCCGATCGAACAACCGCCGGGCAGCGATACGTGCGCTACGCCGGCTCGCGCGATCGCGGGGCCGAGCGTCAAAATGGAAGCGCGCATCGTTTTTACGAGTTCGTACGGAGCAATCGCGTCATTTAAAGTGACCGCTTCGATCACGTAGTCGCTCGACGGAATCTCCGTCACCGAAACTTTCGCCGACATGAACGCGAGCAGTTTGCTCATCGTGATCAGGTCGCGCACTTTCGGAATGTTGTGCAGCGTGACCTTCTCTGGTGTCAGCAGAGACGCCGCCATCACCGGTAGCGCGGAATTTTTTGCGCCGCTGATAGGCACCGTGCCGTGCAGGGGCTTGCCGCCTTTGATCAGGAACTTGTCCATGCGCTCTTACTCCCCCAAAGCCTTTCGCAAATTGCCGTTTGCCACTGCCAGCCGAGCCCGCGCGCCGCGTGCGTCGGAGCCAGTCTTCAACATCGTCAGCGCCACGCGCACATCGTGTTTCGATTGACGCAGAGCGTGTTCCACTTCCGACACTTCCGCGCCGCTGGCCTCGGCCAGGATGCGCGTGCCGCGCTGCAAAAGCTTTTCGTTCGTCAACGTCAGGTCGATCATCAGGTTGTCGTAGACATGTCCGAGCCTCACCATCGAGGCGGTCGAGAGCATGTTCAATACCAGTTTCTGCGACGTGCCGGCTTTCATGCGTGTCGAGCCGGTCACGACTTCGGGGCCGACTTCGACCGAGATCGCGATCTTCGCGTGTTTCGCGAGCGGCGAATTTCGGTTGGCCGTCACCGCAATCGTCGTCGCGCCGATCTTTCGCGCGAATTGCAGCGCGCTGAGCACGTATGGCGTCGTCCCGCTGGCTGCGATTCCGACCACAACATCTTTTCGCGACAATTTTTTTGCCTTCAAGTCGCGTACGCCGTTTGCAACCGAATCTTCCGCACCTTCCACCGCACCGGTCACAGCTTTCTTTCCACCAGCGATCAGTCCCTGTACAACATTGCGCGAAACGCCGTAGGTCGGCGGAACTTCGGAAGCATCGAGAATCGCCAGCCTCCCGCTCGTTCCGGCGCCGACGTAAAGCAGACGGCCGCCTTTTCGAATGGCAGCAACAATCGCGTCGACTGCCTTGGCGATGGCCGAAATTTCACGTCCGACCGCAACCGCCACTTTCTGGTCTTCGCGATTGATGACGCGAAGGATGTTTTCCGTCCCCATCCGATCCAAACCGCGCGACGCCGGGTTGCGTTGCTCGGTTCGCCGACGGTCCTGGGGCAGACGGGACATCCAAGAATTATATCGTTGGCGGAGAAGGGAATTTGGCCGCGCCGCCAAAACAGCACAGGGCGTGGCGCGAAACGTTAACGGTTAACGAGTTGGAACAGGGGCGTTGGCGAAGCCGAGGCCCTGCATGACTGCGTCGTGCAGCTCAGGTCGTACTTTGGCGATCTTCATGTTTTCGCGTGTGGGATTCACGCGGTTCGTCAGCAGCACGACGAAGATCTGGCGCTCTTGATCGATCCAGATCGATGTGCCAGTGAAGCCGGTGTGGCCGAAAGTGTGCGCGGAGAAATAATGTCCGCTCGAGCCGCCTTCGGTCGGAACCGCCCAGCCCAGCGTGCGCGTGCCGCTCGAAAGCTTCTGCGGCGTCGTGAATTCGGCGATCGTGGCGCGCTTCAGAATGCGCTGGTGCGCGTAAACTCCGCCGTTCAGCAGCATCTGGCAGAATCCCGCGAGGTCCGGCGCAGTACTGAAGACTCCTGCGTGACCAGAGACACCGCCGATCGAAAAGGCATTTTCGTCGTGCACTTCGCCTTGCACCAGGCGATGGCGCAGGTTCTTGTCGATTTCCGTCGGAGCGATCCAAGACCAAAGCGTCTTCGGGGGGCGATACATCGAATCTTTCATGCCGAGTGGATTGAAGATGTAGCTTTTCGCGAGGTCGTCGAGCGAGCGACCCGTCAGGCGTTCGATAATTTCCGCCGTCAGGATGATGCCAAGGTCGGAGTAAACCTCTTTCGTTCCCGGCTCGTAGTCGAGCGGCTCGATAAAAATGCGCCGTAGCGTTTCCTGCTTGCTCGTTGAAGTGCGCCAGTATTCCTTGAATGGTGGCAGTCCCGAGGTGTGCGTCATCAGGTGGCGCACGGTGACGCGGTGGCGCCACTCGATGTCTTTCGCGTTCGGATCGGCGGCCCACTCGGGCAGATAGCGCTCGACCTTCGCATCGAGGTCCAGCCCTACGGGGAAGTCGCCCTCGACAAGTTTCGCGACCAGCGTCGTCGTCACCACAACTTTCGTCAGCGAGGCGATGTCATACATCGTTCGAACGTCGACTGCGGGAGAGTTTGCGTCGTAGCTCAAATTGCCGAACGCATGAATCGCGACTTTGCCTTTGTATCCGACGGCGAGCGTCGCGCCGGGGAATGCTTTGTCCGCAATCGCGTTCTCAAGCACGGTGTACGCAGGACGAAGCAGCGCTTCGCCGCGAACATCGGTCTTCTCAAGCGTCATGGGGTTGGCTGGGATTTCGATCCCCGAACCCGCTTTCAGATCAACGCCAGGAATCGTCACCGGCACTTTCCCATGCACTGGGATTTCGCCGAACATCGCGCGCGCCGCCGAAATTTGCGCCACGTCGCTGATACCGAAAGCCGCGAGCCACGTTTGGGCTGCTGGGAAGCGTTCGATCAAATAAGGACTGCCGAATCCGAGCGTGATGACCGGCTTGCCCGATTTGTAAAGCTGATCGGCTACTGCCGCCTGCTCGGCGGGCACGTCCACGTTGCCTTTGCGATCGCTGACGCGCACAAACAAAGCGAGAATCGCAGTGTCGTAGGTGCTGGGATCGGGCAGCTTCAGATTGGCCGCATTAATAAATCGAGTGTCGGCGCGCAGCGTCGTGACGCTGTCGAACCGCGATTTCAGCTCGCGCTCGAGGTCTTCGCCGGGATACGGCTCGGGGTCGGCGTAAAACGCCAGCAGCAGCGCGCGATTTGGTTTCGTGCCATCGATCGGCAATGCGTGCGGCGTATCGCGCAGCAGCGTGATGCCGCGATCGGAAATGTTCTGCGCTTCTTTTTGCCACGCGATGCTGCCCAGCTTCTGGTTGATCGCGTTGATGTCCACGATGCGCGTCTTGTCGAGCCCAAGCATCGCCTTGGCTTCGAGGATGCGTCGCACCGAAGCGTCGAGCCGCTCGATCGAGATGCGGCCAGAGCGTACCGCGGATTGCAAACCTTCAAACGCGGCGTCGGGCACAGGAGGCATCAACAGCGCATCGGCTCCAGCGAGCACGGCACGCACAGCGGCTTCGCCCGGCGCGTAGCGCACCGTGATTCCGCCCATGTCCATCGCGTCGGTGACGACCAATCCCTGGAAATGCAATTCGTCGCGCAGCACGCCCGTCAAAATATTGTGTGAGAGCGTTGCAGGCGTGTTGGTGTCAGGCTCCATCGCCGGCACTGCAAGATGCCCGGTCATGACGCTGCCCGCACCCGCGGCAATCGCCGCGCGAAAGGGAACAAGCTCCAGGCTCTCGAGCCGCTCGCGGCTTGCAGTGATCACCGGAAGATCGATATGAGAATCGGCCGCAGTATCGCCATGCCCCGGGAAATGCTTCGCGGTCGCCAGCCCGCCGTTTTCTTCCACGCCGCGCACAAACTGGCTCACAAATTCCGCGACCTTGTGTGGGTCTTCTCCAAACGAACGCGTATTAATGATCGGGTTGCCAGGATTATTGTTGACGTCCGAAACCGGCGCGTAAATCCATTGGATGCCGACAGCGCGCGCTTCCAGCGCCGTGATCTTGCCCATCATGTAGGCATCAGCGGTGTTGCCGCCAGCTGCGAGCGCCATCGCCGTCGGGAACGACGTGCCGTCATCGAGCCGCATCCCGGTGCCGCGTTCGAAATCCGCGCCGATCAGCAGCGGCAGCTTCGCCTTCGACTGCAGCTGATTATTCAGCACCGCCGTCGCGTAAGCCTGGCTCTTCTCGATGCCCATCGGCGAAATATGCGTCACGTTGATGAAGCCGCCGCAATGCAGGTCCACAACGTCGTGCACGATCTTCGCGTACGTCGCGGAATCCGTCGGCGTCAACTCGCCGTGATATGTCGTGAAAAGTAGTTGGCCGATCTTTTCGTCGACGCTCATTTTCTGGAGCGTCGCCTCGGCAAACTTGCTTGCGTCGCGCGCGCGCCTTGACGCCGAAGCGGCGTTAGCGCCTGCATTCTGCGCGGTGTCTGGAATCTTTGCGGATGTGTGAGCCATAAATACGATTAGCGCGGCGGGAAGCAAAAACAGAACGCCATACCTGCGTCCTTTCATCAATTAAGGAGCCCCCAAGCGACAACTATAGACAGAATTTGTATAGCACATGGGCACAGGGTGAACAACGCGTGTCCCCGCGGCCCGTTCCACAATAATATTGTTGCTTGCGCAGCGTCGAGTGTTCGACCCGGCGTTCGAAGTGACGTTTGAAGACACGCTCGCTGCTCGATGTACTCTGGATGGATCGATGACTCGTAGCTCTCTGATGTTGACCCGCGCAACGTCTGCTCTAATTTGCCTGATCGTTGCCGCCGCGTTCGTTGCAGCTGTTGCCGGTGCGGCAACTCCTGAGAGTTCCGCGTCCAAGACATCGCATTCATCGCAGCGCTCGGCAAAGCGCTCATCCGGCCGCCCCGGCCGCGTGCAGGTCGGCATCGACGTCCTCGAAACCGAAAAATTCGCTCCACTCCGCGGCAAGCGCATCGGCCTGATCACCAATCACACCGGCCAGGACGCGCTCGGCCGCAATACGATCGACCAACTTTCGCGCGCGCCCGGTGTGCAGCTCGTCGCGCTCTTTAGCCCCGAACACGGCCTCGCCGGACGCAACGACGAAAACGTCGCCTCCAGCAAAGACGCCGCGACCGGCTTGCCCGTCTTCAGCCTTTACGGCGACACGCGCCGCCCCACCGACGCGATGCTTGCAAACATCGACGCCCTCGTCTTCGACGTGCAAGACGCCGGAGTCCGCTTCTACACTTACACGACGACCATGGCCTACTGCATGGAAGAGGCCGCGAAACGAAATATCGCCTTCTACGTTCTCGATCGCCCCAATCCGCTCGGCGGCGAAATCATCGAAGGTCCATCGCTGGATGCCGACAAAACTGCTTTCACCGCCTACTATCCGATTCCCATTCGCTACGGCCTAACCATCGGCGAACTCGCACAATTCTTCAACAACGAAAATCATATCGGTTGTAATTTGCACGTCATCGAAATGAAAAACTGGCATCGCAATTATTTTTTCGAAAGCACCGGCATCCGCTGGACGCCGCCGTCGCCGAATCTGCGGACGCTGAAAGGCTCGATCGTCTATCCCGGCCTCGATAACTTACAGGCAGCAGGCGTTTCGGTCGGCCGCGGCACCGAAACACCGTTCGAAGAGTTCGGCGCGCCATGGATTGTGGGCGCCGACGTCGCTAGCGATCTCAACGATCTGCATCTGCCCGGCCTGCGTTTCAGCGATCAGCCCTTCATCCCCGTTTCCGGCTTGTACGGAGGCCATCGTTGCGGCGGAGTCGGAGTCCGTGTCACCGATCGCGCAGCCGTCCGCAGCCTTCGAATGGCGATCGAGATCGCCACCATTTTGAAAAAGCGCTATCCCAACGATTTCGATTTGACGAAGATGATCGTGCTCCTCGGCAATCAGCAAACCATCGACATGCTCGAAAAAGGCGACACGCCCGACGCCATCGTGAACAGCTGGGCGCCAAGCCTCGCCGAGTTCGACGCCACCCGCCGCAAATATTTCATCTACAAATAGCCGATGCTCCGGCGCCCGCCTCTTGTAGGGGCGGGGTTTACTCCGCCCGGCCGTCCGTCTCGCTACCCAACTCTACCGTTCGTCACCCTCCGATTTTTCATCGTTCGACCTCAAACTCTCCCCCTTCGCCCTGTGCTAAAGTTCTTTCCGTTATGCGCATCGTCTCGCTACTTCCGTCCGCCACCGAAATCCTCTTCGCCCTCGGCCTCGGCGACAAAATCGTCGGCGTCAGCCACGAGTGCGACTTTCCCCCCGCTGCCCGCACCAAAGCCGTCGTCATTCAATCGCGGGTCAAAAAAGACGCCACTCCCGCCGAAATCGACACGCAAGTTCGCGACTTCGTCTCTCGCGGCGAAAGCCTCTACGCCGTCGACGCTGACCTCCTCGAAAGCCTCAAGCCCGACCTCATCGTCACGCAGGATCTCTGCCACGTTTGCGCCGCATCGCCCGACGATCTCGCGACGGCTCTCTCTCGCTTCACCTATCCGCCCGAAGTCCTCACGCTAAACCCGCTCGACCTCGGGGACGTCTGGCGCGACATCCTCTGGGTCGGCGAAGAAACCGGCCGCGCTGAAGAAGCCGAGCACTTGCTCGAAAAAATCGGCGGCCAACTCGAATCCATCGAACGCGCCGTCGCAAAGATCGACCATCATCCTCGCGTCGCTTTTCTCGAATGGCTCGACCCGTTCTACGTCGGCGGCCACTGGGTTCCCGAGATGATCGAGCGCGCCGGCGGCATCGACCTCTTCGGCTTGCCGCGCAAACCAACTTTCCGCGTCAGCCTCCAGGACATCGTCGAAGCCGTCCCCGACGTGATCCTCGTCTCGCCCTGCGGCTACTCCGCCGAGCAAGCGCGCGACGAATATCGCAACATGCCGTTCCCCGAACAGTGGAGCGTGACGCCCGCCGTCCGCAACAATCGCGTCTACGCGCTCGAAGCCAACGGCTATTTCTCGCGTCCGGGACCGCGCCTCGCCACCGGAATCGAAATCCTCGCGAAAACTTTGCATCCGATGCTGACGGTCAGCGCCGAAGCCGAGCAAGCCATCTTGCCTCTCGCGATCGGCACCACGAACAGTTCGGCTGCAACTGCACGTGCCGCATCGAGCTGAATCCAATCGCGAAATTCCAATTTTTATCGAGCCCACGGAGGAAAAACTCACATGCTACGCCGAACGTTTGTCGCCAACTCGCTAGTTGCCGCCTTGAGCGCGGCTGCCGTAACCGATGCGGAGGCCAAGTCCATGACCAACTCAACTACAAACGCGACGCCCGATCGAGCCGAAGCCTCGCAAGCAGCTGCGGCTAGCACCGCGTCGCAAACCAAGCAGCGCCTCTACTACGAACTCCGCCGCTACCAGCTCGTCGACGGCCCGCAGAAAAAAATCTGCGACGCTTTCTTCCAAAACGCCTTCATCCCCGCTGCCAATCGCGCAGGCATCACTCCCGTCGGCGTATTCAACCTCACCGTCGGCCCCGGCACTCCCGCGATGTACGTCCTTCTCCCCAGCGCGTCACTCGAAGCGCTCGTTAACCTCGAAGCCCATCTCGCCTCCGACGCTCAATATATGTCCGCCGGCACTCCATTCCTCAGCGCGCCCGCCGTTGCGCCCGCGTACCAGCGCATCGAAAGCCAGCTCATGATCGCGTTCGAAAAAATCCCCGGCGTCACGCTGCCGACCGCGACCGCTACCAACGCTGCTCGCGTCTTCGAACTCCGCACCTACGAAAGCCCCAGCGATCTCGACCACAAACGCAAGGTAGAAATGATGCAGTCCGGCGAAGAAAAAATCTTCGACAAAGCCGGATTCACGCAAGTTTTCTACGGCGACACGCTCATCGGCGGCCATCTGCCCAATCTCACCTACATGTTGAGTTTTGAAAGCCTCGCCACGCGCGACCAGCACTGGTCTGCCTTCGCCACCAGCCCCGATTGGAAAGCGATGCAAGCCAACCCGCGCTACGCCTTCGAAGACATCGTCTCCAACATCACCAATTTAATCCTGACGCCCGCGCCCTACTCCCAAATCTAAACGGGAGTAGCCTGCGTTTGCGATCGCGACCGTCCGGCCCAATACCGATAAAACGGCACCCCCGCCAAAATCAGCAACAAACCAATCGACGACCGCCCCGGCCGCTCCAACCAAATATTAAATGTCAGCGCCAGCGCCCCCGCCACGAACAATCCCGGCACCCACGGATATCCCCAGCACCGGTACGGCCGCTCCAGATTTGGCTCCGTCCTTCGCATGCGAAACAGCGCCACCACCGCCAGTCCGTAAAAAATCCATCCCGCAAAAATAAATAAACTCGTCAACTCTTCAAACGTCCCCGTCAACGCCATCAACGACGCCAGCACGCACTGAAATATCAACGCCCGCCCCGGCGTCCGATACTTCGCATTCACTCCATTCGCCACTTTGAAAAATAATCCGTCGCGCGCCATCGCATACGTCGGCCGCGCCCCGCTCAGTACCGACGAATTCATCGACCCCAACGCCGAAATTACCATCGCAATCGTGATCCACGCAGCCGCACCGCGCCCAGCCACATGTTCGACCACATCCGACGCGATGTGCGGCGAAGTCGCCACCGCCGCGAACGGCAGCACCTTCAAACAAGCCGCGCTAAAGAGGAAATAAATCAGCGCCACGACCGCAACTCCGCCCACCAGCGCCCGCGGAAAATTGCGCGACGGATTCTCGACTTCCGATCCCACCAAATTCAAATCTTCCCACCCGTCATACGCCCACAGCGCCGCCGCCAGCGCCGCCAAAAACGCGCTGAACACTCCGCCATTCAGCGCCGATGGCCAAATCGGATCGGGTGCTGCGCTCGCCGCCGCGTGCGGTGCAAAAAACGCCACGCCAATCACGATCGCCACCGACGTAATCTTGATCGCTGTCAAAAACACCGCCACCGCTCCGCCCAGTCGCACGCCCAAATAATTCACGCCGGTCATCCCGACAATCCAGCAAACCGCCAGCGGCTGCGCCCACGTAAACACAAAATCGTAAGGCGCAATCCAGTGCGTCAGCCCCGGCACCGCAATATGTATCGTAAAAATCGGCCCGCCAATCGCCGGCACCAGAAATCCCAGAAACCTCACCAGTCCCGCGCCGATCGACGCCAGCGACGAGGGCCTCCCCACGATCGAGTGCATCCACCCAAACAGAAATCCCCATAGCGGCCCAAATCCGCGCCGCAAATACGCGTACTCGCCGCCCGCCTCCGGAATCATCGCGCCCAATTCCGCGAACGCTAGCGCGCCAAACAGTGACAACACCGCGCCCACGATCCACGCCGCAAACACCACCGAAACAAATCGCCCCTCGCGCGCCATCTCCGCCGGCTTCAAAAAAATCCCAGTCCCAATCATCGTGCCGACAACAATCGCCGCCGACGCCCAAGCGCCCAGCCCCCGCACCAACTCCACTCGGTGTTCCGTCACAGTCGTAGCCACTCAGTTCACTCCGCTCATTCCGTCACGACCGAGCCCGCTCCGCCGATCACGCGACTCACCGCCGCCCCTACAACAAACGTCACCACCGACCCAATCATCACGTACCAACTAAATGCCACCGTCGTAAATTTAAAAACATACAAAATCACCGCCAGTCCAAAAAACATCCCAGTCAGCGCCCCCGTAGCATTCGCCTTGCGATCGATCGTCCCCAGCAAAAATAATCCCAGCAAACTCGCCAGCGGCAGCGCCACCACCGTCAATCCCGCTTCCAGCAACGGCCCCCACTTCACCAGCCCAAATCCCATCAACACCAATCCCCACGCCAGCGTTATCAGTCGCGAAATCTTCACAAAGCTCGCCGTGTCCGTCGCCCGCCCGCGCAACCGCGAAAAATCCAATATGCTCGATGCCGCCAGCGAATTCAGCGACCCGCTCGCATTCGACATCGCCACTGCGATGATCGACGCCAGCAACAATCCCGCCAGCCCCACCGGCATCTCGCGCACCAGATATGTCGGCAAAATTCGATCCAGCCGTTCGCCCGGCGCCAGCAGCGGCGTATGCTGCGCAAACACGAACAACAAAACGCCAATCAACAGGAACACCGTGAACTGCACGATCACGATCACGCCGCTCGCCACCAGCGCCCGACCGGCATCGCGCTGATTCCGCGCCGCCAGCAATCGCTGCACGATTGTCTGGTCCGTTCCATGACTCGCCATCGTCAAGAATGCGCCGCCGATCACCCCCGACCAAAACGTATATTTCGTTGCCCAATGAAACGAAAAATCCAATACTTGCAGCTTGTGCCCGGCCGCCGTCGCAACCTGTGTCACTTCGCTCCATCCGCCCGGCACGCGATGCAGCAACAGCCACAACGTCACGCCGCTCCCTGCCAGATACAAAAGAAATTGCGCGACGTCGGTCCAGATCACCGCCTTCATCCCGCCTTCCAGCGTATAAATAATCGTCAGCGCGATCACCACCATCACCGCCAACTTCTCGGAAGTCCCCAGCACCACACTCACCACCAGCGCAATCGCCGCCACGCGCACGCCTTCCGCAATCGCGCGCGTCACCAGAAACGTTGTCGCCGCCACCGCGCGCGTTCGCGCGCCAAATCTTTTTTCGATCAGCGCATACGCCGTGAAAAATTCCCCACGAAAATATCCCGGCAACAACAGCAGCACAATCAACACGCGCCCGATCAAATATCCAAACACCAACTGCAAAAATGTCATGTTCCCGCCGTACGAAATCGCCGGCGTCCCGATAATCGTCAGCGTCGATGTCTCCGTCGCCACAATCGAAAAGGCCAACGCCCACCACGGCGCCGTCCGGCCGCCCAAAAAATAATCCTTCGCATCCTGCGACCCACGCCGGAAATAAATCCCAAGCGCCGTCACCCCCAGCAAGTACGCAATCACAATCCCCAAATCAATCGGATGTATTCGCATCGCGCGCGATTATAAGGTCGAATCAGCAAACCGCACCGTCCAAATCGCAGTGAACTCGGGTTAATCCTGTTGTGCCGCCCATCGTGCCGCTATGCAACAAACTGTCATCCTGAACGAAGCGAGCCGACGCCTTTTGTTTCGCATTCGCTTCCCGAAGGCTCTGAGCCTCGAAGGGTGCGAACGCGTCGCCTCGCACGGTGAAGGATCTCAGCGCATTGAGTCACTACAAATCACAACTCGTGCACGCGATCTCGCTTTTTGGCTCGCGCCTGGCAACAGAAATCCGTTCAACTCACACTCCTCGCAACCACCAACTCACTCCCTCCCGCACAACTCCCCCAAATCGCATATCCTCTCCCCATGCACTACGTCCTGGGCTTCGACGGCGGCGGCACCAAAACCGAATGCGTCCTCCTCGACTCCCAGCGCCAAATCCGCGCTACCACGCGCTCCGGCCCCTCCAATCCCTTCCGCATCGGCCACGAAGCCGCAACCACCGCGCTCGCCGAAGCCGCGCAATCCGCCGCGCGCGAAGCCGGCATCGAACTCCGCCAGATCACCGCTCTCTGCGCCGGCCTCGCCGGAGTCGGCAGTTCCCAATCCCACGAAGAAATGCAGGAGCAAATCGCCAACGCATTCCCCAACACTAAAATTCGCCTCATCACCGACCTCGAACTCTCGCTCGAATCGATCAGTCAGCCCGCTGCAATCGTCCTCGTCGCGGGCACCGGCTCCTCCGCACTCGGACGCGACGCGGACGGTCACACCGCCCGCGCCGGCGGGCACGGACCGCTCCTCAGCGACCAAGGCAGCGCCTTCGACGTCGGCCGTCTCGCGGTGGCTGCCGCCGTCCGCGAACGCGACCGTACCCACGCCGACTCCGTCATCGGTGCACAAATCCTCCGCCACCTCAAATTTTCCAGTTGGACCGAACTTCGCGACCGCGCCCGCACCGCAGCCGACGAAGTTTTCCCCCGCGTCTTCCCCGTCGTCGCGCAGGCCGCGGAATCCGGCGACGAACACTCGCAAACTCTGCTTCGCAACGCAGCGCATGAAATCGCGCTCCTTGCCGAAGCGCTCGTCGATCGCCTCAAATTGCGCGATTCCGCAATCTACATCGCGAAAACTGGCGGCATGGTTTCCGCTTCAAGATTCTTCGATGCGCAACTCGATGTTGAGCTCAAGAAAATCGCGCCCCAAGCCACCATCGGCCTTTCGCCCGTCCCTCCAGCCGAAGCCGCCGCAGGTCTGGCACTCGATCTGATCTCGTCGAACTCGAATCCGGCCGCGCGGCAATCAATAGGGAAGTAGCATGACCGCCACCGATCCCGCCGCCGACCGAAAATTAGCCTTCACCGCCACCGGCGACGACCTCACCACTCTCCTCCACCATCCCGCCACCGAAGTCTTGCTCGCCGTTCTCGACAATCCCGCGCTCGACGAAACTCAACTCTGCCTCCTGCTCGACCGCAAAGATCTCCCCGCCGAAATCCTCGAAGAAGTTGCCACGCGCAAAAACCTTCTCAAAAATTATCGAGTCAAACGCGCGCTCGCCTTTCATCCGCACACACCACGACTTGCAAGTCTCCGCTTCATCAAAGATCTCTATCTGATGGATCTCGCCCAGCTCGCCTTGTCCGTCGGCGTGCCCACCGAGCTGAAACGTATCGCCGAAGAGCAACTTCTCGCCCGCCTCTCGCAACTTCCTCTCGGCCAAAAAATCACGCTCGCCCGTCGCGGCCCCGGCAGAGTCGCCGGCGCGCTCCTCGCCGAAGGCCACCCGCAAATTCTCTCCGTCGTCCTCGATAACGCCTATCTCACTGAAGCCCAAGTCCTCAAAGCGCTCGCTCGCGAAAAATTATCTGCTGCGGTCGTTCACGCCATCGCGCAACATCGCCGCTGGTCCTGCATCTACAGCGTCCGCCTCGCATTGATTCGCGCCCCCGGCACAACGCTCGCCACCGTCCTCGCCTTTTTGCCCGAAATAAACGCCACCGATCTCCACGACCTCAGCGAACCCGGCATCGTCTCCGCCCCCCTCCGCAATTACCTCCAAGCCGAACTCGCCCGCCGCTCCAACCCATCCGAGTAACGAATAATTTCTCCGCTGAACGCGCATCCGCTAAGCAACCAACTGTCATCCCGACCGAAGTGCGCCGATGCCCTTACTTCGCGTTCGCTCCTGCGAACGCGTCGGCTCCGTCTCTACTCCCCCGCCACGTAATCGCTTCTTCACTCGTGGTCGGAACGCCACCCAAACTCGAAATGACTATTCCTGCGTCTATACGGGAGGCGTATGCTACGCCACATCAAGGTCGGATTGATTTTCACGAGCCTGCATCTCAGGTTCGCAAGAGGGGGCGGACGGGCCTAACCATGACCGGTGGGGACCATCCTCGAAGGCTGGAGCGCCGCTGGGCGCCCCGATTCAACTACCGCACCGATCTTGAGATCGAATGGGGCTCAGCCGTTCTTCGCGCCCGCACCCGTGATATCAGTTCCAACGGTATGTTCATCGAATCGACCGACCCTCTCTGGGTCGGCGCTGGCTTCACCGCACGAATCGGCATGGAAATGCCGGTCAAAGTCGATTGCTTCGTCAAGCGAGTCGAGCCTGGCCTCGGGATGGGCGTTTCGGTGGTCGTCTCCGAAGAGCAGCGCGAAAAATTCCAGCACCTACTCTCCCAAGTCACCCCCAAACGCGACTAACCGCCTCTCGGCCAGTCACAAGCCACCGTCACTCTCTTGTTGACCCCCGCCCCTTCGCCAGCTATTTTGACCAATTCACATCTAACTCTTAACGATGACCCGTTGCCTGGATTGCGGTTCCGAACGAACCACCGATCAATGCCCCGCGTGTGGCCTCACCTCCGCCGCCGCTGAGATAGTGTTCCGTCGCCACCTCGTCTCGCGTACCGCCATCTTCCTGCTCGGTTCGCTCGCGTTCCCCTACATTAGCCAAATCTTTCCTCCGCTCGATATCGACCTCATGTTGATTTTCTTCGGCGTGATTTTCTTTACCGCTCTCTTTCTCGCCGTGACGTTGGAGCGCCGCGCCCGCAATCGCAAAGAAATCGAAGTCCTCAAGCGCATCTACGCAGGTTTCATCCCGCTTCCGTGGATTCTCGCCGCCACCCTTTTCGTCAACGGGCGGCTCGACAACGCCAAAAACGTTACCTATCACCCCACCGCTGTCGTTGGTCGTTTCAATATGAAAGGATTGGTGCGCGGCACGCGCCGCCTGTCGGTGCGCTCCTGGCGCCCAGGCCAGGCCTACGAGCGTCTCGCCGTCGACTCCGACGACTTCGACCGCTTCCAGATCGGCGACCTGGTAGAAGTAGCCGTCGAACCCGGAGCCCTGGGCATCCCCTGGTACTACGGCACCTACCGCCGCTAAGAATCGCGCCACAAATATCGCCCGAAAAAAATCGCCTCGCAAAAAATCGCGCCTCAAAAAATGTAGGTGCGCAGCATTGCTGCGCCCCAAGTCCGCAATCACAAACGATCTTGAGCCGGAAGCCTCTCGGCAAACTCAAAAAACAACGGCGATTCGCTTCTGAATTTTTCCCGATCGTTACTTCGGTACATCGTTGCGTCTTTACTTCCGCCGTTCAGTACATCGGCTTGCCGTTGATCAGCAACGGCAGTTGAATATCTAGGAAGTTTCCGGTCTTGCCGAAGCGGAATTTGACTCGGCGCATCGGCCCCACGTCGCGCACTTTCCACTCGGAAGTTTCAATCGGGTCGGACGGCAAATCAGACGGCGACCATTCGGCGCTACTGTCGCCCTGCACTTTCACTTTTTGCGGATCGAGTTCGTACACTTCCTGCTCCTGGATGTTCAGGAATAAGTAACGGCGCCAGAGGCGCAGCAGGATCAATCCTTTTTTTTCGCCGTGGTACATATTCCAAGAAGCCGGAGCATCGTCGTTGTATCGAACGATCGCGAAATCGACGGGCTTCCAGGTGAGTTTTTCGCCAGAAGTAGAATTCTTCTGTCCGCGCGCATTTGCCGCCGGATGCGCCAGCACTCGCTCGCTGCTTATGCCGAGCAGCATCAAGCCCAATCCCGCCCAAAGCAGCCAACGACTTTTCGTCATCCCATTTCTCGCCATGAAAACAAAAACCCCGCTCCTCAAGTTTACTCTCGGAAGCGGGGCCTCGTAGTTTGGATTATTCATCCGGCGACACGTGCGTCCGCCGCCGGTCATGCAAGCTAATGTGTGGTTGCCTTGGCCACAGCCGGCACATTCGCCGCCGCGACCGCGTCCTGAGTCCACGTGACCCCGGGATACAAACTGGAGATTCGGAACCCGCGATAAGCGAGAAATCCAGTGATGTTCATCCGCCACGTCAACGAAGGCGTCGCTCCGGGTAGACTTTCCTCGAGGGACGAGACATTGGGTGTGTTTACATCGAGTGCAACGTCGTACTCGATGTTTCCGTTCGGCAGCACACCCGCATTTCCGCAACAAGTCGAGTAGGTGGGTGCCAATATGATCTCGGAAGCGATGTCCGCAGTCTTCGCCGATTCACTGAGGTTAAAGATCGGCACACTGCTGTAACACGGCCCGGCGCCCGTTGTGCCACAGACTTGACCTGTGGAATTTAACAATCTCTCGTTGCCATTGTTGAACACCATCAGTTGCAGGTTCCCCGCACTATTGGGCGAAACGATCGTTGGAAAGTGTTGGCCATAATTCCATTCGATCGGGTCTTTCCCCGCCGGAAGTTTGAAATCCCCGCCGGGGCCAAGATGCCACAGGATACTTCCATCGCCCGCTCCATCCTGATAGTTAATCTTGATCACCCAATTCTGATTCCGCATCGACATGATGATGTTTCCATCGTCCGGCGAATAAATCACGGCGTTACCATGAGTCCAGTCGTTGGCGCTGACTGGATCGTGGGTCAGATCCAAATGATCAAACGCATTCCAGAACCACGCGACACCGTTTGCCTTCGGGTCCCAATCGATAATGACGTCACCGACGACGTCACCGAATCCCGGCATGTTGGTGATCTGCTTCGTGTAGTTGGTCAGAATCAGGTAGTGCCCATTCTCCAATTTCTGTACGTCGTGGTGAAACTCCTCCACGCGAAAGTCGACACCCAATTGCTGAAGAGAGTTGTTCACCTGATCCAGCGTCACTTGAAAAACGGTGTTGCCCGCCAGGTCGATTTCACGAGTGTAATTCGAGGTTCCGCTGCCGTTCAGCAGCATATTCCCGTTCGGCAACTCTTTGATCGGGAATGGTGTTACGCCCGACTCCAGCTGGTAGTACCAGATGATGTTGCCGTCGAGATCGGTCACGAGGGCCTGCAAATTGTTGATTGGGGGCCCGATGTTTACAATGTCAATCATCTCAACTCCGGGCGCGGTGTTTGGGCCTTGCGGAATAGGTACCGAGATGTTTGGCGAGATTCCCGCGGCCAAGGCCCCTGTTGTAAACGTTCGATCGGAATCGGTGATCGTTTGTCCGCTCACAAGGTGGATTACGCCCTGCATATGGTAGGTCGTTGCCTGGCGCATTCCGGCTACAAGCACCGTCGCGTCCCCGCCAGCGCTGGGAGATGGCTGCACCCAGGTATTCAGCCCGTACGCCGTCGTTGTTCCAAAATTTACTTGCACCGTAGATCCCTTCGGCACGGTCACGCTGTAGGACGCCACGAGCGGGTTGTTCGTGGTGGCCAACGTCCCGGGTTTGAATTTGGAAGGGGAGAAGAAAGATACGGTCGCTGGAATCGCCGACGCCACGCCGGTGGTCCCATCTTGAACCGTAATCTGCACCGGTCCGCTAGGTGCCGTGGCAGGCGCGGTGTAAAGACCTCCAGCGATCGTGCCCGTCGACGCTGAGCCTCCCGCGCTTCCGTTCACAAGCCACACTGGATTCTGAATGCTTCCGGTGAAACCGGTTGCGGCAAACGTTGCCTGCTGTCCGGCCGTTAGCAATGCGCTACTCGGGCTCACGGTCAGAAATTCCTGTGAGGTCAGTGTTGTGTTTGTGCACCCCGCCACTGACATTGCTAGCAAGATGAATGAGCAGATGAAAAGGAAATATTTTCGGTCCAACGTTAAAGCCTCCGGTATTTTCTCGGCCTTGCCTTCCGCGCCCCTGCGGCTCGGCATCCGTCAAATTTTCAAAACGCGTAACCAGGATTTATGAAACCAAACGTCTATGAATCCGTCGAAGACTCTTGAAGCAATTCAATCGAATGAAAGTTCGACTTACTATCAATCGACTACGACTCACCGCGTTGCAATAAATTCGTAATTGTCCGGCCACACCTTTGTAAATGTTCGTTTCCCACAAACTTCCCGAATAGTTCCCATAACTTCGAAAATTCTCGTCAGTGAGATCGGAAGTTGAAGATCAAGAAAAGCGCCGCCGTGCCGCCGGATGTCACTTACCGACGACTCGACTTGCCGTTATGTCGAAAGGTGCTTCCGAGGCCGTGTTGATACATCAGTTGATACATCAAACGATGCAACGACAGCGACGACGAAATGCCGGCGCCGACTCTGTGCCGGTCTGTGAAGATGTTGATGAATGCATTCCCACTCGCGTCCGGCCACTGAAACATTCGTGGTTCCAGCAGATGCTTCCAAAATGCCCGTGGCACCCGAAGATAGCAGCACCGTTACATTCCCTGTGAAAGCTGTCGCATTCTATTGATTCTCTCTAGACCCGTCCAGTCGTTATAGCAACGTCAATATGAATAATGCTTAACGATATCTCGTATTTCGCTCTAAGTTTTGCCGGGGCGGCGTCTTTTTGCGTAGATGGCTTTGACGACGCTTTGCGGGGCGATTTCGGGGATGCCGCCGGCGATGGCTAGGGCTCTGGCGTTGACGATTGCGGCGCGGACTAGGCCTTTCAGATATGGGCCGGATAGATCGGATTTTTCGTGGATTGTTACGTGGCGGACTTGACTCCCAGCGCCTTGCAGGATTTTTTGGTGATCGGTCAGGTCTGCGCCGCGATTGAAGCCGAGGTTTATGTGTTTGCTGTAGACGGCGATGTGACAGAAGCATTCCTTGAGGCGGCCGGTGAAGGAGTAGCCGACGGCGACGGCGTTGTATGCGTCGTAGATGGTTTCGGTCGCTCGCGGCTCGATGTTCAGCATGTAGGCGCGAACTTCCAATGCGAGTTTCTGGATACCAGTGTCGTAAGGCTCCAGGAATTTCAACAACTCCGGGATCGGCTTGCGGACTGCCTTCGCATTTTGTTTTGCAGTTGATTTCGTCATGTTCTTCGTGCCGATGCCGGCCTCGCTCGCCGCGCCGAACTTTTGGGGAGGGCTGGGGAGTATACCCCCTACGTTTTGTGAAGAGTGTGGAAGGTGCTGAATCGATGAGGGATGCGGACGTGTGAAAAATGGGAGTGCGCAAGCCCTGTTGCTTCAGCAGCTTGCGGGGGTGCTGATTCGGGAAAGATTGGAGAGAGGTTTGAATGTATCGAGGGATTCGAACGATAGGTGGGCTAAACACTGAGGATGGTAACACGGGTTTGATAACTTGTCAAGTATGATTTACGTTTGGGTTATCATTCGAATGACGCCGATCGTGCGTTTGGAATGTGCAAGTTAGCCTGGGTCGATTCGAACTGGGCTTTTCTTTCCGGCCATTGGATCGGAATACATTCGGGGCTGCGCGTTTAGGTCCGGGCAAGCTGGGGCGCGCCCTTCGGAGCTCAGGGCAAGGCAGTGCTGCGCCCGTGCATGAAGGTGCCATCGTCGAACGGCGTGAATACCCTAATCGCCGGGGGCGGGTAGTGGGGTTGTGACGGAGGACAGGGCGGCTTGAATTGGCTCCGGGGCGATGGAGGGTCGCGGGGTTTTCGGGTCGTTGTCGGTGGGAGTGGTTTTGGGTTGGCGTTCTTGCTTGGCTTCGGTCTTGGAGAAGATTTTGGCCGTGATCAACATGGCGGCGAATGTCGCGATCAAGAGTGCGGCTTGTTTTGCGGAACTCAGCATCGAGGCGTTGCCCAGGAGTGTCAGTCCGGCGAAGACGAATAGGAGATGGACGCAGAAGACCTGGAGCGATGCCTGGCCCATCAGCACCAAGGGGCGCACGGCGAGAGGTTTTAAGACGGATTGGAGCAGGATTACGAGGACCGCGACGGCCGCGAAATTCAGGAGGCGAATCGGGCCGAGATGCCATTTATCGAAAAGATTCTCGAAGGGGCCGAGCTCCATGCCAGCCGCGATTGCGCGGCGCAATTCGAACAGCGGAACCGCGATGAGGATTGCCGGGATCGCGAGGCGTTTTGCAGAGACCTCGATGTCGAGATCGCCGCAGCCCCAGCGCACGCCCAAGTAGATGCCGACGATCCAGAGAAACTGCCAGGCCCACAGATCGAAGGAACCCATTTCGTTGAGAGGAATGCGCGTCGGGATAATCTTGCTGACCACGGCGTGCTCTCCGGCCCGGAATCCGAACTGCGCGAGCATCCAGATTCCGAAACCCGTCCATAAAATCACTTTCCAGGGAATGCGCTGCCGCGTCAGCAAGAGCGCCGCAGACGTGAACGCGAGAAAGATGACGTACATCGGCAAAATGTCGAGCAACGGCGGGCGATAGATCAGCAGGAATGCTTCGCTGACGGCGCGGCGCTTGCCGGCGTCGAAATAAAAATCGAGCAAATTGTGAAGGCTGGGGCGATTGCCTCGGGACGCGATGGGAACGGCGACCAGAAAAGCGAACGCCAGCAGCAGCGCATGATAAAGGTACAGCCGCACGATGCGCGCCCACAGCTTCAGCGTCATCGAGCGATAGCCGTCGTGTTGCGCCAGGCGGTAGTAGATGCGACCGGTGAAGAGCGCGGAGAGGAAAATAAAGCCTTCGGCAGCGGAGACGAAACCGAACGGCTGATTCACGTAGGTCGACGCAACCGTAGGAAGGTGCGTGCAGGCGATCCAGACGAGCATCAGTCCGCGAAGGGCGTCGAGTTCAATGCGACGGCGGCTGGGCTGTTGCATGTGTGTTTGATACGGAACAAGCACTGTAGGTTTCTTTTGGGAAGGGTCGCGCGACGGATTCTGCGATGAACCACCGTTCGCTGGCGGAGCCACACTCCACTGTATGTCCTTTGCCTACTTTGGCTGAAGCACCCTTCCGTCGAGGAAACAACCACTGAGGACGCCCTCGGCGCTCCGGAGTGGGAGCGGGCGCCGCGAACGGCGAGAGGGCGGAGTTGAGGATTGAACTTTCCTAATGGCGAGTGCGTAGATGAGTGACAGGAACCCGTCCGTTCGAGGCTCGCAGGAGTACGCGTTAGATTTGCCCGTGCGATCTCAAATCTCTTGCTTGCGCACTGAAGTCCGAGTGGCGAGGATTGAGTATCGGTTTGAGTATTGGGAGGTGGCTGCTCATGGATGCTTTGAGGCTCAGCGCCAAACATGCAGTGCGTTCGCTTTGGCACGACAAGACATTCGCGCTTACGGTGCTACTAACGTTTGCGGTGTGCATCGCGGCAAACGCCGCGCTCTTCGCCATCGTGAACTCGGTCGTGTTGCGGCCGCTGCCAATCGCTGACGCCAATTCGATTTTGTTGATGTCCAACGAATATCCGAAGGCGGGCGCGATCAACGGCAATAGCAGCAGCTCGGGGGACTACTATGACCGGTTGAAGGAAATGCCGGCGTTCGAGAGCCTGGCGGTATTCCGCCAGCGGAATCAGACGATCGAATTGAACGGAGCTCCTGAACAGTTAACTGGAATGGTGGTGACGCCGTCGTGGTTCCGGCTGCTGCGCATCGCGCCCGCTCTGGGGCGGCCATTCAACGATGCGGAAGGGGAAATCGGCAGCGAGCAAAAAGTGATTTTGAGTTACGGGCTGTGGCAGCAACTGTACGGGGGAGACAAGTCCGCGGTCGGACGCGACCTGCGTGTCAGCGGCAAACCGTACCAGATCGTCGGCGTGATGCCGCGCGATTTCAACTTTATCAATCCAGAAGTGCGGCTTTGGATGCCTGCCGCGTTCACCGGCGAAGATAAGACCGTTCACCATAGCAACAACTGGACCAATATCGGCCGGCTAAAGCCGGGCGCGACGCTGCAGCAGGCACAAGCGCAAGTAAACGTGCTGAATGCCGAAAACATGGAACGCATGCCGCAGTTCAAGGAAATCCTGATCAACGCGGGATTCCACACCGATGTGAAGCCACTGCAAGACATGCTGACCGCGGGGATCAAAGGGACATTGTATTTGTTGTGGGGCGGAGCGTTGCTGGTGCTGCTGATCGGCGGGCTGAACATCGTGAACCTGGCGATGGCGAGGTTGGCGCGAAAGCGCAAGGAGATGGCGACGCGGATGGCGTTGGGTGCGGGGCATGCACAACTGATGCGTCAGCTGGTGCTGGAGAATTTAGGGCTGGCGTTTCTGGGTGGCGTCACAGGTGTGGCGCTGGGCGCGATCTTGCTGCGGACGTTAAACGTCGTAGGGCTGGAACATTTGCCGCGGGCGAGCGAAGTTCGCATGGATTTGACGGTGGTGCTGGTTTCCCTGGCGCTATCGCTGGCGGCAGGAATGTTTGTTGCGTTGTTTCTGCTGGCGAGTGTAACGAGAATCAGCATCAACGACGCTTTGCATGAAGACAGCCGCACCGGCACGACGGGAAAACAAACGCGCGGGGTTCGGCGACTACTGGTTGCGGCGCAAATCGGATTTGCGTTTGCCCTATTGGTGGGAGCGGGACTGTTGCTGGCGAGTTTCCGGATGCTGCTGCACGTCGACCCCGGTTTCAAGCCGGACGGGGTGGTTACGGCGGCGGTCAGTCTGCCGCGCGCAAAATATCCCGAGGACAAGCAGGTTCGCGATTTCATGAATCGTGCGCTGCCGGCGCTGCGAGCGATTCCCGGCGTCACTCGCGCGGGAGCCGCGGAATCGATACCGCTGGGGAACGATCACAACGACAGCGTAATCCTCGCCGAGGGATACCAGATGAAACCGGGCGAATCGCTGATTTCGCCTCTGAATATTTCGATTTCTCCGGGGTATTTCGACACGATGGGGATTGCGATCGTGCGGGGACGCGCGTTTGAAGATCGCGACAATGAAACTGCGCAGCACGTGATCATCGTGGACGAGACACTGGCGCAGCATTTCTGGCCCGGCCAGGATCCGATCGGGCGCCGCATGTACAACCCGTCGGATGCGAAGGACCTGTTGAAAATCGACGAGCACACACGGTGGTTTACGGTGGTGGGCGTTGCACATGGGTTGCGCTACGAAAACCTGGACGGCACCGGCGCACCGTTTGGCGCGTATTACTTCCCCATGGCGCAATCGCCGTCGCACGGATTTACATTCGTGGCAAAGAGCACGGCCGATTCGAACTCGATCGTGCGAGAGCTGCGCAGCGAGATCGCGGGCATCGATCCCGACGTCGCGGTGTTCGATGCGCATTCGATGAATGAACGGATCGATCTTTCGCTCTCGTCGCGGAAGACGTCGATGGTGTTGGCGAACGCGTTTGGTGGAGTGGCTCTGTTCCTGGCGTCGCTGGGGATTTACGGCGTACTGGCGTACATCGTGGCGCAAAGAACGCGGGAGATGGGCATTCGCGTGGCGCTGGGAAGTACGCGAGGCGCGATATTGGGGCTGGTGCTGGGCGAAGGATTCAAGCTCGTGGCGATCGGCTTGGTGCTGGGAATCATTGGAGCTGTGTCACTACAAAAAGCGGTGGCAAATGAGGTCTATGGCGTGCGACCGCTTGATCCGCTGGTGTTGGCGAGCGTGATGGGAGTGCTGGCGGTCGTGGCGCTGGCGGCGTGCGCGATTCCTGCGCGCAGGGCGACCCGAGTCGATCCGATTGTGGCGCTGAGGTCGGAATAAAGTTGGATTGGAGTTAGTGCGTTGAGTTCGCACGCGGGTTTTCGCGGTGCAGACTATGACGCGGTAAGTTGCGAAAATATGCTGAAGGAACTTCTGAACGAAGGTTAGTTGCTTCCAGAAGGTTTGGGCGGATTTTGAGGATTGCCGCCGCCGCTGCCGCCGCTTCCACCGCTTCCACCGCTTCCACCGCTTCCGCCGCTTCCGCCGGAGCCACCACTACCGCCGCTGCCACCGGAGCCGGAACCGCCGCCGGAGCCACCGCTACCGGAGCCGCCGCCTTGACCGGAACCACCGCTGCCGCCGGAACCGCCGCCTTGATCGCCCGATCCGCCCGAGCCGCCGCTTCCACCACTGCCGCTGCCGCCGCCCGAACCGCCAGATGAGCCACCAATTACGGTCTGTGCCGCTCCGCCGAAAGTGTGGCCTGTCGAATTACCGAATGCGTAGAGAGCGCCGACAACGACGATGGCGATGCCGACAATCAGAAGAGCGTATTCAGCTGCATCTTGACCGGATTCTTGGCGCCAGAGACGTTTGAGAAAGGCGAGCATTTGTACGGCACCTTCAGAACGGAAGGGACCTGAATCGTAAAGGCTGGCTGAGAGTGTAGCGCGTTATCTCTTAGAGCACAAGATGTAGTGGGGGTGGCAAGCGGACACTTGGTTGAGAAGTGAAGCCTTCTTCAGTGGCTGAAACCCTCTCTTGGCGTGAATTTCCTGTCGGAGCTGAAACCCCGACCCCCTAAGAACTGCATCGCTCTGCACCCTCTTAACACCAAGAGGGTGCGGCACCCAACTTCCGATGCGGCGAGTTATTCGTGGCGGAGGGAGACGTTGGGGTCGACTTGGGTGGCGCGGTGGGCGGGGATGTAGCTGGCGGTAAGGGCTACGGCGGCGAGGATGGCGGCTACGGCAGTGAACGTTATGGGGTCGGTTGGGCGCACGCCGAAGAGGAACGTCGAGAGGAGGCGGGAGAGGCCGAGCGACGCGACGAGGCCGACCGCTATTCCGGCAAGGGCCAGCAGGGCGCCACGGCGAAGGACCAGATTCAAGATGTTGGCACGGGTTGCCCCTAGAGCGACGCGAATTCCGATTTCGCTGATGCGTTGGGTGACCGAGTAGGCCATCAGTCCGTAGAGGCCGACGGCGGCGAGGATGAGCGCGAGGGCAGCGAACGCTCCGAGAAGCTGCGTCGAAAAGCGCGGCTGCGCGATGGAAGCGTCGCGAATTGCATCGAGCGTGCGGAAGTTGGACAGCGCTTCGTCTTTGTCGATGCTGGTGACGATTTCTCGCAACGCCGTGGCGAGATTTTCGGGATTCGCGCCGCCGCGTACCACGATGTGCATCTGCCCCGCGGGATTTTGCGCGAACGTCGTATACATCTCTGGAAGGCGTGCTTCGCTGAGCGAGTCGTGGTGAATGTTTCCCACCACGCCGACGATCTCCATGTCTTGTTTAGGCCCGGTGGCAAAGCGGAGATGCTTGCCGATGGGGTTTTCTCCCTTGAAAAATTGCTGACCGAACGCTTCGTTGACGAGAACGGCGCCGGCGGAGGTTGCGGTGTCGTGTTCGTTGAAGCTGCGACCGGAGAGAAGCGGGATATGCATCGTGGCGAAGTAGCTGTTGCTGACCTGACGAAAATTCGCGTCGTCGAATTCACTGGGGCCGTAGGTGTGGCCGGCGATGTAGAACGCGTTGTCGTTGTGTTCTCCGTTTAAAGGAAGCTCGGAGGTTGCGCCGACACCTTCGACGCCGGGCAGAGCTGTGGCGCGCGATTCGAAGTCCTGCCAGAAGCGAAAACGTTTCGCGTCATCGCTGTACTGCGAAGTGTTGAGACCGAGTTCGGCGGTGACGATGTGACTCGTTTGAAATCCGGGATTGACTTGCGTGAGGAGCCAGAAGCTTTTGAGCAAGAGGCCCGCGCCGACGAGGAGAGTAAGCGACATGGCGATTTCGCAGACGACCAGGATGCTGCCGGCGCGACGCTGCGATCCCGAGGCGGTGTTGCGCGCGCTGGCTTTGAGCGCGTCGGTGAAAGCGCGGCCGGAGGCTTGCAGCGCGGGGATCAGGCCGAAGACGAGACCGGTGAGCAGGGAAATTCCGGCGGTGAAGAGCAGGACGGTCGTGTCGACTCGAATTTCGTTCAAGCGCGGCAGGCTCGAGGGACCGATCGATGGCAACAATCGTACGAGCCAGACGGCGCCGAGGATGCCGATCGCGCCGCCGGTCAGGGCGAGGACGATGCTTTCGGTCAAAGTTTGGCGAATCATACGGCCGCGCGTGGCACCGAGAGCTGCGCGTACGGCGAATTCGCGCTGGCGCGCGGTGGAACGCGCGAGCAAAAGATTTGCGACGTTACCGCACGCGATGAGGAGAAGGAGGCCGACGGCGCCAGTGATGAGCAGCATCGCGGGACGAACCGGGCCGATGAGAACTTCCGAGAGCGAACGCTGGCGCACGCTCCAGCCTTTGTTGGTGTCGGGATATTGTTGGCTCAGACGATCGGAGATGGAATCCATGTCGGCGATGGCTTGGGCTTGCGTGACGCCGGGTTTTCGCAGGCCGATCACTTTGAGGAAATGTCCGCGGCGAAATTGCATGCCCTGATTGCGCATCGGCGTGGGCTGCCAGATTTGCGCTTCGGAGAGAAGAGGGATATCGGTGGGGAGAACGCCGACGACGGTGACGCTGGCGCCATCGAGGCGAATTGTCTTGCCGACGATGGATGGATCGGAGCCGAAGTCGCGCATCCAGATGCCGTGGCCGAGGATGGCGACCTGGGGGAGATTGAACTGTTCGTCGGATTGGGTGAAGTCGCGGCCGAGTGGAGGGATGCCGAGCGTTTCGAAGAAATTTGCGGTGACGATGCTGACCATCACTTGTTCGGAGCGGTTGCCCGAGAGATTGGACGGACTTGGGTCGTTGCCCATGGCGACGAGGCGGTCGAAGGATTGGTTGGACGCGCGATAGTCGAGGAAATCGGGTGGGGAAATGTCGGCGAGATCGCTGAGCGGAAATTTGCCGTTGAGCCAGACGAGGCGGTTTGCGTTTGCGAAAGGAAGTGGGCGGAGGATGACGGAGTCGATGACGCTGAAGACGGCGGTGTTGGCGCCGATGCCGAGAGCGAGGGTGAGAATGGCGACGAGCGTGAAGCCGGGATTCTTGCGGAGAGTGCGGAAGGCGTAGCGGAGGTCTTGGGCGAGGTCGTCGAAGAAGACGGCGAAGGGGCGCTGGTCGCGCGCGGTTTGTTGGATGAGAGGAATGTTGCCGAATTCGCGGCGGGCTTTTTGCGCGGCTTCTTGGTGGGAGGCGCCGCGGCCGGCGAGGTCGGCGGCGGACATTTGGAGATGAGATTCGATTTCGGCGTTGAGGTCGGGGCGATTGTCGTCGTTGCGATCGGAGCGAGAGGATTTTTTAAAGGGATTCATCGAGATGGCTCCTTAGTCGTGTTAGTCGTGGCGAAGTGCGTTGATTGGGTCGATGCGCATGGCGCGGCGGGCCGGAGTTGCGGATGCGGCTACAGCGACAGCGATGAGCGCGACGGCGACGGTTGCGAACGTGAGCGGGTCGGTGGGACTGGTGTCGTAGAGCAGCGTGGAGAGGAATCGGGTTAGCGCGAATGACGCGACCAGGCCGATGGCGACGCCGAGGAGGGCGAGTTTGACGCCGCGCGTGATGACCATGCGGAGAATATTTTGAGGGTCGGCGCCGAGAGCGATGCGGATGCCGATTTCGCGGGTTTGTTGCGTGACGAGATAGGACATCACGCCGTAAACGCCGATGATGGCGAGGAGCAGGCCTAGGGCGCCGAAGATGGCGAGGAGTGTGCTTTGGGATTTGGGGGCGGCGGTGTGTTCGGTGATTTGCTCTTCCATCGTTCTGATCGAAGTGACGGGGCGAGTTTTGTCGAGTGCCCAGACGGTGCTTTGAATGGCGCCGATCACTGCGGACGGATCAGGTCTTGTGCGTAACGCCAACGTAATGCCGTCGAGTTCTTTCGCTTGTGCCAGCGGCGCGTAAAGAGTTGCCTCGGCGTTGAAATCGAGCTGACGGACATCTCCGCAGACTCCGACGATGGTGCCCCACACGAGCTTTCCGTCTTTCACGTCGCTCGAAAGAAGTTTGCCGACGGCGTTTTGCGTGCCGAAGGCTTTTTTCGCGAGGGATTCGCTGATGATGTAGACCTTGGGATTGTTGATCGAGTCGCCGGAGTTGAAATCGCGTCCTGCGAGAAGAGGGACGCCAAAAGTGCGAAGGAAATCGGGCGTGACGCGATTGTTGCGCACCATTTGCATTGGAGTTTTGGGAGTGGCGTTCGGATCGGCGGTGAATTCCGACTCGGCGATGTTATCGCTCATGGGATAGATGAGGCTCGCAGAAACGGACTCGACGCCGGGGAGTGCGTGCACGCCGGCGAGGATTTGATCGGTGAAGTGGCGGCTCTTTTCGGGATTTTCATAGCGGAACGAGGGGAAGTCTATGTGCATCGTGACGAGATGATCGATGTGGAAGCCGGTGTCTATGTGCAGCATGCGCGCGAAACTCTGCACAGCGAGGCTGGCGCCGATGACGAGGATGAGTGCGAGCGCGACTTCCGCAACGACGAGAGACTGGCGCAGGAAATTGTGACTGCGGTTGGGAGATGCACCGCTTTCCTTGATGGTGGAGTTGACGTTGTCGCGGACGCTGAGGAACGCCGGAGCGAGGCCCGCGACGAGCGCGGCGAAGATTGAGACGGCGAGGGTGAAAATGGCGACGCCGGGCTCGACGGAAATATTTTCGATGCGAGGCGTTTCGGGCGGGAGGAGTTGACGCAGGGCACGAACGATCCAGATGGAGAGAAGTAACGCGCTCGCGCCGCCTAGGAGGGCGACGATTGTGCTTTCGACGAGTTGCTGACGGAGCAGCGCGCCGCGTGTTGCGCCGATGGCGCTGCGGATGGCGAATTCGCGGCGACGCGCCCAGCCGCGCGAAAGGAAAAGATTGCTGACGTTGGCGCAGGCGATCAGGAGGACGAAGCCTACGGCACCGAAGAGAATCAAGAGAGGGGCGCTTCGGTCGCCCAGCATAGAGGTTTTGAGCAGCATTGGGTACACGCTCCAACCTTTGTCGGAGTCGGGATAGGTATCGGCGAGGCGCGCGGAAATTTGCGCGAGTTCGAGTTGCGCTTGCTGGATGGTAGCGCCGGGGCGGAGCACGGCTACGGCGACACCGGCGTCGTGATCGTCGCGTGTCGAGAGTTGCGCGGGCGTGGGCTGGAACGGCGTCCAGAGTTGGGCGTCGGTAACGAAGTCCATCTTGGCGAAATCCGGCATGACGCCGACGATGGTGCTTTGTTCGCCGTCGAGCAGCATCGATTTGCCGATCACGTTTGGGTCGGAGGCGAAACGATCTCGCCAGACTTTGTGGCTCAAGAGCACGACGCGGACACCGGGGCGCATGTCGTCGGCGGTGAAGGTACGGCCGAGGAGTGGCTGCACGCCGAGAAGCGGGAAGAGAGTCTCGGTAATCACGGCGCCGTCGAGACGATCGGGCTTGCCGTCGACGACGATTTCCTTGGAGCCGAAGGAGTAGGAGGAAATGCCGGCGAGAGTTTTTGAGTTTGCGCGGATGTCGTTGAGATCCGGAAGCGAAATGTACATGTGCTGGAAGTCGAAGGTGGTGCTGTGCGCGGAGATGTCGACGAGGCGGTCGGCGTTTTTGAAGGGGAGGGGATGGAGGATGACGGCGTTGACGACGCTGAAGATGGCGGTGTTGGCGCCGATGCCGAGAGTGAGCGTGAGGACGGCGATGGTGGTGAAAGTGGGATTCTTGCGGAGGGTGCGGAGGGCGAAGCGGATGTCTTGGAGGAGATTGTCGAAGAAGGCGGCGATGGGGCGGTGGTCGCGCGCGGTTTGCTGGATGAGTGCGAGGTTGCCGAGTTCGCGGCGGGCGCGTTGCACGGATTCTTGTTGAGAGGCGCCGCGGGAAGCGTGATCGTCGGCGGACATTTGGAGATGGGAGGCGAGTTCGGCGGATAGGTCGGGGCGATTGTTGGCGCGGTTACGTTTGCTGAAAAACTTCATCGACGCTCCCTCCAATTTCAGAAAACCAAATGCCACCTTGCGAAAGTTCATTCGCATCAATTCATTCGTAACGCAGCGCAGTCAGCGGATCGACGCGCATGGCGCGGCGCGCGGGAATGTAGCTGGCTACGAGCGCGACCGTTGCGAAAAGCGCGGCGACGGCGGCGAAGTCGAGCGGATCGGTGGCGCTGACGCCGTACAAAAATGAAGTGAGGAAGCTTGTCAGCGCGAACGCGGCTGCGAGGCCTGCGCCAATACCGATCAGCGTCAGCGTGAGGCCTTCGTTCACCACGAGTTTAAGGATGTCGCGGCGTTGCGCGCCCATCGCGATTCGAATGCCGATTTCGCGCGTGCGCTGGCCGACGAAGAACGAAATGACGCCGTAAATCCCGATGACGCCGAGGACGAGCGCCAGCGCAGCGAACGCAGCGAAGAGCGATGCGATCGACCTGGGCGCAGCCGTTTCACCGGAGAGAATGTCGGGCATCGCCTTCAGGTCGCTGACTGGCGCTTCCGGGTTGAGCGACGCGGTGAGTTCGCGGATCGATTTTTCGAGTTGCGGGACGGCGGACGCCGAGCGAAGAACGAGAGTCATTTGTGCGGGCACGCTGCCGTCTTCACGCGTCGCGCCGGGGCCGTAGGGCACGTAGATCATGCCGTCCATCCAAGTTGGCAAATTGCGGCGAAGGTCGTAGGCGCGGACGTCGTTGGCGACACCGACGATCGTGCACCAATCTTCCTGACCGATGAGACGCATATGTTTGCCGACGGCATCTTGATTCGGGAAAAAACGGCGCGCGGTTTCGGCGCTGATGATGACCGAGCGCGGATTGCCTGTAGTGTCGGCTTCGGTGAATTCGCGTCCGCTCGCAATCGGGATGCGCATGGAGTTGAAGTAACCGGGCGAAATGGTGTTGAGCCAGAAGAGCGGCGCAGGCTTTTCGGTGGTGGGGACGTAACCTTCGACATCGGACGAACGCTTTTGCAAACGGCCACCGAGCGGGAGCGTGTTGATCAACGAGGCTTCTTCCACGCCAGGAAGAGCGCGAGCCTCGCGAAGCAAATCGCGATAGAACGAAAAGCAGCGGCCCTGATCGCCGCAGAAATTTTCGTTGGGTGTGATGCGCGCAGTCAGCACATTGTCGGAATGAAATCCGGGATTGACGTGAGACAGCGCCCAGAGGCTGTGAATCAGCAAGCCTGCGGCGCTGACGAGCAAGACGGCGAGCGCGAGTTCGCCGATGACCAATATGCTGCGAACGCGGCGTCCTTTCGAAAGCGTGGAGCCGCGGCCGCCGGCTTTGAGCGATTCGGTGAGTTCGGCGCGCGACGACTGAAACGCGGGCGCGATCCCCGACACGATTCCAGTGAAGATGACTAACGCGGCAGTGAATACGAGAACTCGCCAGTCGATAGCGACGTCACCGAGGCCAGGCGTGTCGGCAGGGAGCGTTGACTTGAGCAGCGTCAAGCCGACCGACGCGAGCAAAAGTCCGAGCGCTCCGCCGAACGACGCCATCAGCACGCTTTCGGTGATGAGCTGCCGCATGATGCGATGACGCGCGGCGCCCATCGACGCGCGAATCGCGATTTCTTTCTCGCGCACCGACCCACGTGAGAGCGTGAGGTTGGCGACGTTGGCACACGCGATCAGCAAAACCAAAACCACTGCGGCGAGAAGAATCAGCAGCCGCGAGCGAACGTCGCCGAGCATGCCCGTCTGCAATGAAACCGCCGACAGTTCGGGATTCCAATCTTTGGGCATCGGCCATGGAAACATTGTCGCGATTTGCGGCTGCAGGAAACGGATTTCGGTGTCGGCTTGTTGCAGCGTGGCGCCGGGACGGAGCCGCGCGATCGTCGGCATGAAATCGCCGCCCCAAAAGGCGTGCGCGTTGCGCGGATCGATGTCGATCGGCGTCCAAACTTCCGTTTGCGGCGAAGGAAATCGAAAATCGGCCGGCATCACGCCGACGATTTCGCGTTGCATGCCGTCGAGCGTAATCAGGTGGCCGAGAATATTTAAATCGGACTTGAATTGCCGCTGCCACAGCGAATTGCTGAGGATGACGAAACTGTTTTTGCCGGCGGCGTCATCGCCCGGCTGAAATGTGCGGCCGATCGCGGCTTTGGCACCGAGGATCGAAAAAAGTTCGGCGGAGACAGGCGTGCCGCTGAGCCGGATCGGATCGCCGAGCCCCGTCAGGTTGAATTCGTAGCCCTCGGCGTACGCGGCGAGGTCCATCGTTTTCGATCGTTCGCGCAGCGCGACCAGCGCGCCTTTCGGATAGTTGCCGTTGATGCTGACGAGTTGCTCCGCGTGAGCGTAGGGAAGCGGGCGGAGAAGGATGCTGTTCACGAGGCTGAAGATTGCGGTGTTCGCGCCAATGCCGAGCGCGAGTGTGAGCACCGCGATAATCGTAAATCCGGGGCTGCGACGGAGCAGGCGCGCGCCGTGGCGGAGATCTTGCGTTAAGTCTTCGAGCCAACGGCCGCGCCATTGATCGCGCGTGACGTGTTCGACGAGGGCGGCGTTGCCGAATTCGCGGCGTGCGGCCTGGGCGGCTTGTTGCGAAGAAGCGCCGCGATCTTCATGGTCGCGCGCGGACATTTCGAGATGGGTGGCGATTTCTTGTTCGAGATTTTTTTGGTTTTCGTCGCGGTGATTTGGGGAGCTCATGAGTTGACTCCGTCGAGTGTGGCTGAAGATTGCGGTGATGCGTGATGGCGAGTTGCTTGGACTGGACATCGCAACGGCGGCGCTGAAGCGCCGCACTCCAAGAGCGCGCCGAAACGTTTATTCATGACGGAGCGCCACCATCGGATCGACTTGCATTGCGCGGCGTGCGGGGATGTAGCAGGCGGCGAGCGCGACCGCCGTCAGCAACGTCGCGACTGCGATGAACGTGAACGGGTCGCTGGTGCTGACGCCGTAGAGCATCGCCTCCATCGAACGCGTGAGCGCAAGCGACGCGCCTAACCCGACGATGACGCCAGCGGCGGCGAGTTTGCCGCCCTGGCTCAGAATCATGCGCATCACCGCAGGCCGGCTCGCACCGAGAGCCATGCGCAATCCGATTTCGCGCGTCTTTTGTCCGACAACGTACGAGACGACGCCGTAGATCCCAATGCTGGAAAGCAGTAATGCGAGCCCGGCGAACGACGCCAGCAGAATCATCGAGAATTTCCGCGCGGCGAGACTGGCGGTAATCACGCTATCCATCGTCTGCACGTTATAGATGGCTTGATCGCTGTTGATTTCGCGGCTTGTCCGGCGCAACGCGTCGACGAGTTGCTCGGTCGGGAGCGCGCTGCGAACCGCCACAAATGTTCCGCCTCCGCCCGGTACTCCAACGACGTAGTCGTCGGGCATCTGCAGGCACGAAAAATAAATTTGCGCGCGAAGCTCTTCTTTCAAATCGGAATCGAGTCCCCACTGATTCACGTGACCAACGACGCCCACGATTTCAAAGAGTGTTCCGTTGCCGTTCAAATCGAAGTGCGCCAGATGGACGCGTTTGCCGATCGGGTCCTCGCCGTGGAAATATTTGCGCGCGAATTCTTCGTCGACGACCGCAACTCTCGGCGAACGCTCGTCGTCGTGCTCATTGAAAAATCGCCCGCGGCTCAGCGGAAGCTTCAGCACGTTGATGTAGTCGGGCTGTACAACGTAGCTCAGCGACCACTTCATGTCGTTTTCGGTTTCTGGTTTGGGCTCGCCGTCGATCCAAAACTGTTGTTCGTCGTCGCCACTGAGCGGGAAGGCTCCCCAAGACTGCGAAGCGGCTTCGACTCCGGGAGTGGCGGCAAATCTTCGATCGAGGTCGCGGATCTGGTTCCGGATCGCTTCCGCCGGCGCGCCCAGTATGGATGGCGGCAAGGCGAGTCCGAAGGTGACAACGTTGGTTGGCTCGAAGCCGGGACTGGTTCGCCAAAGAACAACGAGGCTGCGAACCATTAGTCCCGCGCCGACCAGAAGAACGAGCGCCATGGCCATTTCCGCCACGACGAACGCGCCTTGCGCGCGATTGCGCGAGCCGCTTCCACCGCGTCCGCCTTCCTTGAGCGTGTCGTGCAGATGCGGCTGAGAAATTCTGAGCGCGGGGACGATGCCAAAGAGAATTCCAGCGAGCAGCGAAATTCCTGCGGTGAAGACCAAAACGCGGCCGTCAATTCCGATTTGAGCAGCGCGTGGGAGCTGCATCGGCATCACCTGTACAGCAGTGCGCGTTGCGATTTGAGCGAGGAGCAATCCGAGAGCGCCACCACTCATCGCGAGCAGCAAACTCTCAGTCAGAAGTTGGCGCGCCAGGCGGCCGCGCCCTGCGCCAAGTGCGACGCGGATGGCGAATTCGCGCGTGCGTCCGGTCGAGCGCGCCAGCAATAGATTCGCGACGTTGGCGCACGCGATCAGCAGAACAAATCCGACGGCGCCCAACAAAACAATCAGAACCGGCTGCACATCACCGAGCATTTCTTTACGGAAGTCGACGAGCGTGGCGCCAATACCTTTGTCGGTCTCGGGGTACGCCTGCGCGAGATTGTCGGTCACGCGCTGCATATCGGCGGTCGCTTGTTCGAGGGTGATGCCGGGCTTGAGCCGGCCGACGCCGTGAATGCCGAGTCCGGCTTCGCGCTTGTTGAGTAGCGGATTGGTCCACTGGCCGATGGGCGCATAGATATCTGTAGGAACCATCACGCGCTGGAAGAGATCGAAGTTCGCGGGAGTGACGCCGGCGATGGTGAACGCTTTGCCGTCGAGATTGAGTGTTTTTCCGATGACGTCGGGCGAGCCCGACAGTTTCCGATGCCAGAAATTCGCGCTGATGAGCACGATGGGCGGCGAGCCGATTTCGTCTTCGCCGGTCGCGAAGAATCGGCCGAGTACTGGCTGCACGGATAGAAGCGAAAAATAGTCTGTCGAAATAAATTGCGCGCGCAGCTCTTCCGCTTCGCCAAGGCCGGTGAGCGTGAAGCTGGAGCCGCGGGCGACGGCCATAGACGAAAAACTGTGATTGTCGTGACGCCAGTCGCGGAAGTTGGGATAAGAGATCGAGCCCGCGCGAAAATTGGGTTTGCTCTCGTGGAGCATCACGAGCTGTTCGGGATGCGGATAGGGAACTGGATTGAGCAGCACGGCATTGACGACGGAGAAGAGCGACGTGTTCGCGCCAATGCCGAGCGCGAGCGTGAGGATCGCGATGGCGGTGAAGCCGGGGCTCTTGCGGAGGGTGCGGATGGCGAAGCGGAGATCCTGCAAGAATTCGTCGAACCGGCGGCCGCGCCATTGATCGCGGGTCACGTGCTCGACGAGCGCGACGTTGCCGAATTCGCGGCGGGCAGAATGCGCGGCTTGTTGCGGTGATTCGCCGCGATCCTGGCGATCTTGCTGTGACATTTTCAGGTGTGAAGCGAGCTCTTCTTCGAGATCGCGCTGTTTGGCGGGTTTTCCAGGCTGATCGCTCTTGTCGCCGCTGCCGCGAAAAGGAGATTTCATGCTTCGCTCTCCTTTTTGGCGGGTTCGAGGACACCAGCGATGGCGTCGGTGAGTTGCGCCCACCGTGAACGTTCCGAGAGCAGCCGCTTTTTGCCGGCAGCGGTGAGCTTGTAAACACGGACGCGCTGCTTGTTCTCCGAAGTCTTCCAGTCGGCGGAGATCCACTTCTGGCGTTCGAGGCGATGCAGCGCGGGGTAGAGCGAACCGGTGTCGACCTGGAGGATATCGCCGGAGTTGAGCTTGATGGCTTGGCTGATGCCGTAGCCGTGCTGCGCCCCCCAGCGGAGAGTTTGCAGGATCAAGAGGTCGAGCGTGCCTTGCAGGAGCTCGATGCGGTTCTGGTAGCGATTCGGCGCCAAGTTTTTACCCTCCGAGAGGTAGAGAGCCTACATCCCTGCATGTAGGACGTCTACACCCCTCGAATGGTCTGCATGGCGGATGCCGATTTTCGAAAAAAGGCGAAGACGCTGGTGGGAAAGCAGTTAGCCAGTAGCGGCCAATTGCAGCCTAAGCTCGCGCTGACCGCTTATGGGATTGTCGGCTGCGGAAGCGGACGGTCGTCGCCCCTTAGAGGGCGAAGCGCCTTGAAGGAATGTAGATGCAGCCGTCAAAAGAAACGGCTTCGATGCCCACAATCAATCGAACTCGATTGCCGGGTGCACTGCCATTTCCTCCCCCTCCGCAACCTTTTATCTCAAGTTCTGCTCCTGGCGTCAGGCTCCTCCCATTCGGCAGACCGGAAACCGCGCCGAATCCACTCATCGTCGGAATACCGATTTCGCCTGAGACCACGCCAGTGATGGTGTCGAAGCTACGAACCACTCGATCGCTTCGATTCCGCAACTTGATCGAGCAATTGAGTTCTTCGGTGAACTGTTCGTTGGAGACCGACACGAATGAGCCTTTGAAATCGGCCGAAACAATTTCGACAGGCGAATCGGGTTGATCAACGACATGGATGATCGGGAGGATTTCTGTTGGTCCCGTAATATTGGGCTGAACGTGAGTTCCAGAGAGACCAAAGTCACACTTGTTTTCGGATTTTTGTTGCGGCGAAAAGGCCGGTGCAAAAACAACGAGGGCTGCAGCAGCGCAGGCGACCAAGAATTTCATATGGACTCCTTTATCGTAGAGCTTCTCGGAAGGGGTGAACCTGACTGCGACATTGTACTACCGGATTTGCAGCGATTGTTTTGTCGATCGTGAAAACACGAGCGATCGCGACTCACGATACGATGGGATGCCCTTCGAAAGGGAACTCACGCTGGAATGCCAGGGAAGATGACGCTGTGAAAAGGTTGAGAGCTCTTGCCACGTCGCTGATTTTGATCTGCGCGGTCGCGTTTGTGGCGCGCACGGGATTCGCGATCGACCAGGCGCGGAAGATTCCGGATGCGGCGCTGGCTCACGTGCCATTCGAAAACGAAACCGGGAGCATTGCGCAGGCCATTGCGACAGGGCAGGGGTTCAGCAATCCGTTCGCACGGCAGACGGGGCCGACGGCGTGGCTGACGCCGATCTATCCGTGGCTTGTCGTGCTGGCGTTTAAGATTTTTGGCGTGTTCACGACTCGCGCGTTCTACTTTCTCGTTTTCCTCAATATCGTATTTTCTTCGGCGGCCTGCGTGCCGCTGTTTGCCGTGGGGCGGCGCATCGCGGGAGTTGGTGTCGGAGCGGCGGCGGCGTGGCTTTGGGCGATTTATCCGAACGCGGTGATGACGCCGTTCGAATGGATTTGGGATACGTCGTTGGCGGCACTGCTGTCGATTGTGGTGCTGTGGGCGACGATGCGATTGGCGGAGTCGCGGCGAATGCGCGACTGGTGTCTGTACGGGCTGCTCTGGGGATTCGTGCTGATGACGAATCCGTCGCTCGGCTCGCTGCTGCCATTCTTGACGGCGTGGGCCGCGTATCAGGCGTTTTGGAAATCGAAAGCCAATCCGAGATTGGTCGGCCGGGCGTGGTTACTACAGCCGGGCGCGGCGGTGGCGCTTGCGATTTTGTGCTGCGTTCCGTGGACGATTCGAAACTACGCCGTCTTTCACCGGTTCGTACCGCTGCGTTCGAACTTCCCGCTCGAGCTATACATCGGCAACAACGAAAATTACGACGACCAGCATCCGCGCTATCCCGGGATGGTCACGAAAGACCGCGAGACGTGGCGCTATATAAAGATGGGCGAGACGCCCTTCATGGACGAGGAGATGCGGAAGGCGAAGAAATTCATTTTCGCGCATCCGCGCGTCGAGGCGATTCTGTTTTACGAGCGGTTCATCGCGTTCTGGGGAGGCATTCCGAATCCGATCGACAAATTCAAGGCGACAGACTCGTGGCTGGCGCGCACTTTGATTCTGTGCGGGATCATTTCGGGCATTGGTGCCCTGGCGGGAATTGGCCTGCTGGTTTGGAAGCGGAGCGAATACGCGATTCCGCTGGCGGTGTATCCGGTCGTTTTTCCTTTTCTCTACTACATCACACACACGTCGCTGCGCTATCGCCACCCGATCGATCCAGAGATCTTGCTGCTGACCGCGATCGCTTGCGGAGCGGTGTTCGGGGCACGCGTCCCCGAGTGAAATCGGTCTTGACAAACTGTAACCTTTGTGATACCGTATCATTTGTATAGAGGCTCGGCGAATTGCCGGGCCTTTCTTTCTCGCCTAAGCAGATTCCAGCACAAGCGTTCGAATCCCGATTTATGAAGTGATTGTTTTTGAAGCATTTACCGCCCGCACTAAGGCTTGAGCGGTGAGCTGAAAACTTCTGCCAGCGCAAAGGTCAACGGTGTTCGGCCTTCCGCCACAGGTATAATGCCCAGCCATGATCGCATCGGCTGCTTTAGCAAAGCGCGCCTTCGGCGTGTTTGGGCGCGTCTTTCCGCGAACCAGCATGATCGCGCAAGCGGTTGCGTATAACCTCTTCCTCGCGTTCTTTCCCTCGCTGCTGATTCTCGTTGGGGTTGCGACCAGCCCGCTCGGGCGCCACACCAGCATGTTTGATCTCATCACCGATATGACCGACCTGCTCCCGCCCGGCAGCCAGCAGATCGTTTCGGAATTTCTCGTTAACCGCGGTCCCGAAGCGTGGAAATGGGCGCTCGTGGGCCTGATCGGTACGCTCCTCGCGGGCACGCAGGTGATGCGCCTTTTGATGGAAGGCATCCAGTCAATATATGGCGATCATGACCGGCCGGGATATTGGCACCGGCAGTTGCGGAGCGTGGCGCTGCTCTTGATCACGATTGCGCCTTTGCTCGCCGCGGCGATGCTCGGCGTGTTTGGGCGCCCCTTGCGGCGATGGGTCGCGTATGAGCTGGGGAAGACTCTATCGGTCGAAGCATTGTGGGGATTCTTCTTCCACGTCACGGCAATCTTTCTGGCAATGGTCGCGCTGACCATTATTTATCGCGTGGCGCGCCCGCGAGAGTCGAGCCTGCGCAATGTTTTGCCGGGTGCGCTGGTGGCGACGGCGCTGTGGTGGATTGCCGACATCAGTTTTGGGTTTTACGTGCGGCGCGTGCCGTACAACGTCGTGTATGGCGGGTTGGCGGCGGTGATCGGCTTGCTTATCTGGATGCAGATCTCGACGGTTATTATATTTCTGGGAGCGGCGTGGAATGCGGAGTCGGCCGAAATGAGGCGACGTCAGGCACACGAACGCGAGCATGAACAAGTGGCGTAGAGTCGTGGCGTACCGTTCGGCGACGCGCCGGGCGTCTTATTGACAATCGGTCGGCTTTGAGTATAGTCAAGTCACCGATCGGTATCCCCTGCGTTCTGATGGCTTTGCCCAAGGCGCACCGCTGGGGGCGGGAAGGGACTATGCTGCGATCAGCAGAGCACCGATTCGGGTGGTGTTCGTTCGAATTGATGATTGTTTTGGGCAGCTTGCTACTAGCGGCTGGCACTTTGTCGGGTCAGAATCCACCGCCGCCGGCGCCGTCTCCCGCGGCGAGCGCTCCCGCATCGGCAGCACCTGCGGAACCATCACAGGCTCCGACTCCTCCTCCTTCGCCAACGGACGCCAGCAAATCCAGCGACGCCAACGCCGCTGAAGTCACCACCCGCGACACCGCTCCTACATTTAAGGTACGCGTCAATCTCGTGCTGGTGCGCGTCGTCGTGCGCGACGCGTCGGGTAAGGTCGTTCCCGACCTGAAAAGGGACGACTTTCAGCTGCTCGACAATCGCAAGTCACAAACGATCAGCTCGTTCAGCGTCGAGACGCCGCAGACGCACGCCGTCACGCCCGTCCCACCCACGTCCGCTTTGGATCCCGGCGCGCCACCCCCGACACCTGTGCCGGTGCTTCCGCAGCGATTCGTCTCGGTCGTTTTCGACGACACGAATCTCCAGATGCAGGACGCCGTGTATGTTCGCGCCTCGGCGCAAAAGCTCTTCGATGCGCTTCCTCCTTCCGATCGTGTCGGCGTGTTCAGCGCGTCGGGGCAGATCACCGTGGACTTTACGTCCGACCGCGCACGGCTGAAAGATTCGCTGCTCGGCATCGTGCCGCGGCCGCTCGCGGGCGGGCCAGGCGTTCAGTCTTGCCCCAATATCAGCTTTTATCAGGCTGATCAGATTATCGATACATCGGATCAAACTGCGCTGGGTATCGCGATACAGGAATTTGTCGCGTGCAGTGCGCAGACGATTTCTCCCCCTCCAGCGGAGCTCGCAGAGATTGTCCGCGCACAGGCGCAAGCTGTTTTGTCGGCGGGCGAAGGGCAAACTGAAATGGTGTATCGCCATCTGGAAGATGCGATGCGCCGCCTTGCCGCCATGCCCGGCCAGCGCATCATGGTCTTCGTTTCGCCGGGCTTCTTTCTCACCTCGCACACGCGGGAACAGGGCGATCTCATCGATCGCGCCAATCGATCGAATATCGTCATCAACACGATCGATGCGCGCGGGCTGTACACTCCCGATCTGTTCGGCGATATCAGTCAGGCCCAGCCGACTTCTCCGCAGGCGTCAGGTATTCTGGCTTCGTTCCGGATGGCCGAACAGTTCGCCCAGAGCGAAATCCTGGGCGAGTTGGCCGACGGCACCGGCGGGACCTACTTCCACAATCGCAACGATCTCGATGTCGGCATGGAACGAGCCGTGGTGGCTCCCGAAATCTCCTACCTGCTCGGATTCTCGCCGCAAAATTTGAAGCTCGACGGACGCTTTCACACCCTGAAGGTATCGCTCACCGCCAAATCGAAGTTCGTGCTTCAGGCGCGCCGGGGTTACTATGCGCCGCGTACGCTGAAAGACCCGGCCGAAGCCGCGAAGGAAGAGATTCAGGAAGCGATTTTCTCGCAGGAAGAGATTCGCGACGTGCCGATCGAACTACAGACGCAATTTTTCAAAAGCAACGACACCCAGGCAAAACTCGCGGTCCTGACGCGCGTCGACGTAAACGCGATTCGCTTTCGCAAAGATGCCGGACGCAGCCGCGACAACCTTACGTTCGCAACCGCCATCTTTGATGAAAACGGGAACTTCATCACCGGTGGAGAAAAAATTATCGAAATGAAGTTGCTCGATCCGACGCTGGCGCGTTTGAATCATTCCGGCCTGACGGTGAAATCGAGCTTCGACGTCAAGCCTGGGACGTACCTGGTGCGCATGGTGGTGCGCGACGGTGAAGGCGCGCAGATGGCCGCGAAAAATGGAGCGGTCACGATACCGTATTGATCTAGGCGGTTCTGTCTGACGGATTCCGATGTGGCTCGACTGCTCTTGGGGGAGCATATGATGACGCAAATTAAGAAAATGAATCTCCGCGTCGTACCTCTGTTGGTGATCGCGACCTACTTGATGGCGCATTTTGGCGGGCCAGCGAGTGCGCAGGACGCAACGCCAGCGTCACCGACGCCGGCGCAAACTCCCGCGCAAACCGGCGCGCAACCTCCGACGCAAGTTCCCGCTGAAGCCGTCCCCGCGACGCCCCAGCCGCCGCAAGGCCCTGTGATCAAGTCCCTGTCGAAACTCGTCATTGTCGACGCCGTTGTCACCGACAAGAAAGGCGCCTACGTTCACGACTTGAAGCAAAGCGATTTCAAAGTGTACGAAGACAATAAGGAGCAGCAGGTTTCAAGTTTTTCCAGCGGCGTCGACGCCATCCAGGCAAACAAATCGATCAAGCGCTACCTCGTCCTGTTCTTCGATAACTCGTCGATGGCCTTGCCCGATCAAATTCAAGCGCGCGCCGCCGCGTCAAAATTCATCGACGCGAATGCCGGACCCGACCGTCAGATGGCCGTCGTGGAGTTCGGCGGCTCATTGCGCATCACGCAAAATTTCACCGCGAATTCCGACGTTTTGCAGGCGGCCGTGAAACACGCGAAAACATCGGCCGTGGCGTCGAACATCACCGACACGAGCAGCGCCGGTACTTCGGTCAGCGGCCCGAGTCTGCTTGGAGTCAGCGGCAACGAAGCCGAATTCGGTGCGCGCACGATGCTTCTCGCCATGCGGACGCTGGCAAGAAATTTGCAATCCGTACCCGGCCGCAAAATGCTCGTGCTCTTCTCCGCGGGATTCCCGCTCGATTCGACGACGCGTTCGGAATTGCTTGCCACGATCGACACCTGCAACAAGTCCAACGTTGCCGTCTATTCACTCGACGTGCGAGGTTTGGTGGCCGCAGTTCCCGGCGGCATGGCCAGCAACAACCCACCTGCAACGATTGGCGACGCCAGTAGCAGTTCGCGCACCCAAAATGCGAAGCGCGCTACGCCGGCGTCAGTGACAAAGTCCGCATCGCAACACGCCGCGGCAAAGCCGAGCCTCGTGCTCGCTTCCTACTCCTACGCTTCTCCCGACCCACAGAAACCCGGCGGCGGAGGCGGTGCAGGCGGCGGTGCGGGAGGAGGAGCCGGCGGTGGCGGCGGTCGCCCCGGCGGCGGAGGCGGAACAGGCACGGGTGGAACTGGCGGAACAGGCACCGGAGGCAAAACCGGTGGCGGCACTGGCACGACCGGCGGCGGCGGAAAAACCGGCGGCACTCCCACGACGGGTACACCAGGCACGACGCGCGGCGGCGGAACGACTCCGACAAACTTCAATCCCTACAACAACGGAGTAAATAATCCGTTCAATCAGGCTCGCAACATCATTCCAACGCTGCCTCCGTCGGTCACCACCAATCAAGAAGTGCTCGCGACGCTCGCCGACGGCACCGGTGGTTTCACGATTTTCAATACCAACGATCTCGTCGGTGGTCTCGATCGCATCGCGAAAGAGGGCAACGAGTTTTACCTCCTCGGATACGTCCCGCGCGACTCGCCCGAAGGCAGCTGCCACACGCTCAAAGTAAAAATGAACCACGGCGGACTCAACGTTCGCGCGCGCACCGGCTATTGCAACGCGCGCCCGGAGAGTCCGCTCGAAGGTAAGCCCGTGGAGAAACAGCTCGAGGCGCGCGCCGCCGCGACGGGCCAGACCGGATCGATTCACGGCAATTTCGAGTCTCCTTATTTTTATACCGGGGCCAACGTGGCCCGCGTAAACCTGTCGATGGAAATCCCGGCCGATTCGCTTAAATTTGAAAAAGAGAAGGGCAAATATCATTCGACCGTCAACGTCTTGGGCATTGCGTACAAGCCGGACGGAACCGTGGGCGCAAAGTTCACCGATACCGTCGACCTCGACTTCGAAAAAGACGATCTGAAGGCATTCCAGAAAGAGACATATCACTACCAGAATCAGTTCGACGCGGTGCCGGGAGATTACAAACTAACCGTCGTGCTGAGCGGAGGCGGCGACGCGTTCGGCAAATTCGAAACGCCTCTGCATATCGATCCGTACGACGGAAAAACGTTGAGCCTCAGCGGCATCGCAATGACCAACAACGCTACGCGCGTCGCGGACGCGCCGACCGGCCTGGACTCCGTGCTGCTCGAAGATCACACGCCGCTCATCGTGAAGGGACTGCAGGTTGTGCCGTCGGCGACGAACCGTTTCAAGAAGAGCGACAACGTCATCATGTATGCCGAAATCTACGAGCCGCTACTGACGAGCGACAATCCGCCGAGGGTCGCCTTCGCGTATCACATCGTCGACCGCGCCACGAACAAAGACGTTTTGTTCACCGGCGCGATGCCCGCGGACGACTTCATCCAGAAGGGAAGCCCAGTGATTCCCACGGGACTGAGAGTAAACGTCAAAGATTTACCCGTCGGCGGATACCGGCTCCTGGTGCAGGCGGTGGACGGCGCCCACAATAACGCGCCGAATCGAACCGTCGACTTCGACGTCGTCAATTGATGCGATGTCGTCAATTGATGCGATGTCGTCGATTGATGCGGTGTCGTCGATTGATGCGGTGTCGTCGATTGATACACCGTTCGGAACGGTGCGGTGTCTACGCCAGCTTCAGCTCGACGACTCCGCCACCAAACTCCGCAGCACAAACCAGCAATTCGCCGGCCGCTCCGACAATCGCCGCATAAAGTACGGACACCAGTCCGTCCCGAACGGCACGTAAACCTGCAAAATATTCCCCGCGTCGTACACCTGCTGCTGCAAGTCGCGCCGGATGCCATAAATCATCTGCAATTCGTATTTATCTTTGGGCAGGCCAAGCCGCGCTGCCTCGCTCTGCGCATGGGCCGCCATGAAGGGATCGTGTGAAGCCATGGCAGGGAAATACAAGCCGCGCGTCGCACCTTCCAGCAGCAGCGTCGTCAGCTTCCGGTAATTCGCATCGACCGCTGGCTTCCCCTGCACCGCGATTCTTGCCGGCTCTCGATACGCGCCCTTCACCAGCCGAATCTTCGGCCGCAGCGGCGCCAGTCGCTGAAGGTCCTTTTCGCTGCGGTGCAGATACGCTTGAATCGCCAATCCGCAATTTTCCGTTTCGCGCTGCACGCGCTCGAAAATATCCAGCGTCACATCGGTATAAGCGCTGCCTTCCATATCCATCTCGATCGTACGCCCTAATTCAGCGGCGCGTTTGGCAATCGACAGCGCCAACGATGCGCAAAGATCCTTGCCCAGATCTAGCCCAAGCTGCGTCAGCTTGATCGAAATATTGCCGGTGAGGTTTTTCACGTGCAACTGCTCGGTCATTTCCAGATAGCTCGCGCAGACTTCGCGCGCCGCAGCTTCGGTGCTCACGTTTTCGCCGAGATGATTCAGGCTGACATGCCGTCCCGTGCGACACAGGTCTTCACTGGCGGTCAGCGCTTCCGCGAGCGTCTCGCCCGCCACAAATCGCCGAGCAAATCCGTACTTCATTCCGCGCCGTGCAATCGCGTTCGTCACCCTGCGCTTGCTCGACAGCCAAAAAATAAAATCTCGAATCAGCATAACTCTCTCGAACTTCCCGCCGCCGACTATAAGCCGCCCAAATCAGCCGGTACAGGCGTACGAGAATAGGTGGCACTCCAAACGCCGTCAATGGTAGCGCCGGCATCCCTGCCGGCGTTTTTTCGCCCCGACACGCGCTCAAATTCGACCGCAACTTCCTCCTCTGTTGCGGGTTATTCTGACATCAGCCGGATTACCATGCCCAACCGCGGCCCAAGACTCTGTTCGCAGCCCAGCGCTGCCTCGCAATTCACCCGGTGGAGAGTCTCTTCATGAAGTCGCACCAAGATCGCTCGGCGTTCTCATTCTTCGTGAACGCATCTGCCAAGTCTTTTCTGTCTGTGATGCTTTCGACGGCGTGCGTCTTCTCGCTCGGCCTCGACGTGCCTGTGCAAGCTGCAACGTCAGCGAGCGCAAGCGCTGTCGCCATTCCCGCCAACGACAAAAAGTCCAAGCAGGATCCGACGCTAAAAGGTCTGCCGATTACTGAGCTTTCCGCCGACGAAGCCATCCTCCATGCGTTGAATCGTCTCGCCTACGGCCCACGCCCCGGTGACATCGAGCGCGTTCGCCAGATGGGCCTTGCAAAGTGGATCGATCAGCAGCTCAATCCGAATTCCATCGACGACAAAGCAGTCGAAGCGCGGCTCGAAACTTATCCGACATTAAGAATGTCGTCGAAGCAGCTTCTCGCGGACTATCCGCAGCAAAAGCAAGTTGAGAAGAAAGCCGAAAAGCAGGCGCAAACGCGCGGTGATTCCGCCGCTGCCGTCGTCGCGCAAGATATGCGCGCAAACGAAATGAACTCCGGCGAGCCTTCAGCCACCGCTGACACTTCCAACACAACCTCGCCGATGAAGGAGCCCGCTCCGCAATCCGAGGCAAATCTCGCGACACCCGGCGCTGGCGGCGGAGGCAAGCGCGGCGCTTTGTCCGTCGATCCCAACGTAGTCCCGCGCGCCATCGCCGACAAAAGCCGCAAGCCGCAACGCGTCGTCGAAGAACTCGCGATGGCCAAAGTCACGCGCGCCGTCTACAGCGATCGCCAGCTCCAACAAATCATGGACGACTTCTGGTTCAACCATTTCAACGTGTTCGCCGGCAAAGGCGATGTGAAATGGCTCATGACGTCATACGAACGCGACGTCATCCAACCGCACACCCTCGGCAAATTTAAAGACCTGCTGAATGCGACCGCGAAAAGCCCCGCGATGCTTTTCTATCTCGACAATTATTTGAGTGCCGATCCAAATGCCGCAGCTCGTGCTGCCGCCGAACGCGCCGCGCGCCAGCAAGCTCGCCGAGGGCGCTTCGGCGGACAACCGCCGCGTCCGCAGCAGCAGAAAAAAGGCCCGCGCGGCCTCAACGAAAATTACGGGCGCGAGCTGATGGAACTCCACACCCTCGGCGTCGATGGCGGCTACACGCAGAAAGACGTCACCGAGGTCGCTCGCTGCTTCACCGGCTGGTCGATCGAAAAGCCCAAGCAGGAAGCGACATTCAAGTTCGACGAAAAGCTCCACGATCCCGATCCGAAAATCGTGCTCGGCAGAAAGATTCACGCCGGCGGAATGAAAGACGGCGAAGAAGTCATCAATCTCCTCGCCAAAAATCCAAACACCGCGAAATTTATCTCCACCAAGCTTGCCCGGCGCTTCGTCTCCGACAATCCACCGCCTTCGCTCGTCGCCCGCATGGCGAAAGAGTTTCACTCGAGCGACGGCGACATCCGCGCCGTGATGAAGACGATGATCTATTCGCCCGAATTCTGGTCGCGCGACGCATACCGAGCCAAAGTGAAAACACCGTTCGAACTGGTGGTGTCAACAGCGCGCGCTCTCGGCACTGACGTCGACACGCCGATGCCGCTCGTGCAATGGACCGGACGCATCGGCGAGCCCCTATATCAATGTCAGCCGCCGACCGGCTACTCCGATAAAGCCGACGCCTGGGTGAACACCGGAGCGCTGCTCAACCGACTGAATTATTCGCTCGCGCTCGCGAGCAACAAAGTCCGCGGCTCGCGCAGCGACACCACAGCGTTGCTCGGCGTCGACGACACGGGCGGCGACGCAAAAGCCGCGCTCGATCGCGCCGTGCAAGTTTTCCTGGGCGGCCAAACGTCGCCGACCACCGTCGAAACGCTGCAGAAGCAGCTCGACAGTCCCCAGATTTTGCAAGCCAAGCTCGATGACCCAATCAAACGCATCGATCTCGGCGTAGTCGCCGGTTTGGTTTTAGGCGCACCCGAATTTCAACGCAGGTAAGTAATAGAGGTTCACGGCCATGACAAACACCAGCGAATGCTGCGAAGGCACCCGCCCGCTCAAATTCTCCCGCCGCTATTTCCTCAAACAATCCGGCATCGCCATGGTCGGCCTGAGCGCCATGCCCGCGTTCCTGCAACGCGCCGTCGCCGCGTCTCCATCAACCACCGGCAAGAAACAATTCGTCGTCCTCTTCCAACGCGGCGCCGCCGACGGCCTCAACATCGTCGTCCCATTCTCCGAGCCAAATTACTATCGCCTGCGCCCGACCATCGCCATCCCGCAACCTCGCCGCGGCGGTGCCGACGCCGCAATCGACCTCGACGGCTACTTCGGCCTTCATCCAAGCCTCGCCCCGCTCGAACCGCTCTTCCACAAAAATCAACTCGCAATCGTTCACGCCGCGGGCTCGCCCGATCCAACGCGCTCCCACTTCGACGCGCAAGACTTCATGGAGTCCGGCACGCCCGGCGTGAAAGCCACAGAAGACGGCTGGCTCAATCGCGCCGTCAGCGTCGTCCCCGAAGAGAACGCCTCGCCCTTCCGCGCCGTCGCGATGGGACCAAACCTACCTCGCATGTTGCACGGCAGCGCCTCAGCGATCGCCCTGCCCGATCTCAAGCAATTTAAAGTGATGACGCAAAACGCCGCGATGGGCGCCGCCGTCCAGGGCGGCTTCGAAGCCATGTACGCGCAGACCGTCGACCACGCGCTGCGCGGCACCGGGACCGAAACCTTCGAAGCCATCGACATGCTGCGAAAAGTCGACCCCGCGAAATACACTCCCGAAAACGGCGCGCAATATCCGACCAGCCGACTCGGCAAAAACCTTCAGCAAATCGGCCAGCTCATCAAAGCCAACATCGGCGTCGAAGTTTTATTCGTCGATTGCGGCGGTTGGGACAATCACGTCAACGAAGGCGGCGTAAACGGTCAGCTCTCAAATCTCCTCAAAGATCTCGGCCAGGGACTCGCCGCTTTCCATCAAGACATGGGCGACCGTATGCAAGACGTCGTCGTCGTAACCATGAGCGAATTCGGCCGCACCGCAAAAGAAAACGGCAACCGCGGCACCGACCACGGCCACGCCAACTGCATGTTCGTCATGGGCGGCGATGTCCGCGGCGGCAAAGTTTACGGCCGCTGGCCCGGCCTCTCCGATCATCAACTCAACGACGGCCGCGACCTCGCCCTCACCACCGATTTCCGCTCCGTACTCAGCGAAATCCTCGTTCGCCACAACGGCGTCACCAATCTCAACACGGTGTTCCCAGGTTTCGACGCGAATCCGCGCACGTTCGCCAACCTCATCAAAACGTAGCCGTCGATCGGCGACCCGCCGGTGCCTCCTCGCCTTTGTAGGGGCGGGGTTCACTCCGCCCGGCCACCGCGTCTTGTCACAATCGATCGCGGAGCCACCGCCTTGTAGCCGCGATCGTTTCCCAGATCGCGGGGTTTAAATGCAACGCAACCGACCGCGCTCCAAATCACCATCGAACGATCCGTGTTGTCGTCGCTCCCTTGACCGCAACCAACACCCAATGCATCCTTGATTTCTAAATAAATCAGGTTGTGATTCTCCGCGCCTCCGCAATTCAAAAGGAGCCCCATTGTCCCTCGACACCATCAAAACCATCGCCGTCCTCGGCTCCGGCACCATGGGCAACGGCATTGCTCACGTTTTCGCGCGCGCCGGCTACAAAGTCCTTCTCCGCGACGTCGAGCAGCGCTTCCTCGATCGCGCCGTCGACACTATTTCCAAGAATCTCGATCGCGAAATCAAAAAGGGCAAGCTCCCCGAAAATGAAAAGGGAAGCGTCCTCGCCCGCATCGTTCCCGTCACCGACATGTCCACGATCGCCAACGCCGATTTCCTCGTCGAAGCCGTCCCCGAAAAGCTCGACATCAAGCGCCACGCCCTCACCGAAGCCGACCGCCTCCTCCGCGACGACGTCATCATCGCCAGCAACACTTCCTCCATCGCGATGACCACCCTCGCCGCCATGACCAAGCGCCCCGACCGCTTCGTCGGCATGCACTTCATGAATCCCGTCCCGATGATGGCGCTCGTCGAAGTCATCCGCGCCCTGCAAACCAGCGACGCCTCTTTCGACCTCACGATGGAGCTCTCCAAAAAGCTCGGCAAGACTCCCGTCGCCGTCAACGACGCCCCCGGCTTCGTCTCCAACCGCGTCCTCATGCCCCTCATCAACGAAGCCGCCTACACCGTCATGGAAGGCGTCGCCACGCCCGAAGCCGTCGACACCGTCATGAAGCTCGGCATGAATCACCCCATGGGTCCGCTCGAACTCGCCGACTTCATCGGCCTCGACGTCTGCGTCGACATCATGCACGTCCTCCACGAAGGCCTTGGCGACCCCAAATATCGCGCCTGCCCCCTGCTCAAAAAATACGTCGCCGCCGGCTACCTCGGCCGCAAATCCTCCCGCGGCTTCTACTCCTACCAAAAATGATCCTGGGTGCCCCACCCTCGGTTCGTGAGGGTGGGACCGCCGCCCAATCATCAGAGGGGCGAAACAAAAGCAAAAATAATATTTGCTTTTTGTTCGCCTTGTGCTATTTTCCCATCAGGCGTTTTCAACAGGATTCGGCCCCGGCCACTTGTCGCTACGGCAAAACCTGTCATCCTGAGCGTATCCGGTGAGGATCCTTCACCAATTCGGCCCAGGATGTTCAGCAGCGATGCCCTCCGCAGCAGGCAGCCAGCGCCGCAAAACAAAGAATATCGATAGCGCCAAAGTAAACCGAATGGTAAACTCCGCCACTCGTTATAGTAAAGTGATCGCAGTACACGTAGCACAAGCCGTGCAAGCGGCGGCAACACCAAAAACTCAGCGCGCGCTCTCCCGGGCGCTCGCCGGTGCAACGCAAAATTTCTATTTTCTCTACTGAGGTGTGAAATGGCCGACGATAAAGCCAAATTAGAACAACTCGCAACAGCAATAGCGCAAATCGAAAAGGACTACGGCAAGGGCTCGATCATGCGCCTGGGCAATCGCGACGTGCTCGTACCGGTCAGCGTCATCCCGACCGGCTGCTTGTCGCTCGATCTCGCCCTCGGAGTAGGCGGTTTCCCCCGCGGCCGCGTCGTCGAAGTCTACGGCCCGGAATCCGGCGGTAAGACCACGCTCACCCTGCAAGTCGTTGCCGAAGCCCAGAAACTCGGCGGCATCGCCGCCTTCATCGACGCGGAGCACGCGCTCGACCCCATCTACGCCCGCAAACTCGGCGTCGACGTAGACAATCTCCTCGTCTCCCAGCCCGACAACGGTGAACAAGCCCTCGAAATCGCGCAAACACTGATCCGCTCCAACAGCGTTGACGTCATAGTCGTCGACTCCGTCGCCGCTCTCGTCCCCAAGGCCGAACTCGAAGGCGACATGGGCGATCCCTCCATGGGACTGCAGGCGCGCCTGATGTCGCAAGCGCTCCGCAAACTCACCGGCATCGTCGCCAAGTCGCGCACTTGCCTCATTTTCATCAACCAGATCCGCGAAAAAATCGGCGTCATGTTCGGCAACCCCGAAACGACCACCGGCGGCCGTGCGCTCAAGTTCTATTCATCCGTTCGCGTCGACATTCGCCGCATTCAAGCCATCAAGGATGGCGATCGCGTCGTCGGCTCGCGCACACGCGGCAAAATCGTAAAGAACAAAGTCGCCGCGCCGTTCCGCGAAGCCGAATTCGACATTATTTATGGTGAAGGCATCTCGCGCGAAGGCGACCTGATCGACCTCGGCGTCGACAAAGCCGTCCTCGAAAAGTCTGGCACGTGGCTCAGCTACGGCGGAGAACGCATCGGCCAGGGTCGCGAAAACGCCCGCGTCTTCCTCAAGGAAAACAAAGACATCCGCGACAAGATCGAATCCGCCTTGCGCAAAAAGCTCGGCATTCCATCCGCCAATTCCAGCGCCACCGCCGGAGCCGGCACCACCGGTGCTCCCCCATCGAACGGCGCCAACGGCCACGCCGCCACCGCAGCCGCGCCAGTTCCCGAAAAGCCGCCCGTCAAAGCCGCCGCTGCCGCCGCATCTTCATCCGACGCCGGCAAACGCCCCAGCCGCTAAACTGCTTCGCAACAGAAACATTCAAAAACATGCGGGGCGCGACAATCCGCGCCCCGCAGACCCGTTTCACTCCGGCACACCGCCGCCCCCCACTGTCCCAATCCCGCACGCCCAAAACCACCCCTGTTTCATTTGCCACCACGCCACCGTCCGAACGGCCCTTCGCCTCTGTTCTCTCGGTCAGCTTTCAAAACAAAGCACATATTTCGTACCAGCCCCATCAGACTATTGCGTCCATTCCTCCTTATCCTTACAATCCATTTCACCTGCAACGTTTACATGTTTCAGTCAGGTGCAGCGGCTTGTGTCGCTCCGTCGCTAACTTGTTTGAAATCAGCTTTTTCTCGCTGGCTAGGCAAATGCTCCTTAGCAGTGCAGGCCTGACCTTCGAAGGAAACGCAAGACGCGAAGGAAAGCGACACTCAAAGAGGTTGACCTAAGAAAACTCTTAGGTTAGAAACATCGCCTCTCACGTGTTCGGCGATCGGGTACACCAAGACTGAGGTATCGACGTTGAAGCACTTTGCAAAAGCTCTTCTGGCCGCCGTAACCGCCGTAACCGTGGCTGCTCCGATTCCTGCTGCTCCTGCAGCCGCAGGCCGTAAAGCGCCCGTCCATCGCTCTGCGACGCGTTTCCGCGGTGTCCCGACTTTCGCCAATTCCACGCTCGCTGATATCGGCACGTTCGACGATCCCATCGTTCGCGCAGCCGCCGTCGAAGGCCTCGGCCGTTACAATGGCGCCGTCGTCGCCGTCAATCCGAACACCGGCCGCGTCCTCACCGTCGTAAATCAGAAAGTCGCTTTCGGCGATGGCTTCATCCCGTGCTCCACCATCAAGCCGACCATCGCGGTCGCCGCCCTCGAAGAAAACGTCATCACCCGCGACACCATGCTCCGCGTTCACGACCGCCATGCCCGCTACATGAACCTGACTGCGGCGCTCGCTCACTCCAACAACGACTTTTTCGAGCAACTCGGCGTTCGCATGGGTTTCGACACCGTTTCCAAGTACGCCCGCCTGTTGGGCCTCGGCGAACTCGCCGGCTACAACCTGCCGGAAGAGCATCCGGGCTCGTTCCCGATGGCGCCCCCGGCCAAGGGTGGCGTTGCTCGCATGTCCAGTTTCGGTGAAGGCATCCAGATCACGCCGTTCCAGCTCGTCTCGCTCGCGTCCGCGTTCGCCAATGGCGGCACGCTCTACTATCTCCAATATCCGCGCACTCCGGAAGACATTCAGAATTTTCAGCCGAAAGTGAAGCGCGACCTCAACATCGCCACGGTTCTCCCGGAAATTCGCGAAGGAATGCTCGCCGCTGTTCTCTACGGCACCGCCAAGCGCAGCTTCGATGCCGGCGGCGACGAAACCCCGCTCGGTAAGACCGGCACCTGCAACGATCCGACATCCAAGGTCGGCTGGTTCGTCACCTACGCCGACGAGCAGCACCCGAAAATCGCGCTCGCCGTTCTCCTCCGCGGCAGCTCGCATCAGGTCGAAGGCCCAACCGCCGCCCTCGTAGCCGGCCGCATCTACAAGCGCCTCCGCGAACAAAATTACTTCGCCACTGCCACCGCCTCCAACGAAACCATGAAGCCAGTCACCGTAGTTGCCACCGACTCCGGCAAATAGCGTTCTTCTCCAATAGTTCCAGCAAAACAAAGAGCGCGCCCACTCAACCGGCGCGCTCTTTTTTATGTCATCCCCGCAAGCTCTGAACTTTATCGCCCGTCGTTTGTAGGGGCGGGGCTTACTCCGCCCTCCTTGCGTCTTGCCTCGATCTCGCAACGACCTCAGTCATGTACGGGCGCAGCACCGCTGCGCCCCAATTCCGCAAGATCGCAACCGCTGCAACTCTCGTTTTTCCTCTTCGCCGTTACTTTCAACTTTCAACTCTCGACTTCTTTTTCCCGCCTCACTCATGCCTAAGCGCCACCATCGGATCCACCCCCATCGCTCTCCTTGCCGGCAAGTAACACGCCGCCAGCGCCACCACCCCCAACATCCCTGCCGCCACCCCAAACGTCGCCGGATCCCTCGGCGCAATCCCATACAACAATCCACTCATGTACCGCGTCACAATCCACGCCCCCGCCAATCCAAACACCAACCCCGCCGCCGTCATCACCATCCCCTGCGACATTACCATCCCCGCCACGTCTCCCCGGCTCGCCCCCAGCGCCACGCGAATCCCAATCTCATGCGTCCGCTCCGCCACCGAATACGCAATCACCCCATAAACTCCAACCGCCGCCAGCCCCAATGCCACAAATCCAAAAAATCCCAGCAGCGTCGCATTGAATCGCGTCCCCGAAGTCGCATCCGCCACCCGCTCCTCCATCGTCTTCACATCAAAAATCGGCTGCTCCGGATCCACCGCCTGCACCGCATCGCGCACCGGCCCAATCAAACTCTTCGGATCGACGTCGGTCCGCACCACAATCCCCGCCACTGTTTCCGAAAGCCCTCCGTGCCCATGCGGCACATAAATTTCCGGATCGGCCTCCTGATCCAGTCTCGCCCGCCTCACATTCCCTGCGACGCCAACAATTTTCTGCCACGGATCGACTTTGCCCGGCCCGGCTCCGAACCGCAGTCGCTTCCCGACAGCCGCCTTCACATCGCCATCCATAAACTTCTGCACAAACGCCTGGTTCACCATCACAACGTTTGTGATCGACTTCGAATCGATCTCTTCGAACGCGCGCCCCCCCAGCAGTGGCACGTGCAATGTCGTCAAATAGCTCGGACTGATGCTTTCGTTCAGAGTCGGTTGTGTCTCTTCGATCTGCTTGTCCGGCTGACCTTCCAGCTGAAACGTGCGCATCATTACGATGTTCATCAGTGGCAGGGAAGTCGTCAGTCCCGCGTCTCGAACGCCGGGTAACGCTTTGACTCTCTGCAACAAGGTCTCGTAAAACGCGTTTCGCGCCACGTTTTTCTCGTATTTCGTCGCCGGGAGCATCACGGCGACGCTGAGCACGTGGTCGGCCTGAAATCCGGGATCGACATTCGAGAGCAGTACGAAGCTGCGCAACAGCAGTCCCGAAGCAGCCATCAAGGCGACCGCGAGAGCCAACTCGCACATCGCGAGCGCATTGCGCAATCGGCGCTGGCCTCTGCTTGTCGTCGTCGTATCGTGCCCATCCTTCAATTGCGCGTCGACGTCCGGTGTGGATGCGCGTAGCGACGGTATTGCGCCAAACAGGACGACGGTAGCGCAGGTAATTCCCGATAAAAACAGCAGCACCCACCGATCGATGCGGATTTGTTGCGCGTGCACGAAATTCTCAGGCGCGTAATTTTGAAGTGCATGGACGCCCGCGATCGCAGCCACGAGTCCGAGTGCTCCGCCCACAAACGCGATCAACGCTCCTTCTGCCAGAAGCTGGCGCAATAGACGCATTCGGCTCGCTCCGATCGCGGATCTCACGGCCAACTCTTTCTGACGAGTCGCGGTGCGGGCGAGCTGCAAATTTGCTACATTCACGCACGCGATAAGCAGCACCACTCCTACGGCCACCAGCAAAATCAGAAGAGTCGGTCGCACATCGCCGACCAGTTTGTCGTGCAGAGAGATGACCTGCACCTGCGAGGCTTGTCGCATCCGTGCAAAACCCGCCGGCAGATCTTTGATTTCGCGCTTGCTCAACTCCGCCAGATCCGATTTCGCAGTTTCCATCGCGACGCCTGGTTTCAGGAGGCCGATCACTTCCGTAAGCGATAATCTCTGCACAGCCCAGTCCATCGTCGGGGGCAGTTGAAATGCCCCGATGATGTCCGGCTTGAATCCACGCGCCGGATAGCGAAACGAAGCGGGCATCACGCCGACCACCGTATAGCTCTCTTGATTGAGCGTAATGTTTTTGCCAACGATGTTCGGGTCGGCGTTGAATTTCTTCCTCCAGAAACTGTCCATCAAGAGCACAACGTTTGCCCCACCAGGCAGTCCTTCTTCTCGAACGAACCAGCGCCCCAGCGCCGGACGCACTCCGAGAATTTCCAATAGACTCGGAGTCATCAGCCCGGAATCGACCTGTTCTGGCACGCCCGCTTGCGTCAGGTTCATCGGGCCGCCCCCACCCATTGCACCGATCGCTTCGAACGTGTGATTGTGCAGCGCCCAGTCTGTAAATTCTGGATTGGGAAGTCCGAAATCCTCTTGTTGAGATACGAACTCATCGGCCCACACCAGCCGTCCCGGATCGCGATAGGGAAGCGGCTGCAGCAGCACAGCATTCACCACGCTGAAAATCGTAGTGTTCGCGCCAATCCCCAGCGCCAGCGTCAAAATCGCCGTAGCCGCAAACCCCGGATTCTTCCGCAGCATCCGCGCCCCAAATTTCAAATCCCCAACAAAATCCTCCAGCCACCTCCACCCCCAAGCCTCCCGCCCGCGTTCGCCGATCGTCATCGCATTCCCGAAAGCGCGGTTCGATGCGAAGCTCGCCTCATCGCGCTTCATGCCTCCCGCGACCAACTCCCGCTCGCGTGCCTCGCGATGCAACCGCATCTCCTCTTCGAGTTCCCGCGCCATCGAGTCGCGCCTTACCAATCCCATAAGCCGCCGCCACATCTCCTCAATCCATCCCATAGCTCACTCCTCCAAACGCATCCGCGCCTCTTGTAGGGGCGGGGTTCACTCCGCCCGGCCATCGCGTCTTGCCTCGACGTCGTTACGTCATTACGTCTTTGCTTCTTTACTTCGCCTTTTCTCTTCCTCACGCCGTCTGAATCACTCGCACAATCGCCCCCATCACCCGCTCAAACTGCTCCGTCTCCACTTCCATCTGTTTCTTTCCTGCGGGCGTCAACTTGTAATACCGCGCGCGCCGGTTCTCGTCGGTCACGCCCCATTCCGCCTTCACCCACCCCTTCACCAGCATTCGCTGCAGCGCCGGATACAGCGACCCCTCTTCCACCTGCAACACATCCTGCGAAGTCTGCTGGATCGACCGCGCGATCTCGAATCCATGCATTTCTTGTCCCCGGGCCAGCGTCCGCAAAATCAACAACGCCAGTGTCCCCGGCAATAATTCGTCGCGATTCATTCCGTCTCCCGCGTTTCTGACATAGAGAGTCTATGCATACTCGCATAGATAGACTATGTCAACCCTCAAAACGTGAGCGTCCGATAAAAGCGTCTCCGACCAATATCCCCTGCAGCGAATCGTTTTCGACCCTCGTAAAAATTATGTCTTTACGCCCGTGACACCAGAATTCCGTGAGGTAGAATCGTTGTTTCATTCTCGCGACGAACGTTCGACGCTGATTTGATTTGCGATGCGTCCAACGATTCGACGTAACTATCTGGGAGCCCGGTGAACCGCCACTACTGGATGTTTGTCATAGCGCTCGTGATGTTTGGCATCGGCGGCATCGCCGGGTGGCTCCATCACCGCCATTCCGACGACGTTGCCGTTCAACAGGAAGAAGTCGCCCTCGAAGCCGAAGACGCCACCGAGCAGCAACAAGTCCAGCCCGCCGACCCGCCGCCGGTCGAATCCAAAATCGGCAAGAACGAAAACTTCACCCTGGCGCTCCAACACGCCGGTTTCAATGTTTCGGACGCCAGCGGTGTCACCGTCGCCGCCCAGCGCGTGTTCAATCTCCGTCAGGTCCGCGCCGGAAACGCCATGACCATCAACCGTTCCGCGGCCGGCGAACTCCGCGAACTCGATTACCGCATCGACCTCGATCGCATGCTGAAGGTCGTTCCCGCGCCCGAAGGAAAATTCTCCGCCGAAATAAAACCTGTTCCGTCGAAATTGGAAGTCAGCGCAGTCACCGGCCAGATCAACGACTCGCTTTTCAAAGCCGTCGCCCAAGCCGGCGAATCACCCGAACTCGCCATGCGCCTCGCGCAGATTTTTGCCTACGATCTCGACTTCTACACCGACACGCGCAAGGGCGACACGTTTCGCATGGTCCTCGAGAAAAAGAAATACGCCGACGGCAAAACCGCCGGATATGGAAAAATTCTCGCCGCCGAATACGACAACAAAGACAAGAAATATCAGGCTTTGCTGTTTCACGATGACGTCGGACATCCCGGCTACTATTCCATGGAGGGAAAATCGCTCCAGCGAGCGTTTCTCCACTCGCCGCTGAAATTTTCAGCGACAGTCACTTCGCATTTCAGCAAATCGCGCTTCCACCCGATTTTGAAATTGTTCCGTCCGCACATGGGCACCGATTACGGCGCTCCGGTAGGAACGCCCGTGCAGACCATCGGCGCTGGCCGCGTGGAATTCGCAGGGCGCAAGGGCGGCGAAGGCAACATGGTTCAGATCGCCCACTCCGACGGCTACCAGACGATGTACCTGCATTTATCGCGCATGTTCGTGCATCAGGGCGAGCGCGTCGAAATTGGCAAAACGATTGGATTGGTCGGTAGCTCGGGACTTTCTACCGGACCGCATCTGGATTTCCGGATCTTGCAGCGCGGCCAGTACAAAAATTTCGAGAAGCTCGGCTTGCCGCCGTCCGACCCAATCGCCAAAAAATCCTGGCCAGAGTTCACTTTGGTGCGTCAGCAATGGCTTCCGGTATTGCGCGGAGAAGCCGCAGCTCCACAAGAAGCCGCCGCTGCTTCAACGGCCGCGAATGCAGGTAGCGGAAACGCAAACGCCGCAGCTGCGAAACCGGGAACTCCAAACGCCGGAACGGCGAACACTCCAACCGCCGTCGGAACGCCAACGCAGGCCGAATAATTCCCGCAGTCCTAACGCAAGATAAAACCACGCGCGCGAATCAGACTCGATCCTCTGCGTTTTGTTTTAATGTACTCTGCCGAGTTCACGAGCCAAGGCTGGCTCGACGGGCTGAATATATTTTTATTAATAAATAATGGGCAGCTTGGAGAAATCCGTCGAGTCATGGTCCATCACGCGCAACACGAGCAGCGTGCGATCGTCGAACGGCGCCGTGCCTACTCCACTGTAATCGTCGGTGGCTGACAGAATCGCGTTCGCAATTTCTTCCGCGTTTTGCCGCGGAGTCAGCGCGCTCAGCACCGAGCTGAGCCGGTCAAATCCGAATTCTTCCAACTCCGAGTTCGACGATTCCATAATTCCGTCGGACGCAAACAAGACAAGATCACCAGGCACGAGATCGAGCACCGCTTCTTCGTACTGCGTGTCCGGAAACAATCCCAGCGGAATTCCCGACACGCGAATCGATTGCACCGCGCCGTCTCGCACCAGAAGTGGATATGGACCGCCTGCGTTTCCGACGGTGAGCCTTCGCGTCCCCGCATCGAAAATCGCAAACGACGTCGCGATAAATCTGCTGTCGAGCCGCGCCGCATACAATCGCGTGTTCAGCATGTGAAGCATTTCCGCAGGCGGACACGGATGATCCACAATGTGCTCGCGAATAATTCCAATCGCGAGCGACGCAAAAAGCGCAGCCGCAGTGCCCTTACCAGAGACATCGCCGAGAACCATTCCGAGTCGCCCTTGTCCATACGGCAAGAAATCGTAGAAGTCGCCGCCGAGTTCGCGCGCGGGCACGTAAGCTGCGGCGAGATCGAGGCCGGGGACTTCGCGCGCGCCAGTCGGCAAAAGGCTGCGCTGAATTTCGCGAGCGGTAGCGAGATCGTTTTGCAAGCGGCGCTCGGTTTCGCGCGCCTCTTCGTACAAGCGCGCATTTTCCAGCGCGATCGCGACGTACGAACCAAGAGTCGCGAGCATGCGCTCGTGCTCCGCTGTAAATGCATTCGGATCAGTGCTTTCCAGATCCAAAACGCCGATCAAGCGATCTCCCAAGAGCAGTGGAACTACGAGTTCGGAGCGAACAATCACGTCTTCTTCCATTTGCACGAAGCGCGGATCGTTGAGCGTGTCGGCGACGCGAATTGCACGGCGTTCGCCAGCGGAAGTTCCGGTGATGCCTTGATGAAGCGCGAGGCGGAGGCGCGTCGGAATCGCGTCTCCATAGCGCAAACCAAAAATGCTTTCGAGTAGCTGCGCATTCTCGTTCCACAGCATCACGCTGAAAAGATGGTAGTTGACGATTTTTTTCACGCGTTGCGCAACGCGGCGCAGCAATTCTTCGCGATCGAGAATGGACGTGAGTTCGCGGCTGACGTCGTAGAGAAGCGCGAGCGAGTTCGCCGACTCCGGCACCGACAAAATCAGGTCGCCGGTTACAGGATCAGCGTCTTCCCCGAGGGGGAATGGGGCGAATTTGGACGAATCGTCCATATAAAAAGTATACGTGCGTTTGCCGAACCTAATATCGATTGGATGTGGCGACGGCGAGAGGGTAACGGATGAAGTTGAAGAACGGTGGGTAAAGAGAGTTGAGGAGGATGGGATTAGGGGCGAGACCCCCCTATCCCCCGGTTTTTTCGCAAGAATGTGATTCTACGGGAGTTGTTCAACGTGATGGCGTAAGAGTGTGATTCTAAGTGGGTTGTTGAGTTTGGTGATTCGAATACGACACGAGGGGCATCGCGTCGGTGCAAGGTGCTTTGTTTGTTGAGGGTGCGGGGGACGTTGCGAGGCGGCTGCGTTGGCGTGGATGGGGCGACGTCGAGGTGAATGCGGCGGTGGGTGCTCGTTGTTGGAGTGGAAGGTGGGGCTCGACCGTAAAGGCGGCGCAGGGGCGCCTCTACTCCATATTGGCTGTGCCGCCGGAGCAATCGCGAGGCTTCGCGATTTGCGAAGGCTACCGATGAGCGGGTGCGTTTGCGGCGGTGGTGGGGCGGAGGTCGAATTCGATTTGGGCTTGGGTTTCGGCGCGCTTGCTGTCGACATAGGTCGGGTCGTAGCGCCAGTTGCGGACGGCGCGTGAGACCGACGGAAGCATCGCGAAGTTGCCGTACAGCGGCTTGAGATCGGTGACGTAGCCGTCTTTGTCGATCGTGGCTTGTACGGTCAGGGAACCGGACGCGCCAGAGGCCTGAACAACTGCTGGATCAATGCGAGTGAGGACGTCGCCTAGTGTCACGTTGAGACGTCCGCGCCACAGCCAGCGCTGACCAGGGATGCGCTCACCGGGAACGCGAACAGTGCGGCGCATGTGAACGATTGCTCCCGCTGCGCGGACAACATGTTCTCCAGGCAAATCGACGTAGGAAGAAGTGAAACCCTTCGGAGCTGGAATTTCGATGTCGCGTTCCTGAGGCGTGTCGGTGGGAACGAATGAATTGCTCGCGGCGGGCCGAGCGGCGACATTCGCGTTTGTATTGCCGCCGTTCGCGTAGCTAGCGTTCGCGTTACCGCCGCGTGAATTGGCCGCCGGCTGCGCTGCGCCATTCGAATCGTTCGACTCAAAAATGCCGCTCGAATGCACTGAATTGATCGAGCCGATGATTGCGGAGCGCTGCTGCGCTGGAGCGTTAGCGTTGTAAATCTGAGATTGCGAGCGCGACTGCGCCGTGGTGGTGTTCGTGTTCGATGCGTACGTCGACGGCTGCGAACTCGCCGGTGGCTGAGTTCTCACCGCCGTGTTGTTTGCAGTGGTCGAATTCGAAGGCGACGTAGAAGCCGCTACGTTGCTCGCGTTCGAGGTTTGCACCGTTGGCGGAGGCGGAGTTGGCCGAGTCTGCGCAACCACGGGCGCGGGCGCTGATTGCGCTGGCACGGCATTCGAAGAACTCACTACGTTCGGCGATTGCGGCGCGTCGCTCGGGGAGACGCCTGACGACGAAGACCGGCTCGGAGCCGGAGCACTCCATGTCGTTGGCGTGGCTGCGGGTTGTGACGTGCGAGCCACCTGTTCAGAACGGTCTGACGACGGAGGAGTGGTCGCAGTGTAAGCGCGATTGTCGCGCGCATCGAGAGAAGATTCGCGACGCGGCTCAGGTTGCGCCTGTCCGGAATCCGTTGCAGCCGAACGGGAAGCAACTGGATTCGAGGCCGATGAAGGATCGTTCTGCGCGGTCGTTGCCGGCGCTACAACTGTCGACGGATTTGAAGGTGTCGACTGAACGTTGGGATCGCCTTCTACGCTTCCGTTGGCGGCAGACGACGAGTCTGTCGCAGAGGGCGCATTCGACGAGCTTGCGCCTGAATCGTCCACCGAGTTCGGCGCGGCGGCGTCCGACGTAGGCGGCGTGTATTTTGCCGACTCGGTCGCGAAACGCGCGGCGTTTTGCTTGATTTTGAAGCGAACCAACGCATTTGCGCCGAAGCAGACTACGGCGAGCGTCGCAGCCCAAAGAATCAGCGGCTTCGTGCGCATGCGCGAATACCACGCAGTCGCAGTGCTCCTGCGGCGACGGGTTGCAGGCTGCTTCGCATATTCGAATTCGCCATGAATCGGCAGCGGCACCGTAGGGAATTGTTGAAACGGTGAGTTGGGTCCGGGATCGTCGAACGGATTTGCGATCGGCGGCAACTCGGTCGTTGGAATTGCGGCGGGCTCGGTAGCGGATGGCTGCGCGACAGCCCCGTAGAAGGCGAACGGTTCCGTGTGAGCGGGTTGATCGGATGCCGGCGGCTGCACGGGTGTAGATTGCGCTGGTCGCGATTGTACGGCAGGCGGTTGCGCAGCTGATGGCTGCGGCGGCGCCGGAGCCACGGCGCGAGCCGGTCGATCCGAATTGATCGCTTGATGCTGTTGCGTCGCCTGTTGCGCGGGCATCGCCGGTTGTGATTCTTCCGAAATTGGCGCAGTGGCAACCGGCAAAATGGCCGGAGGAATAATCGGGCGCTCTGCGGCAGGAGCAGCCATAGAAGCGGAAGCAACGGGCGCCGCAACCGGAGCGGCCGCAGCGGGAGCCGGCGCAGACATCGGAGCGGCGTCAGAAATCGAAGCAGCCGCGACACCAGCGTCGTTCACTGGCTGCCGATCGTTCACCGCCTGCCGATTCACCTGACTCGGATTCCGCTCAGCGGCCCGCCGCTCGCCATTCTTTGGCAAATACCACGCATTCGGATTCTCATTGCGAGACATCTCAAACACGATCCACTTACGAATCTGCTGACGATCTTCGTCCGAAAGATCAAGAAGCTGAATCCCCGAACGCTTCGAGGCTTGATCGCTCCAGATCGTGCGAACGGTAACAGCAATCGTTTTCGGAGCGCCATTCAGAGAAAGTGAAACGCGAAACACCGAGTTGAGCGCCAGCTCGTCGGGGGTAGCGACCTGAAAGCCGTTTTCGCTGACGTTGTGCAATACGCCGAGATTATTCGAACCAAACGCGACGTAGATCGGAGTTGGTGGTGTGACGCGCGGATAGAACCGTCTTTCGACGGACGCGTTAAGACCATCCATGTATTCGGTCGACGTAGACATTTCGTCTCCTCAAATAAGGTTCGCGTCGATCGCGGCCGCGGGCGGGGAAAGCCGGAGCCGGTGCGAGAAGGGCTTGGGGCTAAATAGGGTTTGCGTCTGCATATATAAGATGGCGAAACCGGCCAAATTGTTGCGCCGAAGTACTAGACCCTGACCACTGCGCGGGGTCTGAATTCTACACTTAAAACAACACGATGTAATGACGATAAGTTGCGGCGAGGCGGCAGGCCATACCGTAATGCACTTAGCACTAGAACTATGATTCCGTGGGGTTTCGGGGCGATTTACCGGAGCGTGGCCAGGAACGCATCGAGGGCTTCGCGATAGTGCTGCGGCGCGACGATGGACGATTCTTCGTGGCATATATTTTCGATTCTCAGGAAGCGTTTTGGCTCAGGGGCGCCGTTGTAAACAGTCTGTCCGAGCTCGAAGGGGATCACACGGTCCTGCGTGCAATGTACGACGAGAAGAGGGGTGCGTGCTTCCTGAAGACGCGCAGCCGTATCCAACTGTCCGAGAACGAAGAAATGGATGCCGGGAAGAAACCAGAACATTTTGCGAGCAAGAACGGGAGCTGAAGGGAAGGGCGCTTCCAGGACGACGGCGCCGACCGGTCGCCGCGATGCGAGATTTGAGGCGACGGCGGTCCCTAGCGATTGTCCGAACGAAATGATCGTCTTCGGGTCGATTTTCCGATCATCGACTAAATATTGGTAAGCGGCGTCGGCATCCCGATACATTCCCGATTCGCTGGGTTTTCCTTCGCTGTGTCCGTAGCCGCGATACTCGAGCGCGAGAACGTTGGCAGGAGTGCTTCGCAGAAATTCATAGACGCCGGCGCGATTGGCGATGTTGGATGCGTTGCCGTGAAATGCGAGAAATGTGAATTTCGCATCTTTGTCGGGACTGGGAATCCACCAGGCGTGGAGCTTCGTGCCATCGGCGGCTGCGAGCCAGACGTCTTCGACGGGCAAATTGCGCGGATGCCAGTCGCCTTCGAGACGACCTGGATAATTCGGGAAAAAGATGAGTTGCGGCTCAAACAGGCGGACTGCGATCAGCGCGATCACATATCCGATCAGGAATGTGAGCAGGAAACTCAAGACTCTTCGTCGCACCGGTTTGGCGGCTTCATCATTTGTTTCCATGACTTGAGCGGGCATTGTTAGGGGATGGCCCAAGGTCATCGTAGCCGAAGTTCAGCGCGCGCTGCTGAGCCGTTC
>DASXPD010000020.1:0-65572 GCA_036493835.1 Candidatus Acidiferrum sp. | reverse complement strand
CGACGTCGTCGATTATTTCGACTACGACGAAGTCGATTACCGCTAACGGCGAGGCTAGAAACTAAGCAAGACCCAAAAGTTTCCAACCCACCGCCGAAGCGAACTGGCGGTGGGTTTTCTCTTTAAATCCCCCTCCAAGAGTCGCTCCAGCGGAACCAAACGGAGCGGCACCATGAACGCCAGAAACGTGCAATCAGAATCATCCGCGGAGGGTGACTTATCCCCGCGCTTAGTCCCCGCGATCGCGCGGCATAGCGCTCACCGTGACATGCGCTCTACGCTTACTAAGCGCGAAGCTCGCGCTTCGCTTGGTTGTCGCAAGGAAATTGTCGCGTTCAAATTTGGAGGCACTTCGCTGCTCGGCGCTGCGCGCATGCTGCACGCAGCCGAACTCGTGAAGCCGGTCGCGCAAAATTCCAGCGTCGTCGTGGTTGTCTCCGCGATGAAAGGGATCACGGACAAGCTGCTCGCGATCGCGCAACTTCTGGCCGACCGGCAAAATTATCGCGCGCGTGTGGAAGCCGAACTCGTTCTGCGGGTGCATCACGACGCGTTGCGCGAACTCGGACTCGAAAACGCCGCACACGATCGCGTCTCGCGCGAACTCGATTCGCTCGGACGCGATTTGTTGCACGCGGTTCCCGCGCGCGAATCCGTCGTCGCATCACCCGAGCTTTTCGATCGGCTAGCTTCGTTCGGCGAACGGCTCAGCGCGCGGCTATTCGCCGCCGCTCTGGAATACGCGGGAGTCACCGCCGTTCCAGTCGCGTCGTCCGACTTTGTGCTCACCTGCGACACATTTCGCGACGCGAAGCCGCACCTCGAACAAACCCGAAATCGCGGCCGCGCTGTGCTGGCACCGCTTCTCGAAGACGGCATCGTCCCCGTCGTTACCGGTTTCATCGGCGCGACTCCCGACGGCCGCATCACCACGCTCGGCCGCAACAGCTCCGACTTTTCAGGCGCAATCATCGCACACGTCGTCGATGCCGACGAGTTGGTGATCTGGACCGATGTCGACGGAATCTACACCGCGAATCCCAACGAAGACGCGCAGGCGCAGCTCTTGCACGATCTCAGTTACGACGAGGCTCACGCGCTCGCGGCCAGTGGAGCAAAAGTCTTGCATCCACATGTGCTTCCGTTAGCCGCGTCGACAGAAATGACCGTTTGGGTCCGCAACACATTCAAGCCGCAAGCACGCGGTACGCGGATTGGGACGAAACTCCCACCGCACTCGCATTCGCAATTGCGGCGCGATTCACAATCTCAATCCCAGGAAGGTGCAGCGTGAGTGGACAGTGGCAAGGCGATGTTTTCGAGACACACGAAATCTCACTGACGGACGAGCGTGATTTCGCACCGAAGCGGCATCTGGAATATGTGCAAATGCTTACGGAGCGAACACCACGCGGATCGCGCAAGTTGCGCGCCGGTGTCCTCGGCGCTACCGGCCTCGTCGGCCAGCGACTGGTGAAGCTGCTCGCGAATCATCCGTGGTTTGAGCTCACCGCCGTCGCGGCGTCGGAGCGTTCGTCCGGTAAAACGTACGCCGAGGCCACGCGGTGGCACCTCGACACGCCGATCCCGCCCGAAGCGCGAAATCTCGTCGTGCAAGGTCTCGAGCCGACGCTGGACTGCGATTTCGTTTTCTCGGCGCTCGATTCGAGCGTCGCGGGAACCGCGGAGGAGGAGTTCGCGCGCGCGGGTTACCCCGTCGTCAGCAACTCGCGAAATCACCGCATGGATCCCGACGTTCCGCTTCTCATTCCGGAAGTGAACACCGCGCACCTCGACGCAATTCAGGTGCAACAGAAGCAGCGCGGATACTCCACCGGCTTCATCGTGACGAATCCAAACTGTTCGACTGCTGGCCTCGTTCTCGTGCTCAAGCCGCTCGCCGATGTTTTCGGACTCGAGCGAATCTTCGTCGTCACGCTGCAAGCCATGTCGGGCGCGGGATATCCCGGCGTTGCGTCGATGGACATTCAGGGCAACGTCGTGCCGTTCATCAGCGGCGAAGAGGAAAAAATGGAGTCCGAGCCGCAGAAACTGCTCGGTCGCTGGGACGGCCGCCGATTCGTCGACGCCGGGCTCGGACTGAGCGCGCATTGCAACCGCGTGCCGGTGGTTGACGGTCACCTCGAATGCGTCAGCATCAGCATGAAGAAAATCGCGTCGACCGAAGAAGTGCGCGAAGCGCTGCGTAATTTCGAGGTCGATCCTGAAATCGCAGCGCTGCCTTCGGCGCTTCGCAAGCCGATCGAAGTACTCGATGAAGACAATCGCCCGCAGCCGCGGCGCGACGTAAACGCAGGCAACGGCATGGCCGTCGTCGTCGGACGCGTGCGCGAATGCCCGCTGCTCGACATCAAGCTGACGCTGCTTTCGCACAATTTGGTGCGTGGCGCGGCCGGCGCAGCGCTGTTGAACGCCGAGTTGCTGGCGTCGCGCGGATTCATCCCACGTCGCGGCAAGTCAAGCGCCAGCACTCCGCGTCGATCCGAACAGAACGCCGTGACCGAGCAAGTCCCAACCTGACGATATTTTTGCGCGGCTCCGGGAGTACCATCGAAGCGAGATCCTGAGTCGCGCTCAAATGCTGAACATAAATTCTCATCGAGCCAGCCTTCTCGCATCTACGTTCCGTTTGTTCTTGGCGGTCACATTTCTGGTCGCAGTGAACCTGCCGAGCGCAATGCCGCAACAACCGGCGGTGAAGCATCCCGTCGCGCACGTTCAACCTGCGATGGAGTTGATCGTCCTTGGCTCGGGAGGCCCGCGCTCGTTCGGACGCGGCGAAACCAGCTACATCGTCTCAATCGCAGGCGTGCCGCGCGTCCTGGTTGATGCCGGTTCCGGTGCCTTCGTCGAAATCGGCAAACTCAATCTCGACCTCGACAAGATGGACGTCGTGCTGCTCACGCATCTTCATATCGATCACAGTGCCGACTTGCCGTCCGTTTTCAACGCGCGTTCTCTTTCAGCCGATGACCCAATCACGTACCACGTCTTTGGTCCTGACGCCGGCGGCGAATTTCCGAGCACAACAACGTTTCTGCGTCTGATCTTCGATCGCGGCGGAATCTACGAATATCAGCGCGGCTTCGGCGTCGAAGAGAAGATCGACGGCAAAGACCTATCAACCGCGCTCAACACGCCAGAGACAGAAATCTTTTCCGACGGTGATTTGCACATCCTCGAAATCGCCACACATCACGGTGATTGCCCGTCGATCGGATACCGCGTCGAATTCAAAAACCAGAGCATCACGTTCGCCGGTGATATGGACGCGTCGGCGCTCATTAATCTCGAGCAACTCGCGAAGGGAACCGACCTGCTCGTCGTGCACGCGGCGATTCTCGACCCGCCCGACACGCCTAAGATACTGCTGACTCTTCACACGCCGCCGAAACAGCTAGGCGAAGCCGCACACATCGCGGGCGCCAAACACGTCTTGCTGAGTCATATCCCGCCGGTTGTTGAAGATCGTCGAGCCGAAGTACTTCGTTCGATCCGCGTCTCTTACCAAGGACCAGTCGATCTCGCTCAAGACGGGCAGAAAATCACAGTCGGCAAATGACCGAGAGCGGATTCTGCAGGCGCAGGCGAAGCCGCCGTCGTAGCGGTTCGCCTAGCGGACAACCGATTGCGCGCAGAAAGTGCCAGACGCGTAGAGCTGAAACACATTGACCAGGCGCTGCGTCCAGCGCGACACGATTTCGTCGCCGCTGAATGAAATGATGATCGCGATTACACGCCGCGTGTCGCTCGTAACCATCGTGCGCTCGGAATCGCTCGTCGGGCTTCCGTGCGGACCGCGCGCGTCCGCAAAAACGGGAAGACCCTCCAGATTCAAATCGTATTTGCCGATACCCTTATAAGTTTCGCCGCTTCGGCCGGCGCGAAAAACAACATCGCCCTCGACGTGCACCAGATCGTAGAGTCCGATCGAAAGCCGGCTCTCAACCGACACAAGATTGATCGCATCGACCACCGCGTTGATTTGCGGCAAGCCTTTACCTCCGATGACGCGCCGCAACAAAGCTTCAGCGCTACCGCGATAACGCGCCGGATCTTTGCCAAGCGCCTTGTAGGCCGCGCGCGTCGCCACGATTTCCGGCGCCTCCAGCACGCCGCGCGCAAACGGCAGCTTCAAAATTTCATCCACGCGCTGTTGCATCAGCGCCACCAATTCCGGCGGCGACGGCGGCGCCTCCACCGACGCTGTGACGCAACCCAGCGCCACCCGCGGACACTTCCGCTTCAATCCATCGTCAATCGTAACAAGCATGGCTCATCCTACCTGACCACGCTCCGGTGAGGCGAGAAGTTGCTTCGCTCAGCTTCCCCTGGCGTTTGGAACGAAGCCGAAGCCTCCCCCAAGAGGGTCGGAAAGATATGAAACGGGCAGTCCGGCAATTGTGAACCAGAGGAACGTACGGTAGAATTGAGGCCGCCGAATCGCTTGATTCTGCGACAGTAGGCTCGTAGCTCAGTTGGTTAGAGCGCCACCTTGACACGGTGGAGGTCTGGGGTTCGAGTCCCCACGAGCCTACCATTCATTTCAATAACTTCCGACCGACATTCCTCCCGCGACGAAAGGGAACGTGATGATGAAACGGCGTGATTTTCTTTCGGGCGCTGCTGCGGTGGCTGCTGCCGGACTTACACTCGCGAAGCCGGCCTTTGCCCGCCGCGCGCAGAGCGGATCTTCCGGCTTAAGCCACAAGGAACGCGTCGACAAAGCCTTGCTCGGTCAGGAAGTAGACCGTCCTCCGTACACCTTCTACCGCCACTACGGCAGACCGACAGCACAGCTCGAAGCGCAGGAACATCTCGATTTTCATCGCGCCTACAAGACCGACATCGTAAAGGTGATGAACGACTTCGACTATCCGAAGTCAACCACCGCCAAGTGGTACGAACTGAAGCCCTTGGATTCGCCCTACCCGAATCAATTGGAGACCCTGCGACGCGTTCGCGATGGACTCAACGGCGACGCGTATTTCGTCGACACGATTTATGGTCCTTATATGACCGCCATGATTCTGTTTCAGTCGCAGCCGCAATTCGCCAACCAACCGAAGTCCGACGAAGTCGAAGCCGCGCAGATCAAAAGCCTCCACGAATTTCAGCAGCAGAATCCAGACGCATGGCACAACGCACTCGACGCGATCACGCAATCGACGATCAATCACATCCAGCAGAGCAAAGAGATCGGCGCGTCCGGCGCTCTCGTCAGCATCTATAATGCAGAGAGCAAGTTCGGCTCTGTCGACGACTACAAGAAATTCACGCGTCCTTACGACAAGCGCGTTTTCGATGCGCTCGCCGACACGAAACTGACCGTCCTCCACCTGCATTATCTCCAGAGGCCGTACCTCGATCAGTTCGTGGATTTCAACGCCCCGGTCCTTCAATACTCCGTGGAAACCAGCGACATCCCCATCTCGGAAATTCGCAAGAAATACTCGCAGCCCATCCTCGGCGGCGTCGACGAAATCCACTACCGCAAACTCACGACGGAACAAATCCGCACGCAGCTGAAAGATGCAAAATCACAAGCCGGAGCGAAATACATCGCTGCCCCTGGCTGCTCCATCCCCAACGATTCCACCTCCGCCGAGCTGTCCCGCCTCCCCAAAGCGCTCGGCGTCTAAGTGCCAGCAATCTTAAGCACCCACATCCACGTTTCGCTGTATGCCCACGCGCTTCGTCCAGCGCTATGATTTGCCCATGACGGAGCCAGTCAAAAAACAAAATCCCGCGACGCCCGAGCGCGGCGCCAATCCAAAAACTCCCGACCCCGAGATCGATCCCGTCGACGAAGCCTCCGAGGAATCTTTCCCCGCGAGCGACCCTCCCGGCTGGATCGGCGAGTCCACCAGGCAAACGCCTCCGAAGCCGAAGCCCTAGAATCAGCGCGCCTTAACTCGCGCTGCCGAGTCAACGCGGCTCGCGCAACCCCGCGCGGTTGAGCCTCCGCCAACCCGGATGCTATTCTGCTCATATGCCGGACCCGGTCATCACTTCGCCCGAATCGATGCCCGGCGTGACCGGTGCGAATGCCGCGCCCGCCACGGCACCAAGCGCGCCCGCCCCATCAGCCACAACCGGCGCCGAATCCCCCCACGAACACTCCCGCCGCCAGCTCGAAGCCCTTCTCGAAGTCAGCGAAGCCATCTCCCAGCAGCGCGACCTCACCGAACTCTTCCACGATCTCTCCGAGCGTCTCCACGCCGTCGTCGATTTCGATTTCCTCACGCTGACGCTCCACGACCCCGCGCGCAACGTGATGCGCCTCCACATTCTCGAAACGCGTATCCCGCACGACAAACACATTGGTTCCGAATCGCCCATCGACGGTCACCCATCCGGCCAGGTTTGGCAGACACAGGAAACTTTCATCGTCAGCGACACCGCCGAAGAAGAGCGCTACCCACAATTCATGCAGCGCCTGCGCGACGAAGGCGTGCGCAGCTTTGCGCTCGTCCCGCTCACCACCGCACAGCGCCGCCTCGGCGCGATGGGTTTCGGCCGGCTCATTCCGCGCCGCATCACCGAAGCCGACGGCGAGCTCGCCTTCATGAAGCGCGTCGCCTGCCAGGTCGCCGTCGCCGTCGACAACGCGCTCAACCTCGAAACCTCGCAGGCCTACCAAACGCAGCTCGCTCACGAACGCGATCGTCTCCGCGTCTTGCTCGAAGTTAACAACGTCCTCGTCACCAGCCTCGAGCTCCCCGAATTATTTCGCGGCATCGTCTCCACGCTCCAGCGCGTCATTCATCACGACTACACCAGCCTCGCGCTTCTCGATCCCGCCAGCGGCCTGCTCAAAATTTACGCGCTCGATTTTCCCGGCCGCCAGGGGCTCATCAAGCCCGAGCTGACCATCCCGCGCGAATCATCTCCCGCCGGCCGCGCCATCATCGAAAATCGCACGCTCATTTCGCGCGGCGCTGAAATGGATCAATACTCCAGCGAAATCGTTCGCATCCTGCGCGCCGAAGGCCTGCAAATCATCTGCTGCATCCCGCTCACCAATCGCGGACGCACGTTCGGCACGCTCAATCTCGCCAGCCGCCGCGCCGACGGTTTCGCCCCCGCCGACATCGAGCTCGTCCAGCAAGTCGCCGCGCAAATCGCCATCGCCGTCGAAAACGCGCTCGCCTTCAAGCAAATCGACGCGCTGAAAACAAAACTCGCCGAAGAAAAGCTGTACCTCGAAGAAGAAATCCGCAGCGCCTACAATTTTGAAGAAATCGTCGGAGACAGCCCCGCGATTCGCCGCGTCATGGCCCAGGTCGAACTCGTCGCGCCCGCCGGCAGCACCGTTCTTATCCTCGGCGAAACCGGCACCGGCAAAGAAGTCATCGCGCGCGCCGTCCACAATCTCAGCCCGCGCAAAGAGCGCACCTTCGTCAAAGTAAATTGCGCTGCGATTCCATCCGGCTTGCTCGAAGCCGAACTCTTCGGCTACGAACGCGGAGCCTTCACCGGCGCCATCAATCAAAAGCTCGGTCGCTTCGAACTCGCCGACCGCGGCACGCTTTTCCTCGACGAAATCGGCGACATCCCGCTGGAGCTCCAGCCAAAACTCCTGCGTGTCTTGCAAGAACAGGAATTCGAACGCCTCGGCAGCAATCGCACGCAAACCGTCGATGTCCGCGTCGTCGCCGCCACCAATCGCGATCTCACGCGCCTCGTCGCCGACCGCGAATTTCGAAGCGATCTCTACTATCGCCTCAACGTTTTTCCAATTCAGATTCCGCCGCTGCGCGAACGCCGCGAAGACGTGCCCTTGCTCGTCCGCTACTTCGTCCAGAATTTCAGCCGCCGCCTCAACAAAACCGTGCAGTACGTCCCCGCCGACGCGATGGACGCGCTCGTAAATTATTCCTGGCCTGGAAATATTCGCGAGCTCGAAAATCTCATCGAGCGCGCCGTGCTCCTCAGCCCCGGCAAAGAGCTCCGCGTTCCGCTCTCCGAGCTAAAGCAAGCCGCTCTCTCCGTCAGCGATGTGCCGACCGACATCCCATCCGACGGCAGCATTTTTACTCCGTCCACTCCCGGCGGAAGCGCCGCCGCTCCCGTCGCCACGCTCGAAGAAGCCGAGCGCCAGCACATCCTCCGCGCGCTGCGTCAAACCGAATGGCGCATCGCCGGCCCCAAGGGCGCCGCCGCCGTCCTCGGCATGAAGCGCACCACTCTCCAGGCCCGTATGCGCAAGCTCAACATCCGCCGCCCCATCTAACTTCCATCCCGGTCTCGAGATCTCGCCTCCGTCACCCTGCAGCCCAAAGCGGCGATTGTCATCCCGACCGGAGCGAGCCGACGCTTTTTCTTCACGTTCGCTCCTGCGAACGTGTCGGCTTGCGTAGTGGAGGGACCTTGGCTTGATTTCCAACTCATCGCCAACCACATGGTGGAGCGAGACCCGATCTTTCCACGCCGTCGTCGCAGGAATGTCTTTTTCTGTCGTTACTTCTTTATTTCATTGTTTCACTACTTCGCTCTGACTCCCCGCCATCACCCTTTCCATCGTCGCAAACAAATCCCGCGCCTGAAGCGGCTTCGTCAAATACTCATCCATCCCACTCTCAATGCATCTCTCCCGATCTCCCGCCATCGCATTCGCCGTCAACGCAACAATCGGAATCCGCGCGCCGCCCACCAACCTCTCTCGCTCGCGAATGCACGCAGCCGCTTCCAGCCCGCCCAGCACCGGCATCTGCACATCCATCAAAATCAAATCAAACGCTTCGCGCTCCATCGCATCCAGCGCCGCGCGTCCATTCTCCGCAACCACCACCGTGTGCCCGCGCTTCTCCAGCAATCGCCGCGCTAGCGTCTGATTCACCGCATTGTCTTCCGCCACCAGCACGTGCAGCCGCGTTCTCCGCTCGCGCAGCGTATGCACTGTCACCAATCCCAATCCCGCCGCCGGCTCACCCGAAATTCCCGCACCGTTTGCGGCAGCCGTCGTCCCACCCAACGCCGTCGTCGGCGTGCTCAAAATTAATTTCATCGCCTCCAGCAAATCCGCCCGCCGCGCCGGCTTCGGCAAATACGCGCGAATCCCCAGCGCGCGGCATCGCGCTCCTTCTCCGCGCAGCCCAGCCGACGTCAGCATGATCACCATTGCGTAGCCCAGGTGCGGTTTTTCTTTCAAAGCTTCCGCCACTTCAAATCCGCTCATCACTGGCATCTGTGAATCCAGCAGCACCAGCGGAAACGGCGTCCCTTGCGCATGCGCATATTCCAGCAGCGTCAGCGCCTCTTCGCCGTTTTCGCAAAGCGTCGGCTTCATCTCCCACTTCAGTGTCAGCTCTTTCAAAATCGTTCGGTTCGTCGCATTGTCGTCCACGATCAGCACGCTCAAGCCGTGCAACGTCGATATGTCCTGCGAAGCCTTCGCCACCGCGGCGACCGCGCCTTTTTGCAGCGCCAATCGTACCTGAAACGAAAACGTGCTCCCCACCCCCGGCTTGCTCTCCACGCGAATCGTTCCGCCCATTAGTTCGGCCAGCTTCGAACAAATCGCCAGCCCCAATCCACTTCCGCCATACGTTCGCGTCGTCGATCCGTCCGCCTGCGTGAACGCCTGAAAGATGCGCGCCTGCTGGTCTGCCGGAATTCCGATTCCCGTGTCGCGCACCGCGAATCCCAGCAGCACAGTATCCTCGCCGTCCTCGTCGCACTCCACGCGCACTGCCACTTCGCCCTTTGCCGTGAACTTCACCGCGTTCCCCACAAGGTTCATCAAAATCTGCCGCAGCCGCGTCGGATCTCCCCGCAACCGGTCCGGCGTATCCGGCAACACGTGACACGAAAGCTCCAGCTTTTTCTGGTGCGCCTGCACGCTTAGCACGCGTAACACGTTTTCCATCGAGTCGCGCAAGCTGAAGTCGATCGTCTCCAGATCGAGTTTCCCCGCTTCGATCTTCGAAAAATCCAAAATATCGTTCAGCAGCGCCAGCAGCGAATCCGCCGAAATCTTCGCCATCATCAGCATCTCGCGCTGTTCGCGCGTCAGCTCCGTATCCAGCAGCAACTCGCTCATCCCGATCACGCCGTTCATCGGCGTTCGGATTTCGTGGCTCATCGTCGCCAGAAATTCGCCCTTCGCCCGGCTTCCTTCCTCCGCCGCCAATTTGGCCTTCAGTAGTTCTTTCCGGTGTTGCTCGTCCGCTTTCTGCCGCCGCTCCTGGAAAGTCTGGATCGAATCCAGCATGTAGTTGATCCCCGCGCCCAGCGAGCTGATCTCATCCTTCCCGCTATGCGTCACGCGCGCCGCCATATCGCTGCTCGCCGCGATTGCCCCCACGCTCGTGCTCAGCGCCTCCAGCCGCGAACTCACCGATTTCGACAGCAGCCAGTCCGTCATGAATGCGCCGCAAACCACGATGAGCACCATCAACCCGCCAAAGTACAGTTGGCTTCGCTTTCCCTGCCCGTAAATGGCGCGCGGTATGTCCGCTCGCAATATCACCGTCGGCGTTCCGTAGATATCGGTCAGCATGATGTACGTGCTGATTTGCTCTTCGTTCGCATACTTCAAGTACGACGAACCCGACGCGAATAGGTGTCCTCGTGCATCCGCCACGTCTTCCGGCACATTTTCCGAGGCGAATGCGAACACCGAGAGCAACACGTGCGTCTTGCTGCTTAGTTTTTGCATCTCTGTTGCGTCCAGCCGCCGCGCCGTCACCAGCGCGCCTCTCGCCGGTCCTTCCGCATTTGTTCGCACGATCGGCCGTGACACTACCAGCAGCGGCCCATCTTTCAACAACAGCACTCCCGCTACCTTGTCGCGCGATGTTCGAAATTCCAGCAGCCGGTCTCCCCGTCGCACGTGATCCATCAACTCCGCTGGAATTCCCACAGCCTCTCGTCGCATCGGACTGTATCCGGTCGCCGAAATCACCTTCGCCTCTTCGTTGACAAAAATCACATACTGAATTGTCTGCTGTTCCTGCCATCCTCCTTCGACATCGCCCAGCAACGAATGAATGAACTCTTTCTTCGGATTCGCCATGTCTTCCCAGGTTCCGTCATACACCGACAAATCCGAATTCGACTTGTCCAGCTTCTCCAGGTCGTCGTGGAATCCCTCGCGCACTACATTCATCGTGTCTTGCGTGTTCAGCCGCTCCAGCGCGATAAACCGGTTCAAAATCACGTAGTCCGCCGCCAGATATAGCGCGCCAAGCATCGCCGCCGCCGTCACCCCCAAAATTCCAAAGATTTTGACGCGTACCGTCACCGCGTAATCCTTTCGCGAATTGGGTGCCCCACCCTCGCCTTGTGAGGGTGGGTGTTTAGACTCCACATCACCCAATTCATTCCGTCTTCCTCGTCCCTACTCTTCGTCCCCGACACACACCGGTACCCCGAACACCCACACATCCCCTCGCAAGACGTATTCCGAAATCCACGTCCCCCATATCCAAACCCGCTATCAATCGAACGAATTTCCAACCAGGAAGGAAAATCTAAATATCGGTCTCTTCAAACAATCCCAAAATGAAACTAACCCAAATCCCCCGACCAAAAACGGTCCCTTACCATCCCAACCTACCTCCCAAAATCCACCGCCGTCGTATTCCCCCCACAAACCAACACGCCGACTCTCTCCCCTCGATCCGCCACATACCTCCCCGACAAAATCGCCGACACCGCCGCCGCGCCACCTGGCTCGCTCGCCACCCGCATCGTCTTCCACAGCGCCCGCTGCCCCGCGCGTATCGCGTCATCCGTAACCAGCACCACCCGCTCCACAAATTTCTGCGCAATCGGAAACATCAACTCCCCCACCCGCTTCGGCGCCAGCGAGTCCGCCGCCACTCCCCCCGCCTCGCTGTCCACCGGCTTCCCCGCGCGCAGCGCATTAAAAAGCGTCGGCGCAGCTTCCGGCTCCACACCCACGATCTTGATCTTCCCCTCGTACCAGCTCGCTATCCCCGCGATTAATCCGCCTCCACCGACCGCCACCAGCAGCGTATCGATGTCCGGCGCCTGCTCTTCAAACTCCATTCCTACCGATCCCTGCCCCAGCATCGTCTCTTCCTGATCGTACGGATGCACCATCATCGCGCCCGTCTCCGCGCGCCATTTCTCGCTCGCCGCCTGCGCATCCGCATACCGCTCGCCCCCGATCACCAGGTCCGCGCCATTCGCCCGAATCCGATCCACCTTCTCCTGCGAAGCCACGCTCGGCACAAAAATCCTCGCCGGAATCCCCAGCTTCATCGCCGCATAAGACACCGCCACTCCATGATTCCCGCCCGAAGCCGCCACCACCCCCGCCGCCGGCACCCTCCTCAACAACAAATTCGCAAACGCTCCCCGCGCCTTAAACGACCCCCCATGCTGCATCAACTCCAGCTTCAAAATCACCTTTTCCCCGCCGCCGCTAGCCCTCTCAGTCTCGCCTTCAGCGCCAAAATCCCCCGCATCCACCGCAATCACCGGCGTCCGCCGCACATGCGGCCGTATCACCTTCTCAACTTCCGCAATTCTCTCGCGGCTAACGATCTCACTCATTTCTCACCCCATGAACGCACGAAACGTATGCTACCATTCTTAGCCACTTAGCCAACTCCCAATATGACTCTCACTCTTGCATTCCGCGCCCTCTCTAATCCTAGTCGCCTGCAAATCCTCGCGTGGCTCCGCCAGCCCAAAAAACACTTCCCCCCGCAAATCGACGGCGACCTCATCAAAGACGGTGTCTGCGGCCTCCTGGTCGCCAAAAAACTGCGCGTCAGCCAGCCGACCGCCAGTGAACATTTAAAAATTTTGATTCAGGCAGGATTGATCCGCGGCAAGCGAATCAAGCAATGGACATTCTACAAACGCAACGAACCCGCAATCCGTACTCTAAAGAAGGAAATTCAAACCGAAGTTTAGTTCCACCGGCCTAGCAGTCTCTACCCAAGGCGCAAATTCAACTCTCCCGCCGCCTTGCTACCACCACCATGCCCTTCCGCCGGCGCAACAGTCTTCGGCGCCATCCGGCTCGCAAACACCGCCTGCTGCGTTTCGAAACTCGCATGCAACGATGGCCGCAGAAAACGCCACCCACACTCGACGCACCGGAACGGCCGCACAAACGCCGCAGTCAGCAGTGTCCGCTCCAGGACTCCCTTCCTTCGCGAACGGCGAACGCAATGACTTCGGCAAGCCGGGCAACGCGGTGACGGAAAATTCAAAGGCACGATCCAACTCCCCTCAGAGACTTTCAGCTAGGGAACCGAAGCAACCGCGCTCGCGGGTAGGGGGACGAACCAGCAGCAGGTAGTACCAATAGCCGAAATCTAACAATAAACCGCCGTTCGCTCAGGCGAAATGCTGTAAATCCTGCAGCCTCATCCCAAAATCGCTGTAGTGCTCGTCAAAATCGTGTCGCCAAGCAAACTCGGCGACAGCCCGTCTCGGTAGCGCCGGCTTCCAGTCGGCGTTTTGCGCAGCCAGCCTCGCTCATCAACCGTTTCGTTCAGCCAGTCTCCATGGTTTGTAGAGGCGGCTTTACGCCGCCGCCATCTTTTCGCCGTCCGGCCTGATCTATTCGCCCGTAGGAATTACGCCGCGCTTTTTCCCACTTTGAAACGTGATTCGAATTCAGTAACCAGTTGACAATCAGTTAAATTATGCTATAATGTTACGTGACTCTCGATCTCGCTTTCGAACGCAACCCGCCACAGGCACTCCTCTTCACCGAAAGCGCATTCTGGCTCTCCGCCAACCCCAACAATTTAAACGGTTTCCGCACTCCCGATTTTGGTATGCCCGCAACTCTCCCAGAATCAGCAGCTTCCACACTCTTCGCAAAACAACGGGGGGTATACCCTCAAAAGCGAACCCCAGGCGAAACCTCTCGCATTGCCGCCCTGTTGCCGCTCGCGCCCACACCTGAATCTCCGGCGCGCGACCTCGCTCCGCGTCCCTGTTATCCTAAGGGGCGAACGAACTCACTCAGGTCGATAAAAAATGTTTGAGAACCTTACAGAAAAACTCCAGCGCACCTTCAAAAACTTACGCGGCCAGGGCAAGCTCACCGAAGAGCACCTCGACGCCGCACTCGCCGAAATCCGCGAAGCCTTGCTCGAAGGCGACGTCAATGTCGGTGTCGCCGACGAACTTCTCGCCAACATCCGCGAAAAAGCCATCGGCAGCGAAGTCATGCTCCAGCTCTCGCCCGATCAGCAAGTCGTCAAGACTGTCCGCGACGAGCTCACTGCGATGCTCGGCAAACACGCCAAGCCGCTCTACGCGTCCAAGCCGCCTTCGGTCTGGATGATCGTTGGCCTCCAGGGCTCAGGCAAGACCACCACCACCGGCAAACTTTCCAAGTGGCTTCACAACAATGGCCACCGTCCGCTCGTCGTTTCCACCGACGTCTACCGCCCCGCCGCGCGCGAACAGCTCGCCCAGGTTGCGAAAGCGGTTGGCACCGCGATCTGGCCCGGCAAAGGCACCGACAAGCCGCTCGAAATTGTTCGTGGCGCCATCAAGGAAGCCAAGCTCTCCGCCAGCGACGTCATCCTCGTCGATACCGCCGGCCGTCTCCACATCGACGATGAATTGATGAACGAGCTGACCACGCTCAAAAAAGAATTGCAGCCGGCGGAAATCCTGTTCATCGCAGACGCCATGATCGGTCAGGACGCCGTCAAATCCGCCGGCGAATTTCATAAGCGTCTCGGCCTCACCGGCATCATCCTCACCAAGCTCGATGGCGACGCCCGCGGCGGTGCCGCTCTCTCGATCGGCAAAGTTACTGGCGCGCCCGTAAAGTTTGTCGGCCTCGGCGAAAAATACGACGCGCTCGAAGGCTTCTTCCCCGAACGTATCGTTTCCCGCATCCTCGGCATGGGCGACTTGATGTCACTCATCGAACGCGCCGAAATGGCCGTCGACAAAAAAGCCGCGATGGAGCTCGAACGCAAGCTCCGCAAGGAAGATTTCACGCTCGAAGATTTTCGCGATCAACTGAAACAGATCCGCAAGATGGGCCCGCTCGAACAACTCGTCGACATGCTTCCGAAAGTCGGCCCGCTCGCCAACCTTCCGAAAGATGCTAAAGTCGACGAAGGCATGCTCAAACAAGTCGAAGCCATCATCAGCTCCATGACCAATCAGGAGCGCCGCGACCACAACGTGATCGATGGAAAACGCCGCAAGCGCATCGCCGCCGGCAGCGGCACCACCGTCCAGGAAGTAAACCAGGTCATCAAGCAATATCTGCAAATGCGAACAATGATGAAGCAATACGGCGCCATGGCCGCCCGCGCCAAAATGAAAGGCCTAGGCAAACTCGCCGGCATGGGCTGACCCGCCCGTCGCACGGCGTGCCTTCGCAGACGACTCTGGTTTCGTAGTTTGTCTGTCAGTACTCGTGTTACGCGTTCCGTAAGGCACTTGTTGTCTGCGGCGCCTAGAACGTCGCTAAAGAATCAGCGATTTGAAAATCGCGATCGGCGCAAGAATTCCGACCGCAAGGCCGTACGCCAAATCGGCCCAGACCACGCGGCCGAAGTTCAACACGACGAGAATTCCGGCCAAGGGCAAACTCAGAATTGCCAGCGGGTTTCCTCGCATCGCACGTTTCGGAGCTTCGTCCCAAACGTGCGTCAAATCTTCCTTCGAAGGAAACGCGTGCATCCCGATCGAGATGCCCAGCCAGTAAAAGAAATAGCCGAGAGGATCGAAAACCTTCAATTCGTAGACCGGCAAAAACGCCGCCGTACAAAATAAGATGCACAGCAGCGTATTCACGAAAAACGGTCCCATGCTGATAAAAAATTGCGCCGTGAAATTTTCGGTTTGCTCATGAATCACGAAACCGCACGGATTCCCGAAGCGCAGGAAACAGACGCGATACACGGGCACTTTGAACAAACGACAAAAAAACAAGTGCGCGGCTTCGTGAATAATCACGCCGGGAAACGTCAGCATCGCAACGACAATTCCCAGACCCGGTACGAAAAACATCGATCCTCCGTCTTAACTCAGCGGCCACTTCTCCCCGAAAACGCAAAACTCAGTGCGCGTTCGTTTTCCCGCTGCGGAAACGCTTGTCGTATTCCGCTTTTGTGATGATTTCTCTCGACTTCAACCGGTAATTATTTCGCTCGGCAAATTCCTGGATATCTTGCGTCGATTCCGCGTTGCCTTGAGACATCTGCAGCGCCTTCGCAACCAGAACCTCCGAGCGCTGCTTGAGCTCGGCGTTCCCCGTGATTGCGTACTTGCATGCCAGCGCGGTCGCCAGCTGGGCAGCCGAGTTCGCGGTCGGCACTTCCTTCCACGATCGTTCTGAAATCTTCAGAAATGCATCGTAGTCTTTGCGCTCGAATGCCGCGTCACCGTCGTAGAATTCGGCGGTGTACGAGAGATCTTTCATCTCCGGATACTCGGCGGCGGCTTTGTGCATCAAGCTCGCGGCCTCAGCCGACTTTCCGGTTTCCTCGCCGAGTTTCTGAGCATCCGTCGCGTCTTTCATTGCGCCGTTTGCGCGTTCCCACAGCGCGTCGACCTCGCGAAATTCCGCAGTATCGGCATCCTCAAACTTTCCACCGTTGTGACCTGTCAGCGCTTTCGCCGCGATTCCGAAATTGCCGGTCAGCAACGCCGCTTTCGCTGTCAGCAGCACAGCTTTGTCGGAATTTGGCGCGACTTTCAGCGTGCCCTGCAGGTACGGAAGCGCATCGTTGTATTTGCCGGCTTCGACCAGTTGCTCGCCGCGATACAGCAAACGCCCCGCATCAAAATATTTTCGCCCGTGAATCAACGCCACAACAAGCAACGCCAACAGCGCGACAAGCGAGCGCACGAGCCAGGGTGGAAATGAACCTGCGATCGCCGCGTGACAGGGTGCACAGAACCGCTGTTGCCCTGGCGTGAAATTTTGACCGGCTGCGATGGGCGCCGCGGCGCCGCAGCGCGAGCAGAAAGCGCCGGTCGCAGTCGAAGCCGCGATTGCGTTGCCCGACACGGCCGGTGCAGGCGCGCCCAGGCATGCATCGCACAGGGCCTGCCCGTTTCGCAGAGTCATGGAGGGTGCGGGCGCCGTCACGCCGCACGAAGAACAAAGCCCCTGGTCCATGCGAGATTCTTGCTCAGAAGTGGAGGGAATGCTTAGTTACTTCGATTGAGTTACAGAATGAGTACACAACTCAACCCGTTGCGCGAGATGCATGCGAAAACCACGCAGGTTCCACGGTGGAGAAACGAGCCGCTTTACTTCGAGGCAATATAGAGGTCGGCGATTTTTGCGGCGAGGGCTTCGGGGTCGAGGTCGGTGCGGTTGCAGAGGACGATAATCGACATCGCGTTGTGATCCGCGCCGCCGAGTTCCGAAGCGCTGGCGCCGAAGCGTTCGATGTAAGTGTGAAATCCCATCGTGTCGCCGTAGTGCCACATGCGCGCGTGCCCGCGATAGGGATCGAGAAACCAACCGAAGCCGTACGCGACCGGAGTTCCGGCAGCGCGATCCTGACCGGCGGGCCAAACGGGTTTCGCGCCACCGAATAGCGTGGCCGGTGTCAGGGCTGCACGCATTTCCGTATCGCTCAGGAGCGTGTGCTTCGCCAACGCGTCATCCCACTTGGCGAGATCGCGCAGCGACGAGTACACACCGCCGTCGCCCAATGTCGCCGAAGTTGAACTTTGGTCGGTCTGTTTCCAGGCACCGCCGTCACGCGAATGTCCAAACGCGCGATTCGCAACTTCGTTCTTGCGGTTCTCGTACGCAATCGTCTGATCCATTTTTAGCGGCGCGAAAATTCGCTCATGCAAAAAATCGCCAAAAGTTTTTCCCGAAACTTTTGCGACCACGAGTCCTAGCACGACATATCCCGAATTGCTGTACGCCCATTTCGTCCCCGGCGGAAACAGCGGCAACTTTTCTTTTTCCAGCAACGCCAATACGTCCGCATCGTGAATCTGATTTTCTTCCGTCCATTTTCGCCCGCCGCTTTTTTCTTCCTGCTCCATCAACGTTTCGTAATCGGGCAAGCCGGAAGTGTGGTGCAACAGATTGTTAATTGTGATCTGCGAACCGTACGCCGGAAACTCAGGAAAGATTTCAGCGAGGCTCTGCTCGTAGCGCAGCTTTCTATCGTGAACCAACAGCATGATCGCCATCGCCGCGAATTGTTTCGTGCAAGACGCCAGCCGGAAATTCGTTTCGGCATCGATCGCAGCGAGCGACCGCAAATCGCGAACGCCGTAACCGTGTTGAAAAATTGTGCGCCCGCCCCGTCGCACCAGCACGGCGACCCCCGGCGATCGTGCATCGCTCAAAGGCGCGAAGATAGCGCCGATTTTGGGTATCATCTGGGCCTCGACGGCAGGGCCATCAGAGAGGCTCGCTCCACGCGCATGAACACTCAGGTCGACAAAACAAATCAGCGCTGCGGCAACGCACCAAGCGACCGCCGAAGCGGCTCCAGCGGAATTTCGCGCGATTCGCATGGGAAATGTCCTCCCGGGCTGAACGCTCCGCTGCAGCATACCACTCGGCGACCAATGCCCATCCAGCATTCATCAGCCCGTAACACGGGTGCGCTATTTCTCTGCATCCCAAACAAGAGACCTATATGAAACGTCAAGCGCTCGACGATCCGCGCCACTATCTCAATCGCCACGTAGAGTGGCTCGAATTCAATCGCCGTGTGCTCGAGGAAGCGCGCGACATCGGCAACCCGCTGCTCGAGCGCGTCAAATTCCTCGCCATCACAGCCAACAATTTGGATGAGTTTGTCGAAATCCGAGTTTCAAGCTTTTTGCAGCGTATCGAGCACGGCTCGAACGAAATCAGTCCCGACGGACTGACGACCGAGCAGGAACTCGACAAAATTTCGGCGGCGATGCACGGCTTCGTCCGCGATCAATATAAATGCTGGAACGACGAGCTTCTGCCGGCGCTGGCAAAGCAATCGATCCGCGTCACATCCACCGGCGAGCTCGACGCGAAAGCACTGAAATTCACGAAATCGTTTTACGACCGTCGCGTGAATCCGATGCTGACGCCGGTGACGGTCGATCCGTCGCATCCGTTTCCGCACGTACTCAACAAAGCGCTCTGCATCGCGTTTCTCTTGCACAAAAAACGGAGCGGAAACGGCAAGCCATGCTTCGGAGTGCTCACCGTTCCGCGAACTCTGCCGCGTCTTCTCCGCGTTCCAACGGAAAATGGCACGATCCACTACGCCTTTTTGCAAGACATCATTTCGACGTACGCATCGAAGCTCTATCGCGGATACGACATCGTCGCGTCGACTGCGTTTCGCGTGACGCGCAACAGCAATCTCTATCTCGAACAGGAAGAAAGCCGCACACTTCTCGAAACCATCGACTCTCAGGTTGCGCAGCGCCGCAAAGGTGTCGCGGTACGTCTCGAAATCGAGGAAGGCGCGCATTCGGAGATCGTCGAACGCCTCGTCTCGGAATTTGAGCTCGACGAAGCGCTCACCTTTCGCGTACGCGGCCCCGTCAATCTACAACGCCTCTTCCATCTCTATGAAGAGACATCGCGTCCGGATCTGAAATTTCCGCCGTTCACTCCGAAACAGGTGCGCGTCGGCCACGACGCCGATTCGACGTTTGAAACTCTGCGTCATCAAGACGTCATCGTTCACCACCCGTACGAATCGTACGATGCCGTCGTCAATTTTCTCGATACCGCCAGCAGCGATTCGCGCGTGCTGTCGATGAAGCAGACGTTGTATCGCACGAACACGGATTCGCCGATCGCCGAAGCGCTGCTGGACGCCGCATTGAAGAAGGAAGTCGCGGTCGTCGTGGAGCTCAAAGCGAGTTTCGATGAGGCCTCGAACATCCACTGGGCGCGCAGCCTGGAAGATGCCGGCGTGCAAGTTTCTTACGGCCTCGCGGGGCTAAAGACGCACGCAAAGCTCGCGTTAATCGTGCGCAACGATCCCGACGGAAAAATCCGCCGCTACGCGCATCTCGGCACCGGCAATTACAATCCATCGACCGCACGCTTTTACACCGACTTCAGCTTGTTCACCAGCGACGAAGCGATCACGTCGGCCGTGCACGACGTCTTCAATTTTCTAACCGCCAACACCGAGCAACCGCATTACAAGCCGCTGATCGTCGCGCCGCGCGATATGGCGAAGAGCGTGATTTCGATGATCGATCGCGAAGCGCGCCATGCACGGCGCGGCCGTCCGGCGCGGATGATCGTCAAGATGAACGCCGTTGTCGATCCACCAGTGATTCAGGCGCTTTATCGCGCGTCGCAAGCCGGCGTCGAAATCGATCTCATCGTGCGCGGCCAGTGCGTGCTCGTTCCCGGCGTGCGCGGACTCAGCAGCAAGATTCGCGTGCGCAGCATCGTCGGAAGATTTCTGGAACACAGCCGTATTTATTTTTTCGAGAACGGCGGCAAGCCCGAACTGTACCTGGGCAGCGCCGACTGGATGCCGCGTAACTTGTACGACCGCGTCGAAGCAATGTTCCCGGTGAAGGATCCGCAAATTAAGCAGCGCATCTGCAATGAGATCCTGGCGTCGTATCTCGCCGACACGCGCAAAGCTCGAATCCTGAATTCCGACGGAACGTACTCGCGGCCGAAGTCGGTTCGCAACGGGCATGGATTTTCGGTGCAAGAACACTTGATGCGGCTGGCGTCGGGTGCCATTGATTCTCCGCGCACGCGCCCGTTATCCGCCGCTCAGGTCGTCTATACTGCTCCTGACGTGAAGCGCGGCCCCACTACCCCACCGGACGAATCTGACGCACAGGAAAACATAAATGCAGCCGTATGAACTGATTGTCATTGGTTCGGGCCCCGGCGGGCAGCGCGCCGCCATTAACGCGGTAAAAGCGGGTAAACGCGTCGCGCTGGTGGAAAAGCAGTCGGTCGGTGGCGTCTGCATCAACACCGGCACGATTCCCAGCAAGACGATGCGCGAAGCAGTTCTGCATCTTTCCGGCTTTTACGATCAAAGCTTTTACGGCGCGAACTATCACTCCAAAGACCAGATCACGATGGCCGATCTGAATTTTCGCGTGCAGCGCGTGATCGAAAACGAAGTGTCGGTGATTCAGGATCAGTTGAAACGCAACGGCGTCGAGCTATTCCACGGGTCGGCGAAGTTCACCGGTCCGCACAGCATCCGCGTCGAGAATAACAACGGCTTCAGCGAACTCGAAGGCGAGTACGTCATTATCGCTACCGGAACGAAGCCCGCGGCGAATCCAAAAGTGCCGATCAACGGGCGCAACATTATTAACAGCGATCAGATTTTGTCGATGCCCACGGTGCCGCGCACGTTGATCGTGGTCGGCGGCGGCGTCATCGGTGTCGAGTACGCGTGCATGTTTGCAACGCTCGGCGTGCGCGTGATCATTGTCGAAAAGCGGCCGCGATTGCTGGAATTTGCCGATACCGAGATGGTCGAAGCGCTCAGCTATCACATGCGCGACCGGCGCGCGACGATGCGGCTCAGCGAAGAGGTTGAGAGCGTCGAGGAACTGCCCGACGGGAAAGTGGCGGCGAACCTTGCCAGCAAAAAGCGCATCATCGCGGATGCGTTGCTTTACGCGGTAGGACGCGCGGGAAACGTGGAGCCGCTGGATTTACCGGCGGCAGGTTTGACCGCCGATGACCGCGGACGCATCAAGGTCGACGAAAATTTCCGGACATCGGTGCCGCATATTTTCGCAGTCGGCGACGTAATCGGATTTCCGAGCCTGGCGTCGGTTTCGATGGAGCAAGGACGCATCGCCGCGGCGCGCGCCTTTGGTCTCGACGTGCACAGCGATCCCGCCGGCTATCCGTACGGGATTTACACGATTCCGCAAATATCGTTCATCGGAAAAACGGAAGAGCAGCTCACCGATGAAGACGTGCCGTACGAAGTGGGCGTCGCCTACTATCGCGAGATCGCGCGCGGTCAGATTACCGGCCACGTCGACGGCCGCCTGAAATTATTGTTTCACCGCGAAACGCTGGAATTGCTGGGAGTTCACATCTTCGGCGAAGACGCCGCCGAGTTACTGCACATCGGCCAAGCAGTGCTGCTGCTCAAAGGCAAAGTCAGCTACTTCAAAAACACAGTCTTCAATTACCCAACGCTAGCCGAATGCTACAAGACCGCCGCCTTCAACGGCCTAAACCGCCTGCAATAGATTGATCTACCTTTCGCGGTCTTCGCGAATCAGATCTAAACTATTTGGCATCTTCCCTTTGCTGGTCTTAGTGAACCGGCATTCCGACAATCGCTTGATGGCGTCTTGGCGTTTGCGTCTCTCTTCATCCGTTGGCAAGGCTTCCCCCAAGATGAGAATCACCTCTTCCGACATCGACCTGTGATTCTCCTTGGCTCTCCTTCGTATCGCTTCCTTCAAATCGCCGGGGATATTTCTTATGTAGAGTGTCGCCATTTTTCCTCTCTGCGCTTAGGACGACTGCGCTTCTGTATAATCCCCGCATGCGAAACGCCATGACGAACTCTCGATTCTTCGAAAATTCTTGTTGTCGATTGCGCGAAATTTGCAGCCTGCTTTTTGTGATCGCACTTTCACTAGCCTGCACCGCTTCGCCCAGCGGCGCGCAACAGCAGGGGTTGCCGAGTGAGACGCCGGCGGAGTTGAAGCCGGCTACGGACACGTTCGACTACGAGCGGCGCGAGGTGATGATCGCGATGCGGGACGGCGTGAAGCTACATGCCGTGATTTTGGTGCCGAAGGGGGCGAAGCGGGCGCCGATTTTGCTGACGCGCACGCCGTACGATGCCAACGCGTTGACCGGGCACGCGAACAGCTCGCATCTTGGTCCGATTCTTTATGGCTACGACAACGCGACCGATGTGATCGTCGACGGCGGTTACATTCGCGTTATCGAGGATGTACGCGGCAAGTATGGCTCGGAGGGCGACTACGTGATGAACCGGCCGTTGCGCGGGCCGCTCAATCCGACGCAGGTCGATCACTCGACCGATACGTACGACACGATCGACTGGCTGGTGAAAAATATTCCAGAGACAAACGGAAAAGTCGGAATCATCGGGATTTCGTACGACGGATTTACGCCGTTGATGGCACTGGTGAATCCGCATCCGGCGCTGAAGGTGTCGGTGCCGATGAATCCGATGGTCGACGGGTGGATGGGCGACGACTGGTTTCACAACGGCGCGTTTCGCGAGCAGAACCTGCCATACATCTACGAGCAAGTGGCGACGCGCGACAACCACGCGAAATGGTGGACGGGATACTTCGACGACTACGACGAATATATGAGCGCGGGCTCAGCGGGCGAGCTAGGAAAGCTGCACGGCGAAGAGCAGATCGGTTTTTGGCGGAAGATCCTCGAGCATCCGAGTTACGACGCGTGGTGGCAGCAGCAGGCGATGGACAAGATATTGGGCGCGAAGCCGTTGTCGATACCGGTGATGGTCGTGCTTAGTCTGTGGGATCAGGAGGATATCTACGGAGCGCCTGCGGTTTACAAGGCGATGAAGGCGAAGGATATAAATAACGACAAAGTGTTTTTGGTGATTGGACCGTGGCACCACGGGCAAGAGATCGAAGACGTGAGCGCGCTGGGACCAATCAAATTCAGCAGCGACACGGGACTCTATTTTCGGAAGCAGATTCTGGAACCGTTTCTGGCGCAGTACCTGAAGGATGGGGCGCCGAAGGCGAATATCGCGCCGGTGACGGCGTTCAAGACGGGCACGAATCAATGGGAACGGCTGAATAAATGGCCGACGACAGGGTGCGAATTTACTCCGGTGGTAAATGGGGCGCCAACGCCGCAGAAGTGTGCGGTGCCGCTTTACCTGCATGCCGGATTTGGATTGAATTTTAGCGAGCCGAAAGCTGGCGAGGTCTCGTACGACGAGTACGTCTCCGATCCTGCGAAGCCGGTGCCGTATCGTGCGCGGCCGATTCAGCCGGTTGGCTATTCGGAGCATATGACGTGGGCGGACTGGCTTGTCGATGACCAGCGTGAGCAGTCGGGCCGCGGCGACGTGCTGACGTTTGAGTCGGAAAAGCTGACGAAGGAGCAAATGCTCAGCGGACAGCCGATCGCGAACATCGTGGCGTCGACAAGCGGGACGGACGCGGACTGGGTGGTGAAGCTGATCGATGTTTATCCCGACGAAGTCGCCGGGCAGCCGAGCATGGGCGGGTATCAGTTGATGGTGGCGGCCGATATCTTTCGCGGGCGCTATCGCGAAAGCCTGGAAACAGCGAAGCCAATCGAGGCGGGCAAGCCGCTGCTATATCGATTTGCGCTGCCGAACGTGAACCACGTGTTCCTGCCGGGGCACCGGATCATGGTGCAGATCCAGTCGAGCTGGTTCCCGCTGTACGACCGGAATCCTCAGACGTTTGTGCCGAACATCTTCTGGGCTAAGCCGGGGGATTATAAGAAGGCGACCCAGCGGATTTACCACGCGCCGGGGATGGAGAGCTTCATCGACCTTCCAACCTACATCGACCTGCCAGTGGTCTACTGACGGACCTTAAGAGCGAAGAGATTGACCGTAGAGGGGCGGAGGACACTGGGTTAAGTTGTACAGCGGGGAAGGCAAGCTGCCCTGGGTTGGTGCAGTAAAGCGTTGCTGGGAATGGTGATTCATGGGTACAATAGAGGGCTCTAGAGGAGGAGTATTTTTGTGTTGATGATTCGGTTGTCGCGGATTGGCAAAAAGAAGAAGCCCTACTACCGCGTAGTGGTGATCGAGAAGACCCGGCCTCGGAATGGCCGCGTCGTGGAATTGGTGGGCACGTACGATCCACTGAAGAAGCCCGCGGAATTGAAGCTGGATGCAGAACGCATCAAGCACTGGCTCGGCGTCGGCGCTCAGCCCAGCGATACGGTGCGCAGTTTCATCAAGTTGCAGAAGATCGCGTAAGACGGTTGTCGAAGTGCACCCGCCTGTGTGACCCCGGTTTGAGTCTGATTCATCTGGGGTCCGAAGTTTCTTTCGCTGTCGCGCATCCTCTTGCCGCCAAAAAGCGTCTTTCCCTTTAGGGGTCATTCGCCTGGGGATGTTTGTGTTTGCGCTTTGCGTTTATTGCTGGCAGGCGCGCATCATGTCTCGTGTAAGGATGCTTTATGAAGGAATTGGTCGAATCAATTGCTCGGTCCCTTGTCGACCATCCGGACGATGTGCAGGTGAAGTCCATCGAAGGAGCGCAGGCCACGATTCTGGAATTGCGCGTTCACAAGGACGATCTCGGCAAAGTGATTGGAAGGCAGGGGCGCACGGCGAAGGCGGTGCGCACGCTGCTGGGCGCGGCTGGTGTGAAGCTGCACAAGCGGTTCACGCTGGAAATTCTGGAAGATTGAGCTGACGATTGAGCGTGAGTTTGAGTCTGATCGTTCGCTTGAGCCGATCGTGAGCTTGCCGAAGCAGAAGTGGGTGGCGCTGGCCCGAATTTTGCGCGCGCGTGGCAACAAGGGCGAAGTTGCGGTCGAACTCCTCACTGATTTTCCCCAACGATTGAAGGAAGTGCGCGAAGTGTTTTTGGGAGATGGCGCTAGCGACGGAGAGCGCGGGGATGCGCCGCGGCGTGTTGGCGTGAAGGAGTTTTGGGTCGATCGGAATCATGCGGGGCAGGCGGTGTATTGGTTCGAGGGATTTGCGTCGATCAATGAGGCGGAGAAGTTGCGCGGGTTGGATGTGCTGATTCCCTTTGAGCAGCGGGTGGTGTTGCCGGCGGGTCAATATTTTGTGGCGGATTTGGTGGGGTGCTCGGTGTTTGAGGTGGCGTGCGAGGGTGACGGCGCGGTGGTTGCGTCTTCGCCTTGCTTGATGAGTGAGGCGCCGATGCTGATCGGCAGCGTGGTCGATGTGCAGGCGACAGGCGAACAGCAGGCGGGGACGCCGATACTTGTGGTGGATGTGCGCGGGGAAGAGTTGTTGATTCCGCTGGCGGAAGATATTTGTCGGCGGGTTGATGTCGTGGAGAGAAGGATTGAGGTTGTGTTGCCGGAAGGGTTGCGGGATTTGAATTTGCCGGAGTGATTGACGCGAGGGTTTATGCATTTGCTCGCGGTTGGATTTTCCTACGTGCTTACGCCGGGCGGAGTGAACCCCGCCCCTACAAAGTCAAAAGCGAAATCGACGATTCTGCGCGATTTAAATTCCGAAAAAAGTTAGTGGACGTCGATGGTGGTGACGCTTAGGGCGGGCAACGTTACGGTTAGCGTCGAGCCACTAGCGGGCATTGTACCGGCTGCTACTGGGGCGACGGGGTTGCCGCCGGATGACTGCGTCGAGGCGGATGCGGCGGTCATTTGGTAGAGGTGGGCTGTGCCGCTGAGGGATTGGCCGCTGATGGCGACGATTTGCTGAGATTTTGAGCGGTTGATGGCGACGAAGACGACGCGGCCGGGAGTTGTGCTGTCGGTGCTGGCGTAGACGACGACGTTGGCTACGTTGCTCGAAGTGGATTGGAGCGACGTGTCGCCGAAGACGGAATTCGCGGCGTCGAAATCGCGGAACGCGCGGAAGCCGGCGAGCGCGTAGGAATATGTGCCGTTCGGGGGCCAGAAGCTGGCGGCGAAAACTCCTTGCGCGCCGAAGATGCCGAGATTATCGGTCTGCGCGATGGTGCCGGCGATGTGATTCCAGCCACCGCTTTCGTATTCGCTCACGCTGAGCTTCATGCCAGGATTTTCGACGTTAATTTTTGCGTGCAGGCGGCCGAGGATGTTGATCGGTGTGTTACCGAGCGTTTGGTAGATCCACGGATTGCTGTTTCCGGCGGCTTGATCGTTGAACGTCGGATCCCAGAGATTGCGCGGGCTCTGCACGATGAGTTGGACCTGCGCGTCGGTGAGCGTGGTGCCGTTGAGATCGAGAATGCGCGTGCCGTTGACGTCGTAATCTTCGGCGTACCAGTGGAAGTCGTAGACGTCGACGAGCGGCTTGCCGTACGTGGTGGATGCGGTTTTCAGCGCGGTCAAATATTTGTCGGGGAACCAGTTTGTGCCATTCGGCGTCGGATTGAGTTCGCCCTGCCAGCTGTAAATTCCTTCGAAGCCGTAGTGAACGGGACCGAAGATGATTGTGTTCGGGAATTGGTCCTTGATCGCTTTGGTGAGGTTGATCGTTTTGGTGATGTAGTTGTCGGACGTGACGGGGTTCGGTCCCTGCACTTCGAGGTGCGTGGAATTCCAGAGTTCGGGCTCGTTGTCGAGATTGATGAATGTCGGGTGCGCGGCGTTCGCTGCGAAAATTCCGGGCAGCTTTTGATTGAGCGCCCAGACGAACTCGTCCATGTAGACGTTGGCGTCGGAGTTTGGCGGGGTCACGGTGAAGGCCGTCGCGGAGACGGTGCTCTTTTTGTCGACGACGGTCTTGAAGCGTGACAGAACAGGAGCATTCGTCGTGCTGACGGGGCCGCTTTCGTCGGCGGAGACGAGACCCTGCATTTGCACGGTGACGAGGCTGGCCAGGCCGTTGTTTTGATCTTGCGCGATGAAGCCACGAACGGCTTCGGCGGGCACGGCACTGCTGCTGAGGAAGCTATCGTTTTCGTAGAGAAAATCGCTGCCGGCGTTGCTGGCGTTGGTTTCCCAGTTGTAGGCGGTCCAGCGATTGCCGCCGTCGCGATCGAGCGTGGCCATCGGCGGAGGATCGGTTTCGCCAAAATAAAAATTCAGGCCGTAGATGTAGGGCGAGATCGGTTTTGTGTGGGTGGGATCGATCGTGATCGTGACGTCGGGCGTTTGATTTGCCGGCGGCGCGGAGGGTGTGGCGTTGACCTGCGCTGACTTTGCGCTTTCGCCAGCGGCGTTCAGCGACGAGACGACGTAAAAATATTTTGTGCCGTTGGTGAGGCTGGTGTTGGTGAATGAGGTTGTCGTTGGTGCGGAAACTTGTGTGTACGGGCCACCGGTCGTGGTGCTGCGTTTTACGTGGTAGCTCGTTGCGCCGGAACTGATCGACCATGTCAGAGAGATTTGCGTGTTGCCCGCTGTCGCGACGAGGCCGGTTGGAACCGGCGGCACCTGGGACTGTGGCGGCTGAGTTGGCGCGGTCGGCTTCGCGCTTGCGGGCATCGAGTTGGCGCTCTCGCCGGCGGAGTTCAGCGCGGATACTGCGTAAAAATAAGTTGTTCCGTTGGTCAGACCCGTGTCGGTGAAAGCTGCCGAAGTTGGCGCGGCAACTTGCGTGAAGGGACCGCCGCTCGCGGTGCCGCGCTTCACGTGATAACTCGTCGCGCCGAAACTTGCCGTCCACGCAACCGCAACTTGCGCATTCCCTGCCGTCGCCATCACGCCGGTCGGAGCAGTTGGAATTGTTTTCGTTCCGCCCGTGTCGCCGCTGCCAGTTCCGGATCCCGTTCCCGTCGTCGTCGTTCCGCCCTTCAAACCACCAGCGCAGCCAACAATTTCAAACACAAACAAGCACACCAGCAAGATGAGAACGAGTTGGTGGATGAGTTCGTGATTGGCTCCCCACCCCCCGGTTTTGAGGTAAGGATGTGATTTGACGGCAGTTAGACGCCGGTTGGACGCAAGGAATTGATTCCCGGGCAGATACGCGTGGCGACGGAGAGGGCGCGGCGCTTCGTGATTTGGCGTCATCAGTCGAGCTTCTCCGTAGATACGGGCCGCGGATATGAGTGGCTGGAAATTTGGTACGTGAACAGCGTAAAGGGCGGCTGTTACTAGCCGAAACTGGCCTGAGGGACAGAAATGGTCCTGTGCCCATTTCATGTCCGCGAATTTTGCGCGCTCGTGTGGCGTACAGAAATCGCTTGATTGATTTCGATGATGCTTCCTCCATGAAAATAGAAGGTCCAGCACACATTCCCCGCGCCTCCCGGCCCGACGCAAGACGGAGTTGAGATGGAGCAAAAAACAATTGTGGTGACAGGCACGTCGAGCGGTATTGGCCGAGCGACGGTGTTGCTTCTAGCGCGCGACGGTTTTCGCGTGTTCGCCGGGGTGCGGAAACGCGAACACGGTGACGCGCTGCGAAAGGAAGCTGGAGAAAATGTGACGCCGCTGATCTTCGACGTCACCGACGAAGCGGCGGTCAGTGCGGCGGCGAAACAGGTAGAAGGCGCGATTGATGGTCGCGGCCTCGATGGTCTGGTGAATGTCGCAGGGGTTGGAGCGTCCAGTCCGCTCGAATTCATGCGACTGGCGGAATTGCGAATCGTGTTCGAAATTAATGTCTTCGGTCAGATGGCGGTGACTCAGGCATTTTTGCCGTTGGTGCGCGCGGCGCGCGGGAGAATCGTGAATATCAGCTCGGTCGGCGCACACATCGCGATTCCCTTCGGCGGCGCACTCTGCTCTTCGAAGGCCGCGTTCGGATTGTTGAGCGATTCGCTGCGGATGGAGTTGCAACCGTTCGGTGTGACGGTGTGCACCGTCGAGCCCGGCGCGATTTATACGCCCGCGGTCGAAAAAACATTAGGCGACGTCGAGGGCGTGATTCGAACGCTGCCGCCCGCGGGTGCGACGCGGTATGCGGACATGCTGCGCATGTTTACAAAGCGCGCCTATGCGAGAGAGCGAAACGGCAGTTCGCCGGACGTGGTGGCGGAGGCGATTCGAGCTGCGTTAACGGCGAAGAGGCCGAAGATTCGGTATGTAGTTGGGAAAGACGCGAAGCAATTGACGATGCTCCCGAGAATCTTGCCGGATCGGATGCTCGACGGAATTCGGCGGAAGCTGTTTCAGGCTTGAAGAATCCGATTCCCGGGCACTTCCACGACGGTTCGGGAAATCACAAAGGGTGAGCGTGGTTCGTGAAGGACATGAAGAATCACCGATCATTCGGAGCGGAGAGTTGTGATCGGATCGAGGCGCATGGCGCGCAGGGCTGGGATGTAGCTGGCGGCGAGCGCGACGGCGGTGAGCGCAACGGTGACGCCGGCGAAGATAGGCACGTCGGTCGGCGATACACCGAAGAGTAGGCCTGCCATCAGATGAGAGACGACGAGTGCGCCGAGCACGCCTAGCGCGGCGCCGGCGGCGGCCAGGCCGAGTCCACGACGCAAAACCATTTTGAGGATGTCGCTTCTTTCCGCGCCTATCGCGAGGCGAATGGCGATCTCGCGTTTTTGTTCGCTGACCACATAAGAGATGGTCCCGTAGATTCCGAGTCCGGCGAGAAGCAGCGCGGTCGCCGCAAAAAACGCCACCATCTGCATCGAGAATCGCCGGACGGAAAGCGAAGAAGAGAGCACATCATCTAGCGTCTCCGCGCGGAAGACCGGAAGTTCCGGATCGATGGCCTGGAGCTGCTCGCGCACCTGCACAGGGATGGAGCGCGGATCGAGCTGGCCGCGAAGATAGATCGTCAAATCTTTTGACGGGTGCTGATACACGGTGCGATAGAGCTGCGGCGCGACCGCGTCGGCCAGTGATTCCGTACGGGCGTCGGCAATCACGCCGATGATCGTGGTCCAGACGGAATTGGCATTCAACAATTCGCGGTTGCCGAGATTTCCTGTGCGCAGCCGAACGCGTTTGCCAACCGCGTCTTCGTTGGGCCAAAAGGTGCGAGCGGCGGCTTGATTGACGACCGCGACATCGGGCGTGCCCTCGACGTCTTGATCGCTGAAGGTTCGCCCGCGCAAGAGCGTCATACGTAGCAGTTGGAAATATTCGGGAGAGACGGTGGACCCGTCGACCCGGGGCGCCTGGGTGTCTTTGATCAGGGAGCCTTCGTGAATGAGCGGCATCGGGTTGAGATCGGCGCGGCCGTGGCCCAAGGGAAGAGCACTCGTATCGCCGAGGGCTACCTGCTCCACGCCGGGCAGCGTTCGGCCGCGGCGGAGAATTTCGCGCACCAATGGCGCTTCCTGAGTAGCGGTTCGATATTTATCGACGCTCGGATCATTGGGCCCCGGCAGCCAAGTTTGAAGAGCCATAACGCGATCGGGATTAAAGCCGGGCTGGACTTTGTACAAATCCCAAAAACTGCGTAGTAACAGGCCCGCGGCAACCATGAGCACAAGCGAGAGCGCCAACTCACTGATGACGAGAATCTGCCGCGCGCGCGAACGTCCTCGCGAACCTTTGGAGCCGCGTCCATCCTGCTTGAGCGTGTCGATCAGATCGGTGCGACTGGTGAGCCAGGCGGGAGCGAGGCCGAAGATGATTCCAGCTACGACCGAGACTGCGACGGCAAACTCCAGAACGTTCCAACTCACCGCGATGTCATTCAGGGTCGGGAGGCTGTCCGGAATAAGGCGCAGCAAGAGATTTTTCGCGGAGAAGAGAACGGCAAAACCGGCGATTCCGCCAAGAAGAAAAAGCAGCAGGCTTTCCGTCAACAGCTGACGGATAAGGCGCGGACTCTGCGCGCCGAGAGCTTGGCGAAGGGCGATCTCGCGACCTCGGCCACTGGCTTTGGCGAGCAGGAGGTTGGCGACGTTGACGCAACTGATCAAGAGAACGAGTCCGACAGCGCCGAACAGCAGAATCAGAGATTGCCGCGTGCTGCCGACGATCGCCTCGCTGAGCGGAGTCAGATGAATCGTCCATTGCACCTGCGCCGGGTAATCGACCGGAAATTGCGTTTTCAAAGATTCGACGAGTGCATCGAGCTGCGATTGCGCTGCGGCAACCGAGATACCGGATTTGAGTCGCGCCGTGACCTGGCGATGCAGACGCAAGCTGCGCTGCGGTTTCGGATAGGGCAGACCGGACATGCCGGCCGCCAACCACACTTCGGTGTCGCGCTCTTCACTGTTTGAACCCAGATCGCGATAACCGCGCGGCATGACGCCGACGACGCGATAGGGATCTTCGTCGAGCAGAAGTGTTTTGCCGAGAACGCGGGGATCGGCAGCGAATCCGCGCCTCCAGAGGCCGTCGCTGAGCACGACCTCGAGGTTGTAACCGGGAGTGGGATCGTGCGGGTCGAATGTGCGGCCGAGATGCGGGTCCACGCCGAGGAGCGCGAAATAATTCGGAGTGACGCTCTTGAAGGAGATGCGCTCGGGCTGAGTGCCTCCGGTGAGGTTGACCGATGCGAAGCTGTTGATCGTCACCCACTGGAAGATGCCGGAGCGCTCGAGGTCTTTCCATTCGGGGACGGACACGCCGACGTCTTGCGCGCCGACGCCGGTGAGGTCGTCCTGGACGCGCACGAGTTCGCTCGGGTTGGGATATGGCAAGGGATGGAGGAGTGTGGCGTCGATCACGCTGTAGATGGCGGTGGTGGCTCCAATGCCGAGCGCCATGGTGGCGATGGCGATGAAAGAGAATCCAGGGGAACGCAGGAGCATGCGGACGGCGTAGCGGAGATCGAAGAGCAGATTCTCGATGAAGAAAAGACTGCGAATGGCCATGGCGCACCCTAGCACGGACCGGGTAGATGCGTTCCGCGGTTCGTGATGGGTTGCATTACGTAAAAATATTCAGAATGGATGTGGGATCTGAATCGCGAAGGCGGGGATTGACCGGTCGACTGAAGGCGCTTTAACCACGCGCTGGCTAAGCTGTTACAGGTTGCGCGTCGTCTCCGGGTTGTGGTGATCCCGATTGCGGCGACGCGTCTTCGAGCGACATCGTTTCCATGCTTGGTTCGGCCGGGACGGGCCAATATCGGAAGAGGATGATCGCAGCCGCGCCCCAAACCGTGGTTCGCAGATAACCCATACCGGCAAACACCAACCCGGGCGGCGCGAAAACCAGCGCGTTATATAACGCGTGACAGAGCGTGGCGGGAACAATGGTGCGCGATTTTAGGGTGAGCCAGGAAAGAACGAAGCCTACGCTCAAAATCATGAGGACTCGGCCACCTAGCCGTTCGAAGATTTGAAGGTAGGAATGGTGCGGGTGCGAGAAGTCGCTGTAAATGTGAAACGCCGCCCACACGATGCACACCAGAAATATCCCTCGATACAGTCCATAACGACGAACAAACCACTTTTGCAGCAAGCCACGAAAGAGCACTTCTTCAAAGAGCGCGGGCAATATCAGCACAAGGAACATCGTCACGAAACTGCGGGGCGAGGACTCGTCCGAGAGGTCGCTGACAATTCGAGGGCTCCATGGAAAACGATCGACACTGCGTTGCGCGATAGCAAGCAGGATGTCGACCGCGATCGGGAAAAATAGAGCGAACCCCGTCCATTTGTATTTCGGGACCGCGATCGATTCTCGGATGATTTTTCTAGCTTCCCGATCCACGATCAAAAGCGCGATCGCGACCGTACAGAGGGACGCCGCATTCAGCGTGGCGCCAAGAAACCAGGGTTTTCCAACCAAAACAGGGAAGGAAACTACCACCAGACTCAAGAGAAAGCGACCAATCACAGAGTCGAGTGCTATGAGGAAAAAGATCAGCATTAGTACCCGACGCCAGCTGCTTGCTTCATTCGAATCTTCGGCACGAGTGCCGGACAACGTGAGGGGTAAGTTGGACGCGCGAAAAACCAACCTCAAAACGAAGAGGGTTATCAGGAGCAGGCCAATCATCGCGACTTGGAGACCGAGAGAGCCCAGCGTAATCGTCTGGCTCCACTTTAGCTTGCCGACTGCGGTAGTGCCGGCGCTTTGAAGAATCGAAGATGGTGGACCGGCGAGGTAAGTAAAACGGCCAAGTGTCAATACCGTGGTGAGTACGCTTGGAAAAACGACGAGGGCGAGAATTCGCCGAATTGGCCGTTCGCCGGGCCAGAAGCAGACGAAATAGCCTGCCGCTACAGCAAAAATCACCGGAAGCATAAATGCGCCTCCGGCGTTTACGATGAATCTCCCGAACGAGCTCGCGACGCGATCCGGAGTGATATGCAGAGAGACGCGCCACCATCTCAGGCCGCGCAGGGTCGAGAGGCAGACCACGCCCGCCAGAAAGAGCAATTGATATGGGTCGGCGGGCAGGACGGAACGAAGGAAGTCGATGGGGCGCTTTGCCAAGATGGGTTTCCGCTGGCGGCGATTATGCCTGAGGGCTGGCTGTTAAGCGAGTGAGGTCGTGACCAGAGAGGAACGTGGGACTTTTCCCGGTGGGAGAGCGTTTTGGCGCGGTTGGCTGTGGATGACAGTGAATTTCGATAGAATTGACGACGCATGCGATTTGACCTGGTTACGATTTTTCCGGAGTTTTTTGCGGGGCCGCTGCAGCATGGGATTGTGCGGCGGGCGCAGGAGACCGGACTGATCACGGTGAATGTGCAGGATTTGCGCGAGTTTACGAAGGATCGGCATCGCACTGTGGACGATCGGCCGTTTGGCGGTGGCGAGGGGATGGTGCTGAAGCCGGAGCCGCTGTTTCAGGCGGTGGAGAAGCTGCTGGGGCGCTCGGTGGGGGACGCTGAGTCTGCGGCTGCTTCGGACGGAAGCTCAAGCTCAGGCTTGGGCGAGCCTGACATCGCGATTGTGCTGATGTCTGCGGCAGGTAAATTATTTCGGCAAGAGACGGCGCGGCGTTACGCGAAGCTGTCGCGGGTCATCTTTATATGCGGGCGGTATGAGGGAGTCGATGAGCGGGTGGCGGAGCACTTGGCAACCGAGGAAATCTCGATTGGCGACTTTGTTTTGAGCGGCGGGGAGTTGCCGGCGGTGATGATTTTGGATGCGGTGACGCGGCTGTTGCCGGGGGCGTTGGGGAATGAGGATTCGAGCGTGAATGAATCGTTTGCGGAGATGAGTGTGGCAGAGGCGAGAGTGAATGGAGAGGTTCGAGCGCTATTGGATTTTCCGCATTACACGCGGCCGGCGGAGTTTCGTGGGTGGAGCGTGCCGGAAGTTTTGATTGGCGGGAATCATGCGGAAGTGGCGAAATGGCGGCGCGCGGCGGCGGTGGAGAAGACACGGAAGAATCGGCCGGATTTGATCGCAGACATGAAGTAAAGAAGCAACGAAGTAATGAAGTAACGACGCGGAGAAATGGAGTCGTTGGCATGAGCGGCGATAATGGAAGCGGATCGCAGAAGACGATCGGTATTTATTACGAGCAGCCGAATTGGTTTGTGCCTTTGTTTGCGGCGATGGATGCGAAAGGCGCGAACTGGAAAAAGATCGACGCGCGGCAGCACTCGTACGATCCGACGACGGCGGAGTCGGAATTTTCGCTAATTTTCAATCGGATGAGTCCGTCGGCATGGCAGCGCGGCATGGGACACGGGATTTTCTACACGCTGAACTATTTGAAGCATCTCGAGGATAAAGGCGTGCGTGTGGTGAATGGGTATCGCGCGTTTGTCAGCGAGACTTCGAAGGCATTGCAGCTGAACATGCTGGAGCGGCTCGGGCTTCCCTATCCGAAGGCGATCGTAATCAATCATCCTTCGCAGGCTGTTGAAGCGGCGGACAAAATTGGCTTCCCCGTGATTTTGAAACCGAACATCGGCGGCAGCGGCGCGGGAATCAAGAAATTTTCGTCGCGTGCCGAATTGAAAGCGGCGGTCGATGCGAACGAGCTTTATTTCGGCGTCGATAACGTCGCGCTGGTGCAGGAAGCGTTCACGGCTCGCGATGGCGTGATTACGCGCGTAGAAGTTTTGGGCGGAAAATATTTGTATGCGATTCAGATTCACATTACTGGTGAGACGTTTGATCTTTGCCCGGCTGACATTTGCAAGAACACGCGCGGAGAAGAACTGACGCGGATTGCTTGCCCGGTGGATGCGCCGAAGACGGGGATGACCGTCGAGGCGTACGACGCGCCGCCGCGCGTAATCGAGCAAGTGGAGCGCATGATGCGCGAGGCGGGCATCGATGTCGGCGGGGTGGAGTATGTGATCGACGATCCGACGGGACGGCTGCTTTACTACGACTTGAATGCGCTGTCGAACTTTGTGGCCGATCCGGTGCGGATGATTGGATTCAATCCGTATGAGAGGTTGGCGGACTATTTGATCGCCGAAGCGGGGCAGCGCATTGAAGTTGGGACGAGGTCTTGATGCGATTTGGATATTGGATGCCGGTGTTTGGCGGGTGGCTGCGGAATGTGCCGGATGAAAAGATGGAAGCGTCGTGGGCATACGTGAAGCGACTGGCGCAGCGCAGCGAGCAGATCGGATTCGACGTCAGCCTGATCGCGGAATTAAATTTGAACGACATCAAGGGAGTCGAAGCGAATTCGCTGGATGCGTGGTCGACGGCGGCGGCGCTCGCGGCGGTGACGGAGAAAATCGAGCTGATGGTCGCGGTGCGGCCGACGTTTCATCTTCCCGCGCTGTTGGCCAAACAAGCGGCGAATATCGATCACATCAGTGGTGGGCGATTGACGCTGAACGTCGTGTCGTCGTGGTGGGCCGATGAGGCGCGGAAATATGGCGTTTCGTTCGAGCAGCATGACGATCGTTATGCGCGCACCAGCGAATGGCTCGACGTTATCGACGGTGTCTGGTCGCGCGACCACTTTTCATTTTCAGGCAAATTTTATCGCGTCGAAGACAATGTGCTCGAGCCGAAGCCGGTGTCGAAGCCGCGGCCATGCATCTACGCGGGTGGTGAGTCTCCGGCGGCGAAAGATTTGATCGCGGAAAAGTGCGATGCGTACCTGATGCATGGCGATCCGCCGGAACGCGTCGGCGAAAAAATTTCAGACCTGCGGATGCGTCGCGCGAAGCACGCGCAACTGGCGCCGATGAAATTTGGCGTGGCGGGATACGCGATTGTGCGCGAGACCGAACGCGAAGCGCAGGACGAAGTGAAACGGATTACGGATGTGCAGCAGTCGGCCGCGGGCTACGCGAACTACCAGCAATGGCTTGCGGGGACGCAGCTCGAGCAGCGCGTCTCGCTGGAAGACTACTCGGTGTCGAATCGCGGGCTGCGATCGGGGCTGGTCGGCACGGCGGAACAGGTCACAGAGCGTGTGGCGGAGTTCGAGAAGGCGGGAGTCGACCTCGTGTTGCTGCAGTTCAGCCCGCAACTGGAAGAGATGGAACGGTTTGCGAGCGCGGTGATTCGCAACGAAAAGTCGGCCGTCCGGCATTAAAGCGGCTTCGGGGCACCCTTATATAGGATGGGAGCCGAGGCGGTCCCCCCAGGGCCCAACCTCTCAATCTTATGGGCAGATAGGCCCGTTTTGGGTATACTTCTTGTTTGTGTTTGCAGTGCTGGCCCCGCCTGAGTGGGTCTGCAGGGAATAGAAGAAAATGAATCCGGTAATAGCGAAACTCCATGAAGTGCAGCTGCGCAAAGATTTGCCTGAGTTCCGGCCTGGCGACACGGTTCGCGTGAATGTCCGCCTCAAGGAAGGTGAAGGCGAAAAGGAAAAAGAGCGCCTGCAGGCGTTTGAAGGCGTGGTGATCTCGAAGAAGGGCCGGGCGTCGGGAGCGACGTTTACGGTGCGCCGCGTGAGCTTTGGCGTTGGCATCGAGAGAATTTTCCCGCTGCATTCGCCGTCGATCAGCTCGATCGTGGTGGTCGGCAAGGGTAAAGTGCGGCGCGCGCGGTTGTATTATCTGCGCGATTTGCGGGGCAAGGCGGCGCGTATCAAGCGGGCGGCGCGGGAAGAAGAGGCGCCGGTGGCGGCTGCGGCTTCGAGTGGGTCGGAAGCGCAGGCTTAAGCGTTCGATTAGTCAGATCGTTTTGGAGAAGGCCTCGCGATTTGCGAGGCCTTTTTATTTTAGGCGGTCTGCGCGTTCCGCACAGATTCTATTTCAAGTGTTGGTCGAGCCAGTCGGCCCAGCGGCGGTAGACGTCCATCTGGCGGACGGGATCGCCGGGGAAATGGCCGCCGACGGGATAGGCAAAAAATTTCACTTCGACGCCGTTGTCTTTGAGCGCGTGAAACAGCGAGTAAGACTGCGTGATCGTAACGCGCGCGTCGCCGGTATCGTGCAGCAGCAGTGTCGGCGTCTTGATATTCGCCCAATACGTGATCGGCGATTGCGCGCGATAGTCCTTGAGATTGTCACCAACGTACGGTGAGCCCTTGAAGCTGTAGCGCCCGCTGACGTTGCCGTCGGAAAGATTGTATTCGTCGTATTCATCGGTGACCGGCGCGCCCGCGACCGCCACCTTCCAGAAATTGTAATGACCGATGAGCCAGCTCGTCATGTAGCCGCCGTAGCTCCAGCCGGAGACGGCGATTTGATTTTCATCGATGATGTTGAGCTTTTTGATCGCGTCGATTCCGGCGATGACGTCGCGGCCGGGTCCATCGCCTGCGTCGTTGAAGATCGCGCGCTGGTAGGCGTTGCCGAGATTGTCGCTGCCACGATAGTTGGGCGAAAAAATGATGTAGCCGCGCGACGCGAGATACTGCGCGAAAAAGCTGAACGCCGTGATCGACGACGCCGTCGGTCCGCCGTGAATGTAAAGCACGAGAGGATACTTTTTGTCTTTGTCGTAATCGGGCGGATAAATCAACACGCCGTCTTCGGCAAAATTATCGGGACCTTTCCATTCGAACTTTTCGGCTTCGCCGAGCTTCAGCGCCGCGATGTTGGCGTTGAAATTCGTGAGACGGCGCGGCGAGTCATTGGCCGACGCCATGTAGTAAAGCTCGGACGGCTGCGTGGGAGACGAACCGGTGAACGCGATTTCGCCTTTGCGGCCGACGAACGCGTCGACCCAAAAAGCCCACGAGGGGCTGACGTCGCCGAGATTGAGCTTTTTCGGCGCGGCTGCGTTTGCATTTGCGTTCGACGCTCCGAGGGGTTGCAGCCACATCGACGTTTGCGTCGCATCGTGACCACCGACGAGGATCGAATTGCTGTCGGGCATCCAGATGACGCGCGACATGTTGTGATCGATCGCGCTGGTGGCGACGGCGCCATCGGTGGGCGCGCCGCCAACGGCTGGAGTCGGCGTGACCACGATTTCGTTCTGGTTGTTCGGATCGGATTCGCGCGGATACCAATAGGCGATTTTCGTGCCGTCTGGCGAGAAGAGGCCGAAGCTCTCGAATTTTTCGCGTGTGGTGACGCGGCGTGTCGCGCCTGATGCGACGTCGAGGACTTGCAGCGTGGTCTGATCGGCGTCGCCGAATTGTGGATGCTCCTGCCGCGTGAAGAGGATCGATTTTCCGTCGGGCGACCAATTGATCGGAGACGCCGGCGAACTCGGCGGCGCGCTTTTCGCCAGGCTCCACGGGCCCGATGTGAGACGCCGAGGCTTTCCGCCTTCGGCGCCGACAATCCAGAGATGCGACGGCGTCGTGGGGCCGGTCGCCAGGTAATCGTTGTCGCCAACCTCGAAGGCGTCGTTATGCTTCTCGATTTCCTTTTTATTTTCGGGCTCGTCCGATGTGACGAAGGCGATGTCCTGGCCGTTGGGACTCCACGCGAATTGCTCGATGCCGTCGGGCACGTCGGTCAGGCGATGCGCTTCGCCGCCGGTCATCGGGAGGACGAAGAGCTGTAGCTTCGGGTCTTTCGCGCTGGTGTCGACTGCCTCGAATGCGAGCCGATCGCCCTCGGGCGACCATCGCGGCGAGCCGACGCCTTTGCGATCGTGCGTCAGAGCGCGCGGCGCGCCGGAAGCGATGTCGATGACGAGCAAGTCGCGGTCGGCGCGGTCTTGTTCGAGATTGACGCGAGAACGAACGAATGCAATCGCTTTCCCGTCGGGAGAAATTTGCGGATCGGAGACCGACGTGATTTTGGTCATGTCGTCGAGCTGGATCGTGCGCGCGGGAGGCGCTGTTTGCGCGGGTGGCTGTGCGACCGGAGCGGGAGTTGCTTGCTGCGTGGCAGATTGCGGTTGCGCCGCTGCAGGCGGCTCGCTCGGAGTTTGCGCGGCGAAGCGTGGAGCGACGACGAAAACGAATGCCACGGTGAGAAGTATGGCGATGATGCCGCGCGTTGCGGTCCTACGAGCGTTGCGAAGACCGCGCTGTGCGCGAATTTCACCAGATGGTAGCGACGAGTGATCGTCGGTGGAGTTCATCGATGGGGACTCCTTGCTCGCACAGCGATGCGCCAAAGCGCATTTTCGCTGCGGAGCGACAATTTAGCGAAGGTATGCTGACACGCGGTTGAAAGGCACGTCAACCAACGGTGTGGAAATACGCCACAGCAATGGCGGCGCGTTTTGCGTTGGCCAAGTCGGCGTCTAAACCACGCCCAAACGCGAGTTAGTTGCGCACCCCAGTTGCGTTCAGCTTGATGCGATAGAGGCTCGTGCTCGCAGTGATATACAGCGTTTTTCCGTCGGCATCGCCCCACGCCACGTTGCTCACCACTTCTGGAATTTTGACCGTGCCGAGGTGCTTGCCTTCTGGCGAAATAATCCAGACGCCACCGGGACCCGAGCCGTAAAGATTTCCCTTTTTGTCGACGCGAATTCCGTCGGGGCTGCCCGGCGTTTTGTCGACGTTTGCATCGAAGAACACCGTGCCTTCGCCGACCGACCCATCTGCCTTCACCGGATATTTCATCCACATGTGCTTGCCCGAATCGGCGATGTAGAGAATTTTCTCGTCGGGCGAAAACGCGATGCCGTTTGGCCGCGGTAAATCCTTGATGATGAGTTGAATCTTTGTGTGATCGGGCGCAGAGCCGGGTTTCTGCTTCGTCGCGCCGACGATGCGATACACGCCGTTAATCTTCTGTTCTTTGAGCGGATCAGTGTCTTCTTGCGTTGGCAATCCATACGGCGGATCGGTGAAATACAGCGAACCGTCGGATTTATAAACGAGATCGTTCGGGCTGCTGAGCTTTTTCCCGTCGTACGAATCGGCGAGGACGGTGATCTGCCCTTTGGGATCGAGCGTTTCGAGCCGCCACACGTTGCGTCGCGCGTGACCAGCGACGGAGACGCGGCCCTTCGGGTCGAGCGTCATCCCGTTCGAGCCGGGCTCCGGACCTTTATATGGTTCGGCTCCTTCGTATCCGCTCGGATGAATGAAAACGTGCGAACCCTTGCCGGGAATCCACAGATCAATGTTGTTCGCTGGAATTTCGGCGAAGATCAGGCTGCCTTCGCGCGTCCACGCCGGGCCCTCGAGCCATTTATTGAAGTCGCCGGCGACTTTTTCGGCCTTCGTGCCGGGCGCGACGATCTGGTCGAGCGCGGGATCGAGTTTTTGTACTTCCTGCGAATAGGCCGGAGCCGCAGTGGCGGCAGCCGCGAGCAAAACCAAAGCAAAGACGCTGCAACGTGGAAGAGTCTTCATGAGCCTTGTTTATCCAACTATCCGGCGCGGGTCAAGCGGCAAAGTCGGAGGAGCCGATGAAATCGTGGCCGAACACAATCGGCTGGCTCGGCAGTTCGCCTCGAACGCGCGAGGCCTCCCAACGGTTTAACTCCCTGTTGACAGTCAACAGGAAGAAACGTATTGTCCTGTTGACCGTCTAAAGGAGCGACACCCTTGGCGGCAACCCGAGTCGCCGGACCAAGCTAAGCCAGGTGAGGAGCCGCGCATGACGCCACCATCCGGAGAAGTTCTACAAGGCACGCTGGACCTGATCGTCCTCAAAACCCTCGACGCCATGGGCTCGCAGCATGGCTACGGAATCGCCATGCGCATTCAGCAAGTGTCCGAAGATTTGCTCAAGCTCAATCAGGGCACGCTCTATCCTGCGCTGCTACGCCTCGAACAACGCGGCTGGATTTCGTCGAAGTGGGGCGTCTCCGAAAATAATCGCAAAGCGAAGTTTTACACGCTCACCCGCACAGGCCGCCGCCAGCTCGCGACCGAAACCGAAAGCTGGGAGCGCATGGCTGCCGTGATTCAGCGCCTGATCCGGACGCAGGGGGCATGAGATGCACCGCCTGCGCAGTTTCATTTCACGCTGCATCGCAACCCTGCGGCCACGCCGCGCTGCCACCGACGAAGACCTGAGCACCGAGCTCAAATCTCACGTGCAATTCCTCACCGAAGAAAACATTCGCCGCGGCATGAACGAAGCCGACGCCCGCGCAGCGGCTAATCGCGAATTCGGCGGCGTCGAACAAACGAAAGAAAAGTATCGAGAGCAGCGCGGCTGGTCGGCGATGTCCGCCCTGTGGCGCGACGTGCGTTACGGCTCACGCCTGCTCACGAAGACCCCCGCGCTTTCCGCAGTGATCATCCTGATTCTCGCCGTCGGCATCGGCTCGGGGACCGCGATCTACAGCCTGATCGACGCATGCCTGCTGCGCAGCAACACCTATCCGGTCGTCGATCGTTGGGACGTAATCCGCGCGTACCTGCCGAGCCAAAAAATCTACTCCAACTACCTCTCGACTCCCGAAATCCTCGAAGTAAAGCAGCTCACCGACATTTTCGACGACGTCGGCGCCGTTCACGGTGACGGCTTCACATTGTCGGCCGGCGAATTTCCAGAGCGCATCGGCGGCACGCACGTCAGCGCGAACGCAATCACGATGACGCAGGTCGCGCCATTCATGGGCCGCACATTTCTGCCCGAAGAAGACCACCCCGGCGGCCCGCTGGTTGCACTTCTCAGTTACGAATTGTGGCATCGCAAATTTTCAGAAGACCGAAACATCCTCGGCAAGCCGATTCGCCTCAGCGACGTCACGTACACCGTCGTCGGCGTGATGCCGCCGCATTTTGATTTTTGGGGCGGACAAGTCTGGATCCCGTTACAGCTCGATCTCGCCGACCAGAATCGCTCCGATCGCCGCAACTGGATCGTCGGCGTCCTCCGCAAAGACGTCACCGAAAAACAAGCCAACGCCCGTTTGCGCGCACTGTCGATGCAGCTCGCCGAGCGCTACGGCACAGCGATGCCCGAATATCGCGACTGGTCGCTCGCCGTTTGGAACATCAACGAAGCCGTCATCGGTGGCGTGCGTCCAGCGCTTCTCACGCTCGCAGGCGCAGTAGCGTTTCTCGTCCTCATCGCCAGCGCGAACGTCGCGATCCTTTTGATGGCGCGCTCGACGGCGCGCATGCGCGAAATCGCAGTGCGCATGGCGCTCGGCGCACGTCCGCGACAAATCGTTCGCCAATTGCTCACCGAAAGCCTGCTCATCGCGATCATCGCCGCGATCGCCGGCGTGTGCATCGCGGCCGCGACGCTGCCACTGCTCGTCCACATGATCCCGCTGGAATGGCTCACGACCTTCCCCGAACTCATTCGCGTCAACATTCGCGCGCTCGCTGTCGCGTGTGGTATCGCCGCCACGGTCGGCGTGCTCTTCGGCCTCGCACCCGCGCTGCAACTTGCGCGCCAGGATTTCGTGGAATCGCTGAAAGAAGGCGGCTCGAAAATTGGTGGCGATCGCCGCGGCCGCTCCGCGCGCAGCAGCTTGGTCGTCGCGGAGATTGCGATGTCGCTCGTCGTGCTCGCCGCATGCGCGCTCATGCTGCAGAGCTACCGCCACTTGCAAGGCATCGACCTCGGCTTTCGCCCCGATCACATGCTGAGCTTCGAAATATCGTTGCCCCAAGTGCACTATGCGCGGCGCGATCAGATCGCCGGATTTTTCCAGCGCGCAGTCGCGAGCATTCAATCTCTCCCGCATGTCGACGCCGCTGGCGTCGTCTCGGGCCAGCCGATGACCGACCGCACCGTCGATCTTGCCTCGCGCGATTTCTCCATCGAAGGCCGCCCGACTCAAGACGCGCACGCAAACGAAAACGCAAACTTTCGCATCGTCACTCCCGGATATTTCCGCACGATGGGAATGCGTTTGCTGCAAGGCCGCGCGCTTTCCGAGCAGGACGGTGTAAACGCGCCGCCAACCACGGTCATCAACGAATCGATGTCGCACACCTATTGGCCCAACGGCGACGCGCTCGGCAAACAGATTCGACTCGGCCGCGTCTACGGCCGCCGCGAAATGTACGCGCAAGCCGACGCACCTGAAGTCGTGCTCACCATCGTCGGAATCGTCGCCGACGTGAAACAAACGCGCGTGATCGAGCAGCCGGCGCGCCCCGAAATTTACATACCGCTCGCGCAGCAAACCGATCCGCCGCGCGACATGGCGTTCGTCGTGCGCAGCTCGATCGATCCCACGCAACTTGTGACTTCAATTCGCGGCGCGCTCGCCACAATCGATCCGCAGGAACCGGTCTCCGACGTCGACACGATGGATCAAATCGTTGTCGACGCATTCGGCCCGAAGCGCCTCACACTTTTTCTGCTCGCGTTTCTCGCCGCTGTCGTGTTGGTGCTTTCTTCCGTCGGCTTGTACGCGGCGCTCGCCTATTCCGTCGGCCAACGCCGCCACGAGATCGGCATCCGCGTCGCTCTAGGCGCCGACGGCCGCGACATCAGCCGCATGGTCGTAGCGCACGGTGCGCGGCTCGCATTGCTCGGCGTCGCGCTCGGCCTCGGCGCGTCGCTATTGCTCACCCGCCTGATGAAAGACTTGTTGTACGGCGTCAGCGCCGGCGATCCGCTGACCCTCGCCGGCACCGCGCTATTGCTTACCGCTGTCGCGCTCATCGCATGTTTCGTCCCCGCACGCCGCGCCACGCAAATCGATCCGCTGGTCGCCCTGAGGTACGAATGACGCGAACCACACGATTGCCCCGGCTCAAAGTTTTCTTCAGCCGCATCGCCGAACCATTCGCAAAACACCGCCGCGACGAAGATCTCGACGCCGAACTCAGCGCGCACATCGAAGCGCTCGTCGACGCCAACATCAACCAAGGCATGACCCTCGCTGACGCCCGCGCCGCCGCCCACCGCGAATTCGGCGGCATCGAGCAAACAAAAGAGGCCTATCGCGACCAACGAACCTTGCCGATGATCGAGACAGCCCTCCAGGATGCGCGGTTCACTCTGCGTGGTTTGAAGCGGCAACCTATCTTCGCGCTCGTCGCGATTCTCACTCTCGCTCTCGGCATCGGCTCGACAACTGCGATGTTCAGCGTCGTCGATCGCATTCTTTTTCGCAGTTTGCCCTATCCCGAAGACGATCGGCTGGTTTCCTTCGGCGTGATGGCGCCATTCGATTCGCGCGAATTCATGCTGGCTCCCGACCTCGTCGAATGGCGCGTCCAGCAGCGCGCGTTTGAAGGTGTGACGGCGGTCGAGCCCGGCAGCATCGACTGCGACCTCACCGAGCAAAATCCCGAGCGCCTCAGCTGCGGCCAGGTTGATGCCGCGTTTATCCCGACGTTTCGTCTGGCTCCCGTCCTCGGGCGAAATTTCACCGACGACGAAGATAGACCGGACGGTTCTTCCGCTGTCCTGTTGTCTCACAGATTTTGGCGACTGCGCTTTGGCGGCGATCCTACCGTGGTTGGCCGAAGCCTGTCGTTGGACGGCAAGCCCGTCCGGATCGTCGGCGTGTTGCCGGCCGAATTCGAGATGCCAACTCTGGCGCGCGCGGACCTACTCGTTCCGCTCAAGCTGGGTGATTCCACCGATCGCGGCCCGAATGCCCGCCAGCACGTCGTCAGGACATTTGCCCGGCTCAAGCCCGGCGTCAACGCGACGCAAGCGGCGGGCATGCTCCAACCGCTGTTCGACGCCTCGCTGAATTTCGTTCCGGCGCAATTCCGCAAAGAAGTTTCGCTGCGCGTGCGTTCGCTGCGCGATCGACAAATGGGAGACGCGAAGGCGGCATCTTGGATTTTTTTGTGCGCAGTGTTCGCGGTACTCCTCGTGGCGTGCACAAACGTCGCCAATTTAATTCTGGCTCGAGCCACGGCGCGACAACGCGAACTTGCCGTGCGGACCGCTTTGGGCGCGACACGCCTCCGCTTGGTTCGCCAGGCGATGACCGAGAGTTTCATCCTCGGCGCCTTGGGAGGAACCACCGGCTGCTGGATCGCATACCTGTTGCTCCAATTGTTCGTTTCTTTCGCGCCCGAAGGAATCCCGCATCTGCAACAGGCATCGCTCGACATGCGCGCCGTGGTGTTTACGGTCGGCGTTTCGATCGCCTCAACAATTTTCTTCGGACTCGTTCCGGCCTTTCAGCAAGCGGCTCCCGAAATGTTGGCCGGCAAAGAAACGCGATCGACTTCGCGCAATCTCATGCGCCAATCGCTGGTCACTGCTCAAATCGCCATATCCTTGATTCTGCTGACCAGCGCGGGTTTGCTGTTGCGAAGTTTCTGGAGACTCGAGAGCGTACCGCTCGGCATGAGTACCGAAAAAATTCTGACCGCTCTGGTTGACCTGCCCGAATATCGCTACCCGCAGTCCACGCAGCAATTGGAATTCTTCCGCAATCTTCAATCGCGCGTGGCGCAAATCCCGGGAATCACCGCGTTGGCTCTGAGCGATACCTTGCCTCCATCCGGCGGTAGGCAAGCGACCTTTCTTTCGGCGATCGAGGTGGAAGGCTTGCCGAAATTTGCCGAAGGCACGGGCGGGATGATCGGCTATCGATTTATCACACCCGAATATTTTTCGGTGCTCGGCATCCGAATCCGGAAAGGCCGCGCTTTCGATGCGAAAGACATGGCGCCGGCGAGCAATCCAGTGATTCTCAGCGAAGCGTTGGCAAAGCGCCTACTCGGCGACACAGATCCTCTGGGCAAGTCGTTTCGTTTTGGGCAGCAGCAGGAGTGGGAAACGATCGTTGGCATCGCAGCCGACGTCAAAAACGATGGGCTGGCGTCAGCCGGCGGCCCAGAGTTCTACTTGCCCTGGAGGGAAATCAAAGACGGATATTTCCGTAGCGCCCATCTGATCTTGAGGACGCCGCTCAGCAGCATCACGATGGGCAAATGGGTGAAGTCGGCAATCGCATCGATCGATCGCACCGTGCCCGTGAAAGTCGAGCCGATGACGCTGCGCGTCGAGAATCTGGCGACGGGTCCACGGTTCAACGCCATGGTGCTCACGCTCTTTGCGGCGATCGGAGTTGTACTGTCGGCAATCGGAATCTACGGCGTCGTCGGCTTCCTCGTCGCGCGCCAGACACAAGAGATCGGCGTCCGCATGGCGCTTGGCGCGAGCCCGCAAAATATTCTCGCCATGGTGCTCTGGAATATCGGCCGATGGACCATCTTCGGTGCCGCCGCCGGAATTCTCGGCGCATGGTTCTGCGCGCGTCTTATGAGTTCGCTCCTCTTCGAGGTTGGCGCGCACGATCCGCTGCCACTCGCCGCAGCGGTCGTACTTTTGTTAGCCGTGGCGTTTTTCGCCGCATACCTGCCCGCGCGTCGCGCCATGCGTGTCGATCCTCTCGTCGCGCTGCGTTACGAATAACCGCGACCGCAAAACGCCGCCTATCGCCGTCCAGCGCACGTTGCAAATTCCGCCCAGCACCACAACAACTCACGACAACTCCCCCCTCCAACATCCCAACTCTCGCAACCCGCATGCTAGAATCGCCGACGGGCAGCCGTTCAACTGATTCCATGCATGCGATCGACTACAAATGACGCGCCTCTGCTCTTCCCGTTACGAGCGTGAAGCGCGCAAGCTGGGCTGGACGCGCATCGCCGGGCTCGACGAAGTCGGCCGCGGCTCGCTCTTCGGCCCCGTCGTCGCCGCCGCCGTCATCCTCAATCCCAAACGGCGCATCGTCGGACTCGACGACTCCAAACAAATTGCCGCTGAGAAACGCGAAGTCCTCGCCGAGCGCATTAAAGCGCACGCCGTCGCGTGGGCCGTCGCCGAAATCGACGCGCAACGCATCGACGCCTGGAACATTTATCAAGCCAGCCGTCAGGCCATGACCGCCGCGCTCCAACAACTTGCCACGCAACCCGACTATTTGCTGATCGATGCGATGCAACTCGACGTCCTCATCGAGCAGAAATCACTCATCAAGGGTGACGCGCGCTGCGTCTCGATCGCCGCCGCATCGATCCTCGCAAAAACATACCGCGACGCTCGCATGCAAGAGATGGACGCCGTCTATCCTCAATATGGATTGGCACAGCACAAGGGCTACGCCACGCCCGAACATCTCGAAGCGCTCCGCAAACACGGCGCCTCGCCCCTCCATCGCTATTCTTTCGCTCCAGTGCGCGACGCAGGCTGCTGGGCCTCCGGCGCCGTCCAGATCGACCTTCTTCCCGACCCGGTACCGCATCGAGCAGCCAGTGAAGCCGACTAAGACACACGAATACGTGGTCCTGGAACCACCACAAGTCTCGTTTTCTTAGCAAGCTCTGAGCTTTGTCGACCGTTAGTCCTTTGCCACCGTTGGCATGAGAAAGACTCCTTCGCCGGGGCTTCGCCGACAAGTTTCCTACTAGCAACGGGGATAACTGGTGGCTAACAACAAACTTTCGCTTCGTTGACTTGGGTTTTCCTCGCCTGTAGCGTACTTAAAGCACGACTTCTGCCGGCCTCACGCCGCGCGGCGCGGAAACGCGTCGCTGCAGCTGGCGCGGACGGCGCATTGTCTGAGCTCGCGAATGGCCTATAACAAAAGCAAATACGTCGAAGCCGCTCAAAAACTCCTCAACCAGGGCAAAGTCGCCCAGGCCATCGCGGAATATCAACAAATTCTGAAGCATGAGCCGCGCGACCAGGTCACCCTGATGACCGTCGGCGAGCTGTATATCCGCCAGGGCGAAACCTTTCAGGCCATCGATTATTTCGAGCGGCTGGCACAGATTTTCGTTGGCGACGGCTTCCTGACCAAGGCAATCGCCGTTTACAAGCGCATCGCGAAGCTGGCTCCCGAAGAGATTCGCCCGCTCGAAAAACTTGCCGACCTCTACGTGCAGCAAGGTGTCATGAGCGAGGCCCGGCCGCTGTTCCTGCAACTGGCCGAAATTCACCTCAAGAATAACCGGCAGCCCGAAGCCGTTGCGCTACTGAAGAAGTTATTGGCCGCTGAGCCCGACAATTTGCGTATTCAAGTGCGCCTCGCCGATTTGTACGCGGCGATGGGCCAGACTCGCGAAGCCGTCGACGCCTACATCGCGGCCAGCCAGCGCGCGCTCGCCCGTGGCGATCAGGCCGAATGCGAAAAGCTCGCCGACAAGGCGCTGAAACTCGATCCGAAAAGTCTTGCTGCGGTCATTCTCAAGGCTCGCGTCCATTCGACGCAGGGCAATTTCGCGCAAGCCGCCGAAGTCCTCGAACAGGTTCCCGACCTCGAAAAAGGCGGCGAACAGGCCGAATTGCTGCTCGATCTGTATATCAAGAGCGTGAAATGGGATCAGGCGACCGCTCTTGCCCTGAAAATTTTCGAAGCCGATCCGAAAAATTTTGGTCCGGCGCAAAAGTTGGTGGAAGCGCTGCTGGAATCCGGACACTCCGACAAGGCGATGGCGATTCTCGATCGCACGCGCCTCCCGATGATCGACGCCGGCGAGCATGAAGTCGTCGGAAAACTGCTGACCGATCTTGCCGAGCGCACGCCGGGACGCATCGAGCCGCTCGAATGGCTCGTCGACACCTACGGCCGCACAAGCGATTCGTTTCGCCTTCCCGATGCGCTTGCGCATTTGGGCGATGCGCTGGTTACCGAAAATAAGCTTGAACGCGCGAAACAGGTTTTTGAACAGCTCGTCGATCGCGAGCCCGAGAGCGAACCCGCAAAGCGCAAGCTCAACGATGTTCTGCGCCGCATGGGCTTGATTGCACCCGAAGCTTCGATGGCGATTCCGGTCGATGACGGCGCGCCCGTCGAATTGACGAAGGCGCCGGCGCCAAAGGTGCGCCCCGATATGGCGCCGGAAACGCCGGAAGTAAAGGCGAATCCCGTCGCGCAGCAGCAAGTTACGGTTCCAGTCGAGCCTGCGCTCGACGATGAAACGCAAAAATTTATCGCGCAGTCGCTCACCGATGTCGACCTCTTCGCCAGCTATGGTTTGACGCAGAAGGCGATTGGCCTCCTCGAAGCGATTTTGCGGCGCGCGTCGCGCCATACGCCGACGCTCGAAAAATTGCTCGATTTCGTTTTGGGTGCCGGCGACGATCGCCGCACCGCCGAACTTTCGGCGAAGCTCGAAAAGATTTATGGCGAGCGCGGCGATCCGCGCGGTGCCGAACGTTTTGCCGAATTGCGCCGCCGCTTCCAGCGCGCCGCAGGTCTGACGGACGAAGAATTGTTTGGGCCGAAGCAAGTGGCCGCGCCCGCTGCACCTGTTGCGTCCGCGGAGCCCGAAGTTGAAACCGCTGCCGTCGAGGAATTGCCCGAGCTTTCAGCTGAGCCGACTCCTGCCGCTGCCGAGCCTGAGGCCGCTGCGCCGGCCTTCGAGGAATCCGTCGAAGAGCCGTCGATCGAGATTGAAGAAGTCAACGGCATGCCGGCCGAGTCGCCGAAGTTGCAACCGGCAGTGACCGAAGTGGATTTGTCCGACGAATGGGCGACCATGCTCGAAGAGCCCGCGGCGGACGAAACGCCTGCCGCGCCTGCGTCCTCTGCGCCTGCGCAAGAGGCTGCGGATGAGTTTGAAGTTCCAGCCGAACCTGTCGCGGATTCCAGCGTCGAAGAGTTTTCGATTTCGACCGACGAGCCAGTAGCGGCTGCTCCGGAAGAACACGCGTCAGCCGCGCCTGTTGCCCCGGTGCACGCTGCGAACGATGCGCAGGAATTCGATATTCCCGTCGAAACGCCTGCTGCCGAAGAACTCGAAATTCCGATGGCCGAAGCGGAACCGGTGCAGGAAGCCGCGCCACAGGCCGAAGAGATTTCGATCCCGGTGGAAAAAGCGAAGCACGAACCGGAACCGGTGCAAGCTGCGCCGCCCGCGCCTGTTGCTGCGAAACCGTCGCAGCCAGAATCGGAATTCGAGGTCGAGCAGGATTACGAATTGGTGCTCGAACCCGAGGCGCTCGTGCCCGCGCACGATCAGCGGCCGCCCGAAACTCCAATTGTTCCTCGCGAGCCCGAACCCGTCGCGCAGAATGCGGCATCCGGCTTCGCATCCGACCAATTTTTGGCCGATCTCGCGAACGAAATCGATCAACTCGGCATTGGCCAACTATCGCCGGAATTTTCAACGCCTGCTGCACAGCACGAACCCGCGCCCGCAAGCAGCAACAAAGCCGCTGGCCAGCAAGAGATTTCGCAGATCGAAGTCGGGCCGCTCAAGGAAGTTTTCGACGAATTCCGAGCCGAACTCGGCGAAATGGGCGGCGAGGAAGAAGATCTCGAGACGCACTACAACCTCGGCATCGCGTTCCGCGAAATGGGTTTGCTCGACGAAGCCATCAGCGAATTCCAGAAAGTAGCCAAGGCTGCCGAGAATGGGCGTAAATTCCCGTACGTGATGCAGTGCTACACGCTGCTGGGGCTCGCGTTCATGGATCGCGCGCAGCCGTCGATTGCGGCGATGTGGTACGAGCGCGCGCTGCGATTGCCGGGCGTCGAGACGGAAAGCATCCTCGCATTGCGGTATGATTTGGGCGTGGCCCAGGAATCCGCGGGCGAGTCGGACGCAGCACTCAAAAGTTTTTCACAGGTCTACGCGGTCAACATTGATTATCGCGACGTGGGCGAGCGCATCGCCGCTCTGCAAAAAACAACCCGATAGTGACTTCGCGCTCATGAAACGCGACCGGATCGCTCCCCGATGAACCGGATTCTGAGCGCAATCCTCGTTGTCGTGTGCTGCATGATGGGCGCGATTCTGTTTTATCTGCCGTGGACCGGCGTGTGGGAACAAAATTATTTCCTGTCGCATTTCCCTTCGTTGATGCCGATTCTGCTGCATCCGTCGTTTCGCGGCGCGGTGAGTGGGCTTGGGATTCTGGATATTTTCCTGGCGATCCGCATGATCAGCTCCGACGGCGCGCCCGCGCCATCCCCGAGCGTTCGGCAACAGTAGCTTGCCGGTGATCGATCGCAAAAACCCGATTCTGTGCTACGTGACCGACCGGCGAAGTTTGTCGGTTGCGTCGGCGCCTCCGGTTTCGATTTCGTCGGGGCGTGGTGTGTCGAGGGCGGATTTCTCGGTCGAGTCGACGCGACTCGTGGAAAAAATCGCAGCGATTGCTGCTGCGGGCGTCGATTGGGTGCAGATTCGCGAAAAGGATTTGGCAGCGCGAGAGTTGGCTACATTAACGCAAGGCGCGATTGCGCGACGATCGAAGGCGCGGATTATCGTGAACGATCGGTTGGATGTTGCGCTTGCAGAAGGTGCGGGCGGCGTGCATTTGGGCGAAGCGGGATTGCCGGTTGCTGACGTTGCGCGCTTCGTGAAGCAGACGGCATGCGATGCGAACGGCGATTTTTTGATCGGGGCGTCGTGCCATTCGCCGGATGGCGCTAAGGCTGCGGTGCGCGATGGAGCCGGCTACATTTTTTTTGGGCCAGTGTTTGCTACGCCGTCGAAGGCTAAGTTTGGTGAGCCGCAAGGTTTGAAAAAACTGGCGACGGTTTGTGATGCGGTCTCTGTTCCGGTGATTGCGATCGGCAGGATCACGCTCGAAAACGCTGGCGAATGCATTTCGTCTGGAGCGGCGGGGATTGCGGCGATTCGGTTGTTTCAGGATGTGACCGACGCCGCGCAGATTGTGTCGACTTTAAAGAAATTGAGGCCATGACGGAATTCAAATGAGCGAAAAACTGATGAAACTGAAACTGCCGGCGGGAAAATTTGGGGCGTATCTGTTTGATTGTGATGGGACGATTGCGGATTCGATGCCGCTGCATTACGTCGCGTGGAAACAGGCGCTGGGAAAATGGAATTGCGAGTTCGAGGAGAAATTGTTTTATTCGTGGGGCGGGATGCCGACCGCGGAAATTATCGCGACGCTCAACAGACGGCAGGGGCTCGCCATGGTGGTCGAAGCAGTTTGCACGGAAAAAGAAGATCTCTACTACGAGATGCTTCCGCAACTGAAAGCGATTGCGGAAGTCGTGGAGCACATTGAGGCGCAGCATCGGCGCATTCCGTTTGCGGTTGTGTCGGGCGGGACGCGCGAGTCGGTGGTTGCGTCGCTGAGTGCGGTGAAATTGCTCGACAAGTTCGATGTGTTTGTTTGCGCCGGCGATTACAAAAAGGGAAAGCCCGATCCGGAGCCGTTCTTGCTTGCGGCGGAAAAGTTGGGAGTGAATCCCAAGGATTGCCTCGTGTTTGAAGATACCGAGATGGGGATTCAGTCCGCGACGGCGGCGGGTATGGCGTCGGTGCGGGTGCCGGCGCCGTGGGAGCGCGGCGTTACGTCGTAGAAATTGTGCCGTTCGGAAACAATGCGAGCTCGGAACCATCGCGATCGTGTTGACGCTGGGTTTGCCGCTCGGAAATATCGCGATCGTGCTTGCTCCGGGGTTGCCGATCGGAAACAGTGCGGTCGTGTTGACGCCGGGCGGAGTGAACCCCGCCCCTACAAACTACGTCGCAATTCATCGTCGAACGCAAAGTTTTTAGCGGGCGCGGGCGGGGGTTACGCGGGCGCGGGTGCCGCGTTTGCGTTGGTAGAGTTCGCGATCGGCGGTTTCGAGAAGGTCCTGCACGGTGCGGCCGTCGTCGGGGAAAATGCTGATGCCGATGCTAACGCTGAGACGCGGCTCTTCCCTGCGCGCGCCGAGCGCGTGCTCGATGCGGCTGGCGATCTGACGGGCCATGCCGGGATCGCCGTCGACTAACAGAACGGCGAATTCGTCGCCTCCATAACGCGCGGCGAGATCGGTCGCGCGGCACTGCTCCTTCATCACTTCCGAAAGTCTTTTCAGCGCGCGATTGCCGGCGAGGTGGCCGTAGCGGTCGTTGATCGCTTTCAATTCGTCGAGATCGAGCAGCAGCACTGCGAAGGAGCGATTGCTGCGTTCGCCGCGGCGCACTTCGCGTTCGAGCGAATCGAGAAATTCGCGATAGTTCGCGAGACCGGTGAGCGCGTCGTGCGTGGCCTGGTAGTGCACTTTTTCTTCGTTCTTTTTGCGCTCGGTGATGTCGAGGCCGGCGCCGATGCAGCCGATGATTTCGCCGGCCGGTGAGCGCAGCGGTTCGAGATGCAACTCGAACGTACGATTGTTGCGCTTGTACTCGAACTGCGACGACGTGCCACGCAAAGCTTCGTAGTGTTGAGCGACCGGCGTGGTGTGCGGGTCCTGACATTTCAAATATTCGTAGATCGACTTGCCGAGGAGTTCCTCGTTGCGCGTTTTGACGCCGCGCATTCTTGCACCCAAACACGACGTGATGCGGAGTTCTTTGTCGGTGGTCCAGACGACCATGGGCATTTGGTCGATCAGCAATTTGAGATGCGCTTCGCCGATGGTTTCAATCGAGTTGGACGTTGAGGCTGCAGCATTTTCGAGAATGGCGACGATGTGGCCGTTGTCGTCGCGGACGGGAACGTGAGTGATCCGAACGATGATCGCGGAGCCGTCCTTGTGGAGGCGCGGCGAAGTTTCGTGGTGCGGGAAGTCGCCGGAGATGGCCGCGCGAACGAGTCCTTCAAATGCCGGCGCGTCACCGGGCGGCAGCAGGCGCGCGAGCGGCTGGCCGACGATTTCGGATTCGGAGTAACCGTAGAGGCGTTGCGCGCCGGGACTCCAAGTTTGTACCGTGCCATCGAGAGCGAAGCTGAGGACAGCGTCTTCGGTCGACGACAGGATTGCGGCGAGCAAATGCTCGGTCCGCAGTAGAAGCGGCATTTTGACCTTGAGCTTTCCGAACGGGGAGGCGTTCGCACGGAACGACTGCGTTTCCCCGGGGACGAGAGGGTCGAGCCAACCGGGCGGGCTGAGAAGTGCTGGGCATTAACGCGAGAGAGGCTCGCGTTGAGAAGGAGTTTAGCAAGGGCCAGATGATAGGGGCCTGGCGAAATTGTTGGGGCGAGCGGAGTAGTCAACGGCTTCGGTGCGCTCCAAGCCTGGGCGTTTTGGGATCGGGTCAGAAAATTTTTGAGCGGGAGGGGTTATACCCCCCGGGTGGTTTTCCGAAGAGTGTGGAACGTGTTTGCTTTCAGAGAGTTAAGAAAGGTCGATGTCGAAGAGTGCGGAAGGCCTTTATTTTCAATCGACTAGCTCGCGGATTGTTTCGCTTTTCTTACGCCTGAGATCCTTCGCTGCGCTCAGGATGACGGCTGTTATGAGCGGAGGGCTGAGGTGTCGACGGATGTGCGGGCGCAGGTTTCTACCGGCGGAGTTTAGCATAACGATCGATTCGAAACAGAGCCTGCACGAGGCGCTCTCGCGCTAAATGCTTGTTGTCGATGGAATTAAAAAGCTGAAAAAAATTTTGGAAATTGATTCGAATGCAGTGGAACCGCTCCAACCCGCGCCTTAGCCTCGCATTCGATTTGTGAATGGGCGTCGCACTCCGCAATTTCATGAACGTGGTGAGGCCATTGTCAGTGGGTCACTCTGGATCGAGCGCGTTTCAGGCATCTTTCGGGCGGCGAAGAGGAGACAAGTCGTAGACATGGAATTTACTTGCAAGTGGTTTGCATCAATAGCGGACTAAATTAGTCTGGCATATCTGAATGCAAACCAGTTGCAAGGAGAGAGTGTGAGTTACAGGTTGGGTTTGGTGTGCGAAGAGAAAAGCAAAGCAGGTCGAATTTTTTGGGTGATCGCCGGCTTGGTGGGGTTGATGGCGATTCTTGGGATGCCGGGGCGGGCGGCGGCTCAGGAAAATCCCTACATTGTGGCGTATGACCATTACATGGAGGAGCCGGGCAGCCTTGACGTCGAATATTTTTCGACGTTTGGGACGCAGCGCGGCGGGAATGATTTCCATGCGTTCTGGATGGAATTTGAATATGGCGCGACGGCGTGGTGGACGACGGAATTTTATCTGGATGGACAGACGACGTTTCACGACAGCACGCTGTTTACGGGATTCCGGTGGGAAAATCGGTTTCGTCCGCTGAAACATGAGCACTTTATCAATCCGGTGGTCTACATCGAATATGAGAACACGAGCGGCGCGGACAAGATCCTGAAGGAAATTGAAGGGCATGACGTGGAAGCCGATAACGGCGATCCGAACTCGGAGGCGCGGCACGACCACGATCACGAATTGGAATTCAAACTTTTGTTGTCGAGCACGCACAAGGGCTGGAATTTCGTGGAGAACACGATCGCGACGAAAAATCTTTCGAACGATCCCTGGGAATTCGGATATGCGATCGGCGCGAGCCGGCCGTTGCGGCTGAAGGCGACGCCGACGCGTTGCAATTTCTGCCGCGAAAATGTGATTGCGGGCGTGGAGTTGTACGGAGGACTGGGCGACCGGCACAGCTTCGGGCTGAAAGATACGTCACACTATCTGGCGCCGGTGATGGCGGTGAATTTGCCGTCGGACTGGACGCTGCGGCTATCGGCGGGATGGGGATTGAACGACCAAAGCCACAAATTCTTGTTGCGCTGGGGAGTTTCGCGGGAATTCGCGGGATTCGGCGACCTGGTGGGAAAAATGTTTGGAGGACGAAATTGAGAGGGCGGGGCGGAGTACGAGCGAGCGGTTGGATGGCGCTGCTGGGATTGTCTGCGGCGCTGCTGATGGTGTCGGTGGGACAGGCGCGACCGGAGAAGGATTTTACGGGCAACGAGATGGCGAAGGCGCCAGAGAAATGGAAGGCGAGGACGAATCCGTTGGAGCACGATCCGGAAGCGGTGACGGCGGGGCAAAAATTATTTGGGATGCATTGCGCGGAATGTCACGGGCAGAACGCCGAAGGGACGCATCGGGCGCCGACGATGCGGAGTTCGGATGTGCAGGAAGCGACGCCGGGGGCGATTTTCTGGGTGCTGACGAATGGGATTGTTTGGCATGGGATGCCGGTGTGGTCGAAATTGCCGGAGCCGATGAGGTGGCAGTTGGTGGCGTATGTGAAGTCGCTGGGGTTGACGTCGAAGGACTTGCACTGAGGCGCGCGTCGCTTGTGCGTTGGAGCGATTGAGGTTGAAGTTGGGGAAAACCCGCACCCTCCTAAAACCAGGAGGGTGCGGCACCCAGGATCAATTTGTGGGCTTCGCGGATTCGTTGAGGATGGCGGCTAGGCGGATGGCGGCGATTGTGAGTTGGCGTTCGACGATGGGGGCGGCTTGGGCTTGGTACGGGTCGCTGACGGTGATGCGTTCGTCGAGGAGGCGGGCGCCGATGTTGTTGTCGTCGGTGCAGGCGTGGACGGGCGCGGGTTTTTCGATGGCGACATTTGGAGTTAGCGGGTCGTAGACATTTTTTTCGGCGTAGGCGTGGCTTTCCCAGATCCAATCTTCGATGTGAATTCCTGCTTTTTGCCACTGCTCGATTGATGAGGCGTAGGTTTCGTCGAGGCGGTCGGCGTATTCGTGTGAGTCGGCGCCTTCGGCGTCGCGTTCGAGAATTGCGGAATCCCAGACATTGTGGAGATTGGGCGAGAAGCCGTGATTGTGTTCGCGCGGTTTGCGGCGGAAAAATTTTAGAGGGACGCAGTTGCCGCCTTCGTCGTCGTTGGTTGTGGAGTGCAGCGGCTGGTGAAGGTCGCCGACGAAATGAATGATGTAGCGGAGGGCCTCGGCGCGCTTGGCGGAGTCGGCGGATTTGTCTTTGAGGATGGCGATTTGCGCGGTGAGCGCTTCGGTGAGGCAGCCTGCGTTGCCGCAATAGGGAGCGAGATCGCCGCCGTCGCTTGGACGCGTTGTTCCACGTGGAATGTCGATGTAGTGCCAGGGGCCGTTGTGCCGTTCGTTCCGGATGTCGTCGGCCCAGGTGGAGGCGTCGCCCATCGGATCGTTGACGGCGGAGCCGCAGTAGCGTTTGAGACTGGGGTCGATGGGATTTTCTTTGAGGAGGGTGAGGACGAATTCTTTGGCTTCGGGGGAGAGGTGTTTTTCGGCGATGAGGGCGACGGTTTCGTGGCCTTTGCAGCCCCAGGATTTTGAAGGCGAGGCGGAGAGAAGAGTCGCGAGGGTGATAGAGAAGAGGATTGCGGCGCGGCCGAGGTGCATGGAGCGGGGCTCCTTCTGTTTCGATATTACAGTCCGAAGACCGAAGACCCACCCTCATGAACCGAGGGTGGGGCACCCGGCGGGATCTCGATAGGCGGACGCGCGGTGATCGTGTTGACGCCGGGCGGAGTGAACCCCGCCCCTACAAACGCACGCAAGAACTTTGCGTGAAGGATTGACGCGGAGTGAAGGGGCGGAGTTTCAGGCGCCGAGCCAGCGGCCGATGGGGCGCCAGGATTCGTTGTGGTCGCAGATAACGCGGAGTGCGGCGGTGATGGGAATGGCGAGGAGCAGGCCCATACCGCCCCAGACCCATCCCCAGAAGAGGAGAGCGACAGTGATGGCTACGGCGTTGAGACGAACGCGGCGGCCGACGAGTGCGGGCGCGATGAAGTTAGACGCAATCACGTGAATCGAAGTGAGAACTCCGGCGATGAGCAGAAACGACGCGAACGTTTTGATTTTTGCGCTGGCGATGATGAAGGCGGGCGCCCAGGCCATGACGGCGCCGATGTACGGAACCATATTGAGCAAACCGGAAGCGATGCCGGTGAGGATCGGATAGTCGATGTCCATGATCCAAAAGAAAAGACTGCTGGCGGCGATGACCATGCCGGTGACGATGGACATGCCAGCGAGGTAGTCGCGGAGAACTTCGCGCAAGTCTTCGAGCGTTTCTTTGACCTGTGTGCGGCGACCGACGGGAAAAAGTTGCAGCGTTCCGTGCCAGACCTGGCTCTTGCCCGCGAGCATGAAGAAAACGAGAAACGGTACGAAAGTGATTTCGAGAAAGATGGCGTAGAGCGAGCCCGCGCCACGCGTGAGCATTGTGCGAAGCAAGTCGGGTTCGAGACGGCGAAGTTCTCCGGTGGAGTTGGCGCCGGGACCGGGATCGGCGCCGGGCGCGACGCGGCCTTCGATGCCGTTGATTTTTCCTTCGACAGTGTCCGCTGCGCCGCGCAGGACGTTGCTGTACTTGGGCCAGTTTTCGGCAAAATTGGATAAGCGAGTGCCCAAGCCGTAGCCGACTGCCCCCAGGACAGCGATGAGGATGAGGACCATCACCATCGCGCCGGCGGTGCGCGGCAGCCCAATACGTTCGAGAATTTCAACGGCGGGATCGAGAAAGTAGGCGAGCAAAATCGACAGCAAGAGCGTGATGACCACGCCCTGAGCGTAATAACAAAACAAGAGGATGATTGCGCCCGCAATCACGCGCAAGCTGAAGTTGGATCCTGAGATCCGAACGACAGCCGGCGGAGGCGTTTCCGTCACCGACACAATGAGCTCCGTGCCAAACACGGTAGCACACATGAGCACGCGCCTTGCCAGTTGGAGGAGAGCGGGTTTCGTGCGCGGCAAGGCGATTTGTGATAGGCCGCGATCGGGCGGAAGGGAGTTAGCGATGTGTCGAGACGCTTACGTTTCATCAAGGAACCTCGCGGTGCGCCGAAACGAACGAGGAAATAATCGCGTGCTAAGCTCGATGGAGAACCAATAAGGTCCCCAAACATGGCAAAAGAACTTTTCGGAACCGACGGAATCCGCGGCGAACCCGGCAAACCGCCGCTCGACGACGCAACGCTCTATGCGACGGCGCGAGCGCTCGGCGGCTATCTGGCGAAGCAGCATCGCGCTCCGCGTGTGCTGATTGGCATGGATACGCGCGAGTCTGGGCCGCACATTGCGGCGCTGCTGGCGGCGGGATTGAAGGCGGCGGGGACGGAGACAGCGTTTGCCGGCGTGATTACGACTCCGGGCGTGGCGTGTCTGGTGCGGCAGAACGGACTGCAGGCCGGCGTGGTGATTTCGGCTTCGCATAACCCTTTTCATGACAATGGAGTGAAGCTTTTTTCGGACGCGGGGATGAAATTTCCCGACGCGATCGAAGAGACGTTGGAGAAGGATATTTTTGCGCTGCGGGGCGAGGGCGCGCCGAAGAATGCGCCGTTGCTTGAGGCGGATGAGTCGCTGGACGCGCAATACCTAGAGTTTTTGCGGAGCCGAGTGATTCCTGGCGCCGGCGAAAAATTGAAGGGATTTCGGATTTTGCTCGATTGCGCGAACGGTGCGGCTTACAAGCTGGGGCCGGAACTTTTTAAATCGCTCGGCGCGAGTGTCACATCGATGGGAGTGGCGCCGGACGGGCGGAATATTAACGCGGGATGCGGATCGTTGCATCTGGACGGTTTGCAGAAGCGCGTGAAGGAAGAAGGCGTCGCGCTGGGCGTTGCGTTTGATGGCGATGCGGACCGGGCGCTGTTTGTGTGCTCGACCGGACGGATCGTGAATGGCGACGGAGTTTTGTTGGCGGTGGCGCGGTTTTTGAAGTCGAAGGGCGAGCTGAAGGGCACGCGCGTTGTGGCTACGTCGATGTCGAATCTCGGGCTGGAGCGCGTTTTGGCGCGCGAGGGGATTTCGCTGGCGCGGGCGAACGTGGGCGATCGGTATGTGCTCGAGGAGATGCTGCGGAGCGGGAATGTGCTCGGCGGCGAGCAGTCGGGACACGTGATCTTTTTGCAGGATTCGCCGGCGGGAGATGGATTGCTGACGGCGGTGAAGATTGCGTCGCTGGTGGCGATGCAGGGTCGATTGGAATCGCTGATCGATGGGCTGAAAGATTATCCGCAGGTGATTGTGAACGTGAAGGTGAAGTCGAAGCCGCCGCTGGAAACGTTGCCGCAGGTCGCGAAGGCGTTGGACGAGGCGCAGACGGCGCTTGGCGAGAATGGGCGCATCGTGTTGCGGTACTCGGGGACGGAGCCGCTCGCGCGTGTGATGGTGGAAGCGGAGCATCATGCGGATGTGCAGAGGTTTAGTCAGTCGGTGGCGGAGGCGTTGCGGGTGGCGATTGGGGTTTGAGCGCTGGATCGCGGGCTGTCCCAATGCTGGGAACCTGGTATGGGTGAGTCTCCCGAATGCTGGATGTATTGTAGGCGGACCTGTGAGATTTTGTAGGTGGTGGGAGCTATAGGCTAGGGTTTGGGATGTCTACGAATTGTTAAGTCGATGTTTTCGAGAGGTTTGCGGGGTTCGTGTAAATTTGGGAACCGCTGGCATGCGGTTTGCACTATATACGGCCAACTGAAGTACAAGATTGGCTTCCCGGGGTGGCCGGAACCGAACCTCGACTCGGATTCTGGTTTTGGGGGGTCAGTTCTAGAAAAAGGGGGCTTGCACCAGCCCCCTTTTTCGTTACTCGAATGGTTAGAAGTGGGTTAGAAAAGTCTTCCCGTGGGTGAGATGTAAGGCATTTTAGGGCGCAGGGTTTAACCCGGCGCCCTTTTTCATTTTGTCCCAGCTGTCGTCCGTTTATAGATTCCCTGCCTGGCCACTAAAGATTCCCGATGATCGATGGATTTTTTGGCGGATTTGGGCGCCGAGGTGTGCTTGAGTAGGCTAATGCGCTGATTTTAAACGGGTTGGTTGGCTGGTGAAATGTGAGGCCAAAAAAAGGAGCGGCCGGTGGGGGGACCGGCCGCTCGGGCGTGGGAATTGAGGGTCTATGGTCTGAAATCAGTCCAGCTAATCATCGCCTCGCGCTGGGCGTGAGGCGGGCCGTTCCGCTGCGCTCGCGAGCAGAAGAACGATGCACAGGAGCAAACACCCGATAACCATCCGAATGGCTCCGATCGCTGAACTAACTCCCGATCACAGTGACATTTTGCTAGGGATGGGTGGTTGGGTCGATAGAACGGGGGGCACATTTGGAGAGGTACTTTGGGAGTCGTGAATTCGGTACTGACGTACTTCGACGAGCGGAGACAATTTTTGGGGTGAGCGACTGCGGCGGCGACTGGATTGATGAATGCGACGCGCTGACGGTCGCCGGCGATAAAGATTTTCGCGCAGGGACCGATAGAGTCCTTGGCCGTCCCAGCGGCCGCCTATGGGAAAGGTGCGCCGCAGCGGCCGAATCGCGAAAGAGATCCGAATCCTGCTGCTCGGGATGGATTGCATGGGAGTGGTCTTTTCGGAAGAGACGCAGACCGTGACGCTGAGCCGGCACGGCGCGGGAATTATCTCCAAACACAAATTGGCGACGGACGGGCTGCTGATCATGCGCTTTCTGGGTGGGTCGACGGAGACGGCGATTCGGCTGGTCGGGCAGTTGGGGCAGGACGCACGCGGGTTCGTGTATGGCGTGGCGTTTGTGGATGAGGAAGAGGATTTTTGGGAGCTGAAGTTTCCGCCGCCACCGAGGTGGAGCGTCATTGTCGACGGGCCGATGCAGTGCGCATTGTGCAAGCGGTGCGAGATTGTGGATCAGAGTGAAGTTGAGGCGGATGTGTATGCGCTGTCGGAGTCAATTTTGCGGTACTGCATTTATTGCGGGACGCCGACGGTTTGGCGGAGGGCGCCGAATGGAGTGGTGACGTCGGCGTTGGTGAATGTTCCGGCGGCGCAGGAAGTGGTGATGGCTGGGAAGGCGGAATCTTCAAGGTCGTCGGTTGTCGCGGCCGCACGGACACAGACTCAGATTTCACGGATGGCGGAGCCGCAGCGCACGGCGTTGTCGGGAGCGCGGCCACGGTTGGCGGGGGCGGAGTTGCTGGTCACCGAGCCGTTGGTTGAGCCTGCGTTGCCGCCGGTCGCGTCGGCGGTGGTGGCGAAGGCGGCAAATCGGAGGAGGGACGTGCGGACACGCGTCACTTTTTCGGCGTGCGTGCGGCAGGGGGAATCGGAAGAGATTGTGGAGTGCGCGAATTTGTCGAAGCGGGGATTTGGGTTTCGAAGCCGCAAGGAGTATGCGGTGGGTAGCGAGATCGAAGCGGCGGTGCCGTTTTATCTGGGGACGCCGCCGACATTTGTGGCGGGGTCGGTGCGGCACGTGACCGCGCTGCCCAATCACAATTTTCAGTATGGCGTGATGTATGTCGGCGGCGCGGGGCGCGATGTCCACGAGCTTGAGAACGGCCACTAGTTCGCTGGCGCTGAAGTCAGTCGACGCGGCCGCGAGGGTTGCAATCACGCATCATTTTGCGCGGACTCCGCTTCGTTCGGCATGGCCGAGTACGCTATTCTTTCCTGACCATGCATGATCTCAATTATTTCAGGGAACACCTGGATGTGTTCGCCGAAATGGCGAAAAAGCGCGGAGCCACGCTGGATTTGGATGCGTTTCGAACGCTCGATAAAGAGCGGCGCGAGCTGATTACAACTACGGAGCAGCTGAAAGCGCAGCGGAACAAGGCGAATGACGAAATCGCGACTCTGAAGAAGAGCAAGCAGAACGCCGACGCGCTGATCGCGGAGATGAAGCAGGTTTCGGAGCGGATCAAGCAGGGCGACGAGCGCATCGCGCAGTTGGACGCGACGCAGCGCGAATTTTTGCTGGTGATCCCGAACGTGCCGCATTCGAGCGTGCGGGTGGGGAAAGGCGCGGAAGACAACGTCGAGGTGCGACGCTGGGGCACGCCGCCGAAATTCGATTTTACGCCGAAGCCGCACTGGGAAGTCGGCGAGCGGGCGGGAATTCTGGATTTGGGCGTGGCGACGAAGATTACAGGCGCGCGATTTGCCGTTTATAAAAGCTGGGGAGCGCGGCTGGAACGCGCGCTGGCGAATTTCTTTCTGGATGTGCACACACGAGAGCATGGATACACGGAAATTCTTCCGCCATTTCTAGTGAACACGGCTTCGCTGATGGGCGCGGGGCAGCTGCCGAAGTTTGCGGCGGATTTGTTCAAAGTGCAGGACACGGATTTCTGGTTGACGCCGACGTCGGAAGTCGAGCTGCACAATTTGCATCGCGACGAAACGCTGGCCGAAGAGAAGCTCCCGGTGTACGTGACGGCGTGGACGGCGTGCTTTCGTTCGGAGGCGGGCGCGGCGGGAAAAGATACGCGCGGGATTTTGCGGCAGCACCAGTTTCAGAAGGTGGAGCTTTTCAAGTTTACGCATCCGGACAAGAGCTACGAGGAACATGAGGCGCTGGTGCGGAATGCAGAGACGATCCTGCAAAAGCTTGGGCTGCATTATCGGACGATGCTCTTGTGCACGGGCGACATGGGATTTGCGTCGTCCAAAACTTACGACCTTGAGGTCTGGCTGCCGAGTGGGAGTGAGTTTCGCGAGATTTCGTCCTGTTCGAACTGCGAGGCGTTCCAGGCGCGGCGGGCGGGCATCCGGTATAAGCCGAAGGCGGGTGGGAAGAGCGACTTCGTCCACACTCTGAATGGGTCGGGGCTGGCGGTGGGCCGCACCTGGATCGCGGTGGTCGAGAATTACCAGCAGGCGGACGGGTCGATCCTGATTCCGGAGGTTCTGCGTCCATATATGGGCATTGACCGGATTCCGGCGCCCTGACGGCCGCAGATAGCCAAAAACCGACCGTATTCCATCCTAGCTCGCTGATAATGTGAGCTTTAGCTGGCTGGTCAGGTGCTCGGACCGGCAAGTTAGGCCCGGCCCGCCCAGCACGCAACTTGTTGAATTTACGCCTTTTCGTTTGACTCCTACTTTTGGGGTTGCATACACTCGCTCTTAGCAATCAGCCAGGGTCTAAAGTCAAACCTGCCTGTCGGCGAATCGCCGGGCGATCGAAGCTGCGCATCGCCGGATCAAGCTGGGATAACAGTTCGAGTCAAAGGTAGCGATGGATTTCATTGCCCGAGTTTTCAGGTTTCTATTCTGGCTGCTGGTGATTTCCTGGAGCGTCGCGCTGCTGAAGCGTCTGGTCGGCTGGATGGTGCGAGGCGCCGTGCAGCAAGGTTCGGAGCCAGCAAGCCAGCACGATCCGGAGATATCGCGAAGGCCGGGGACGGTTGGCACGTCGCGGCGGCTGGTGCGCGATCCGGTTTGCGGGGCGCATGTGGCCGAGGTTTTGGCAATTCCGCTGCGTCAGGGCGGCGAGCTGATTCACTTTTGCTCGGTGCAGTGCCGCGACCAATATCTGCTGGCGAATCCGAACGCCGATGTGAAGAAAATCGCAGCGAACGGCTGACGCGAGTAGTCGCTCCGGGTGCCTGAAGCGGCGCCGGGACCGAATGCAAATTTAAGAGTTTTGCGGTTGTTGTCGGGCCAAGTGAAACACGAGTTCGCAAGGCACTCGACCGCAGTCGAGTGAGGTCGCGCACAGGGCGCGAACCCGAAAGGACCGAAAGCCGATGGCCACGGTCGCCAAGCCCGCCGTACCACCGATCGTTCCGCGCATAGCGCCGCGCGAAGATCTCAATCCATTCCGCATCGCACAGATTCAGTTCGACATGGCGGCGGAGTTTCTCAAGCTCGATCCCGGCCTGCGCCAGATCCTGCGAACGCCGAAGCGCGTCCTGGAAGTTTCGGTTCCGACCAAGATGGACAACGGGCAGGTGAAAGTCCTGACCGGTTACCGCGTGCAGCACAACGTGGCGCGCGGACCTGGCAAGGGCGGGATCCGCTTCCACCCCAACGTGACGCTGGATGAAATCAAAGCGCTAGCGACGTGGATGACGTGGAAGACAGCCATCGTCGGTTTGCCGCTCGGCGGCGCAATGGGCGGAGTCGTCTGCGACCCGAAGCGCATGTCGAAGAGCGAACTCGAGCGCATGACGCGGCGTTACGCCAGCGAAATTCTGCCGCTGATCGGACCCGATCGCGATATTCCAGCACCCGACGTTTACACCGACTCGCAAACCATGGCGTGGATCATGGACACGTACGCGATGACGGTCGGCCGGGCGACGCACGGCGTGGTGACCGGCAAGCCGCAATCGATCGGCGGAACTGTCGGCAGCCATGACGCGGCGGCGCGCGGACTCGTTGCGATCGTGGAAGAAGCGTGCAAGCTGAAGAAAATGTCGCTGCGCGGAGCGAGCGTGGCGGTTCAGGGATTCGGCAATTCGGGCGCGGCGGTGGCGCGGATTTTCGCCGAGAAGAAGGCGAAGATCGTGGCGATCAGCGACACGCGCGGCGGAGTGGCCAATCCACGCGGCATCGATCCGATCAAAGCGATTCGTTACAAAGAGCGGTCGGGCACGGTCGTGGGCATGCCCGGCGCAT
>DASXPD010000019.1:0-1605 GCA_036493835.1 Candidatus Acidiferrum sp. | reverse complement strand
TCACCAGATGTGGGAATACGTGGGCGCGCACTTCTAAGAACTGCGTCTAGGTCAGAGAAAGTTTAGAAGCGCGGCGGTGGTTTCTTTTGGCTTTTCTTCCAGAATCCAGTGGCCGGCGTTTTGAAGAACGATGACCGTGACATTGTCGGCCACCAATTTCATTTGCGCCCCAAGTTGATTGCCTAACGACTTCTCGCCGCCGATCGACAACACCGGCATCGTGAGCTTCGTCTTTGAGAGCGGCGCGAACTCCGTTGCTAATTGCGGCCACGACGCGAAGTAAGCCCAGGCCGCTCGCATCCTCCCAGGTCGGGCATAGGCAGCGGTATAAGCCTTGCGCTCGGCTTCAGGAATCGAATGCGTCTCGTCCGCCGCAAACACATTCCAGAAATACTCGAAGTAAGTTCGCTCCCGCCCTTGCACCAGCTTCTCCGGATACTCGCCGTTGAAACGGAAATGCCAGACATTCGGCGCATCGTAGATCGCTTCCCATCCTTCCACTCCCGGCAGGAACGCATCCATCACCGCGAGCTTCTCGGTCTCGTTAGGAAATTGCGCCGCGTAGGCGTACGCCACCATCAGTCCGATGTCATGACCGACCACGCGCGCCTTCTCGATTTTCAGCGAACGCACCAGCTCATGGATCTGCTGCGCCGCCATGAGCATGCCAGTCTTTGCGGGAATCGAAGAGTCACCAATGCCCGGCAGATCCGGTGCGATGACGGTAAACTTTTCCGCGAGCAATGGAATAATCGGCCGCCACATCCGCGAAGTTTCGGCGAAACCGTGCAACAAAATCACCGTGGCCGATCCGCGACCCGCGGTCAGATAATGCAATTGCACATTGTCGATCTGCGCGTCGCGCGAAACAATCCCTTCGGCTGCTTGAAGCGAGCTGACGCAAAAAAGAAGGGAGCTTAGAAGTGATGAGAGCGTTCGCATGGCGAACACTATTTGTGTCGTTCGTTAAATAGACGAGCCTTTTCGGCAGGATGTCAGCCGCACTGCCGCGCCTAATTCAGAATTATATGGACGCCAGCAACGCACACGAGGTGCAATCCATTCTGGCCTGTTTTGCTGACGACGCGACGGTGCACGATGAGAACACAACCCATCGCGGCAAGATCGACATCGAACGTTGGCTTAGAACGACAATCGAGAAATATAAGTTTCAATTCAAACCGCTCAGCGCCGAAGCGCGCGACAATGAGACGATCGTCGCTGTGCAAGTCTCAGGAACTTTTCCCGGCAGCCCGATCACGCTCGATTATCACTTCACCATCGCCCACGAAAAGATCGCCTCGTTGATCATCGATTCGTAATTCGAGCCGAAGATCGACATCTACTCCGCATCATAAGCCGCTCACGATGCATTAATTTGAGTTGCGCAGTCATGGTCAGACAAGCGTAGGGCGAAGGCGGATCATTCTAAGAGAGGCAAAGCGGCGGGGCGGCGTATGAGGCTTGTCCGCCGCACAGTTCAGCGGGTACCGTCGCCAACATGACAGCTTCCACCGTGGCCCAATAATACCTCGCCGCACTCCCCGCAGATCGCCGCGCCGCGCTCAGCGCCGTGCGCAAGGTCATCTAACATCCGTTAGCTCG
>DASXPD010000018.1:0-86045 GCA_036493835.1 Candidatus Acidiferrum sp. | reverse complement strand
TGCTTCCCATCTCGGCGTAGAAGGGGATTGGCTCGGGACGCGCGGCAGCTAGATTCATCAACGCACGACCGCCCGCGATGGAGCCTGTGAATCCGGCGGCCTTCACGAGCGGATGTTTGACGAGTTGTGATCCGACGGCGTTGCCCGAATCGAACAGCAACGAAAACACGCCGTCCGGGAGATTGTTTTCGCGAATGCTCTCGATGATTGCGCGGGCGACGAGTTCGCTGGCCCCAGGGTGCGCCGGATGCGCTTTAAAAATGACGGGATTCCCCGCCGCGAGGGCGGATGCGGTGTCGCCACCGGCGACGGAAAATGCCAAGGGGAAATTGCTCGCGCCAAATACGACAACCGGGCCGATGGGGTAGAGCATCGAGCGAACGTCGGGTTTGGCTAGCGGTTTGCGACCGGGGTCCGCGCGATCAATGCGAGCGCCAACCCAGGAGCCTTCTTCGACAACACTTGCAAAAAGCCGCAATTGATTGCAGGTGCGCCCTGTCTCGGAAGTGAGCCGCGGTTTTGGCAACGCCGTTTCGAGATGAGCACGTTCGACCAGTGCTTCCGTGATGGCTTCTATGCGTGAAGCGATGTGACGCAAAAATGCTGCGCGGGACGTATTCGAAATGCGGCTGTAAGCCGGAAATGCGGCAGCCGCGAGTCTTACTGCGTCATCGGCTTCTTTGGTTGTTGCCGAGTAAAATGGCGGCTCTATTTTTTGCCCCGTCGCGGGATTCCACGCCGAAAATGATTCGCCATCGCCTGAGGCTTCGCGAAATCCGATCAATGATTTGCCAGAAAATGTCATGGGTTCCCGTTCTATCGCGCAGTGTGATGGAGCTTGAGTTCAGTGCTGGCACGCTTCGGCCGGTGCGAGATTGCGTGGCGAACAAGATCCTTCGTTGCCTGCAGTTCCGTTCCCGCTAATCGCAGCTTCGGCGCGCGAACATCCGCATTGCCGATGCCGAGTTCCTCTTGCACGAGCTTGATGAGCTGCACGAACTTTGGGACGGTGTCGAGCCGGAGCAACGGCAGGAACCAGCGATAAAGCTCGAATGCGTCGGCCGATTTCCCTGCGACGCCATAGTCAAAAAGATCGACGGATTCTCTCGGCAGCGCATTTGCCAAACCCGCGATCCAACCCGTACCACCGACGCTGATCGCTTCGAGAATCGCATCATCGACGCCGACAAAAACGGCGAGGCGGTCGCCGACGAGCGCGCGAATAGCCGATACGCGACGGACATCGGCGCTGGATTCTTTCACCGAATGAAAATTCGCGAATTCTCCAGCCAGTTCCTGAATTTGTTCCGGCAGAAAATCGGTACCGTAAGCGATGGGATTGTTGTAAAGCATGCACGACAGCGGCGTCGCTTCAAACACGGCAGCGACGTGAGCTTTCATCTCACGCCAGTCGCCCTTGTAGACGTACGGTGGAAGAACCATCAAGCCCTGGCAACCGGCATCACGCGCCGCTTTGGCAAGGCTCACCGACTCCTCAGTGGTGAGTGACGAGATCGCCGCAACCACCGGCGCTTTTCCGCGGAGCGCCTTCGCGACGTTGCTCAAGATCGAGACTTTTTCCTCGAAACTCAGAGTCGCGCCTTCCCCCAGTGACCCAAGAGCGACGACCCCGGTGCATCCATTGTCAACGAGCCACTGCACGTGTGCCGTCATGAACCCGTGATCGATTTGTGTGCCAGATTTGAAGCACGTTGTGATTGCAGGCATTACGCCGTTCCACTTCATTGTGATCCTCCATGAGCTTGCGAAGAAAATGCAGCCAGACTCGCGCATCGCGCGGGAAATACCGGTGGGCGCGAAGCCGCAATACTCCAGCCGAACAAAAATTGTGCGGCGGCACCACAGATTCGGCCTTGGCAGGGCCCCATGCCGCATCGCGTGTGCAACTTCGCCGCTTTCCACGATGTGTGTTTGCGTATGCGACCGAGCGCGACGTCTTCGCAGCGGCAGACGAGAGTTTCTTCCTCCGGCAAAATCTTAAGTTCCGCTCGCAGTTTGAATGCTCTTTGCATGGCCGATGCAAGTTTGCGATAGCGGATGCGATCCGTGAAGAGGCGCAAAGCTTCGTCTTTCTTGTTCGTCGCGGCGTGACCTGCAATGCGGCCTTCGAGAGTGCTGAGCTCCATGCCGCCGATTCCTGTGGGCTCGCCAGCACAATACATCGCGGGGAGCGAGGTCTGCTGATATTCGTCGGTGGCGACAAATCCGTCCTGCAGGTGGCATCCGAGCAGTTGCGCTAATTCTGTATTCGGCACGAGATGAAAACCGCAGGCGAGATAGTCGCAAGGAATTTCGCGGACGCGACCGTTGTCGGAGATTCGAACTGCTTCAATCCGTTCCTTGCCGATCGCGGAAACGGGCCATGTGTTGTTGCGATAGCTTGCCTTACGACTGGCCAGGCGAAGTTTCGCAGCCTCGGAAATCTTTGCCGGGAAGCGCAGCATGGTAGCCGAAAAAGCGGCGAGCGCAGATACCGGTGCTTGCTCGCAAATGCAGACAACTTCGGCGCCGTGGGCACACAGATAAGCAGCTACCGCCAGCAAGAGCGGGCCAGTCCCGGCGACCACGACGCGCTTCTTTGTCACATCGAGGCCGGATTTCACAAGCGCTTGCAGTCCGCCGGCGCCCACTACGTTCGTCAGCGTCCAGCCCGGAAAGGGAAGGAACAACTCACGAGCACCGGTTGCAAGGATGAGCTTTTCGAAACGCAGCGTTGAGGTTGAGTCATCGGTTTCGATTTGTAGCTCATTGCGCTCCGCCTGAATGACGCGAGCGCCACGCATCGTCCGGACACGCGATTTCGCCAGCCGTTCGAACCAGAACGCCGCATGACGAGGGTGTGGCGCCTCCGTGCCTTGGCGCCAGATTTGTCCGCCAGGTTTTGGATTATCGTCAATTAAAACGACATCGCGCGACGATTCGGCTGCCGTTACGGCCGCTGCAATTCCCGCGGGGCCGCCACCGATCACGGCGACATCGACGCTCGTCGCGGAAACGCTACTCATCGCAACGAATCTCCATTCCTTCGCGGCAAGGTATTTGGCAACCACGCTGGTGTGGGTTTCCATCGATGGTCACGCGGCACTCAAAACACGTTCCCATGCCGCAAAGAGGTGCACGTTTTTCTCCGGTGACGGAGATTCGGCATGTGCTCTGCGCGGTGAGGACCGCGACCGCGACACTCGTGCCATGCGCCACTCGGATCGGTTGCCGGTTTACGTGCACCGTGACCATCCCGGTTGTTGCCGCGTCGCTACGCATGGATTTCCGCCAGGGTGTGACGCGATGGAAGATATGGCGCTGAGGGAATCGCGGGCTCGGAGCCGACGATGTGCGCGTGGATAAGTTTCGCGGTCGCAATCGATGTAGTTATGCCGAGACCTTCGTGTCCGGTAGCGAGTAAAACGCTTGGATCTTTCTCCCAAGGTCCGATCAGAGGCAAGCTGTCGGGGGTGGAGGGGCGGAAGCCGGTCCAAACGCGAATGGCGGACAGCGAACCCAGCTTCGGCACGAATTCGAACGCGCGATCGAGCATTCGCGACAAGATGTCGGCGTCGACGCGCCCGTCCACTTCGCCGTACTGGCGCGATGAGCCGATGAGGACTTGCCCGGTTTTTCGCGGCTGCAAGTTGAATGCGACCGAGTCCGCGGTGACCGAGTGCGCCGATTTCAGGTAACCAAGCTCCACAAGTTGATGGCGAATCACATCGGGATAGCGATCGGTAATGACAAGATGCCCTTTGCGCGGCTTTACCTGAATGCCTTCGGTTAATTCGGCGGCTCCGCAACCGGCCGCGTTGACGAGCTTCGCAGCCGACAGAACAGTCCCATCATCCAGCTGTGCGCGAGAATTACCGAGGGTCCGAACGGCACGATCGAGAATGACGGTTGCGCCCAGCGCAGTCGCTTGTTCGAGAAAAAATGCAGTGGCAGCCGGGGGGTAAACGACGGCATCGCTCTCGACCAAAAGGCCGCCAGCCATTGGTGTTTTCAGATTGGGCTCTGCATCGTGGACCGCGGAGGAATCCAAGATTTCAGCGGCCACCCCGCGCCCGCCATAGTATTGGTGCTTGCGCCGAGCTTCGCCAAGCTCTTCGTCGTCGCTCGCGAGCCAGATCGTGCCGCAATTATCGAACTCGACAGTCGAGGGCAACGTTTCGCGCAACTCATGCCACAGCGCTTGCGAATAGCGCGTCAGTGAAAACTGCGCTTCGGAGTCATCCATGGCGACGATGTGCCCCATCGACGCGCCGGTCGCACCCGCAGCCGGAAAACTCCGATCGACGATTGCAACACGCATCTTCGCCTTCGCAAGTTCGAATGCGCAAGCCGCGCCGACAATCCCGGCGCCCGCAATCAACACGTCATACGACGAATTCATGCTTGAATGCCGTAACGGAATGGATCGCGCGGGTCGAAAATGAAGTCGCCTTCGGACGTGATGAAGGCGGAGCCCTTCACGACGGGGATGACTTCGCCACCTTCGATGCGGATCTGTCCTTCGAATACGCTGCCGACGATGCTTTCTTGTCGCCAGACGCCGCCCGGTTGAAGCTTGCCGTCGGCGTAGAGGCAAGCGAGCTTAGCGCTCGTGCCGGTGCCACAAGGCGAGCGGTCATAAGCTTTTCCGGGACAGAGCACAAAATTTTTGCTGTCGATTCCTGCGATTGCGGATGGGCTGAAGAGTTCGATGTGGTCGATTTCCGCGCCGTCGGTGCCTCGAACCCCATTTTTCTCGAGCGCTTGCCGGATAGCCCATGTGAATTGAGTGAGCTCGTCAATATTGCTCGGTTTTAGTTCGAACGGGTGTTCGTTCACCAGGAAAAACCAATTGCCGCCCCAGGCGATGTCGCCTCTCACGGTGCCATAACCTGGGACATGAATGCCGACTCGGGACGCAGTGCGCCGACTGGGAACGTTAGCGACCGTGACTTCGCCGGTCTCATGGAGAGTTGCCGTCACCGTACCCACTGGGGTATCGATCTTGTGCTCTCCCAGGCTGATCCGTCCGAGGTAAGAGAGCGTGACGATGAGGCCGATCGTGCCATGAACACACATTCCCAAATAGCCGACATTATTAAAGTAGAGGACTCCAGCAGCACTGCCGGGATTCACCGGATCCGTAACCACAGCACCTACAACAACTTCCGAACCTCGAGGCTCGTTCACAAGGGCATGGCGCAAATGGTCGTGCTGGCGGCGGAATTCTTCGAGGCGCTCAGCCATGGTGGGCTGGGGAAGGACGGGTCCGCCGGATACGATGATACGTGTCGGCTCGCCGCCAGTATGCGAATCGACCACACGGATGCGATCAACTAAGCGGTGGCCATTGGATGGTACCGTGGCCGCCGCGGACCGTTCGCTGAGCTGGTCGGTTGCGCGGTTCATATCGTTGGGAGTAGGCGAATAAGCTTGATCGCGACCTGTCGTTCATGGAGCATCGAGCAAATCCGCCAACCTGAGCCCTCATTCAGGCAGAAGAGCTTGACGCTATTCATTGCATACAATATACATGTTCCCGCCGTCGGGCAACTAAATTTGCGGGCAAAGCGGGGCGTTAATCGCCTCGCTGGGTTCTTTCGACCTCGGAATACTTGCGTTACGCGTGACCGGGTCAACGTTAGGCCATGCTCCCAGACGGCGCTGGCTACCCTATCAGAGAGGCTCCTCGCCCTATGATTCTACGCCGATCTTTACACTTCATCTTACTGACGCCTCTATTTTTCGGAATCCAAGCAGAGACTTGCCGCGCCCAAGACACGGCGCAAGACTATCAGCGGGCTGAACAATTCCTCGGCGGCAATCTCCGCCATCACGCGTACGTCGCTGACGTAACGCCACACTGGATCGCGAAGACGAATCATTTCTGGTACTCCAAGACGAGCCAGAAAGGAACTGAATTTCTGCTCGTCGATCCCGCGCAGAGCGAGACCAAGCCTGCCTTCGACCATGCACGACTGGCCACGGCGCTGGCGACGGCAACAAAGCGCGAAATCAAGCCGACGCAGCTTCCGTTCGACTCGTTCGAATTTGCCGACGATGGCAAATCAATTCATTTCCGCGTCGATGAGACCGAATGGCACTGCACGCTCGATTCCTACGAATGCAAAGCCGACTCCGCCAATGCCGCGCCAGGCCAATACGAAGAGGCCTCACCAGATAAAAACTGGATTGCCTTCGTCAAAGACTTCAATCTCTTCGTGCGTTACGTCCCCACAGGTGAAATTGTTCAATTGACGCGCGACGGCGAAGCGGGATGGGACTATGCCACGGAGATCGCCTCCCTTCGTCCGATGGTCGAGCAGGGGACGCAAGATCTGAAACAGCACGCCGAAGTGTTATGGTCCCCGGATTCATCGAAGCTGCTGACCTACCGCATGGATACGCGATCTGCGGGGCGTTTCACGAATTTGCAGTTTGTTCCGCCCGGGCAGCTCCGCCCGAAGGCGTTCACCGTTGTTTATCCGTTGCCCGGCGAAGTTCTGCCAAAGGCGCAGCCAGTTCTCTTCGACCTTCAAAAACAGAAACGCATCGACATCAAGGTGGATGCGATCGAGATGCAATTCCAGGGCGGGCCGGACTTCGAGTGGTTCCCGGACAGCAAGAGTTTCTACTATCGAGCGGAGGATCGCGGCGAAAAGAGCATCGAAGTCCGCGTCGTCGACGCCGAAACAGGCGAGGCCCGATCTCTGCTTCGCGAGACGGCCAAAGACTATGTCGATCCCGGCGAAACCTTTCTCAAATTTCTGCATGAGTCGCATGAATTCGTGTGGTCGTCAGAACGCGATGGATGGAATCATCTCTATCTCTATGACCAAAAGACGGGTGCGCTGAAAAACCAGATTACACAAGGACCGTGGGTGGTGCGCGAGATCGTCGACGTCGATGAAAAGGCCCGGCGCGTTTATTTTCTGGCAGCCGGACGCGAAAAGTCCGAAGACCCATATCTAACGCATCTGTATTCCATCGGACTCGATGGCAAAAATCTCACTCTGCTGACGCCCGAAAATGCCGATCACACCGTCAGCATCTCGCCTGACTACACACATTTCGTCGACAATACATCGCGCGCCGACCTTCCTACGCAATCAACCCTTCGCAATCTCAAGGACGGCTCGCAAGTCAGAGTGTTGGAACAAAGCGACGTTGCCGAAATTCAAAAAGGTGGCTGGAAATTCGCGGAACCCTTTCACGGCAAAGCGGCCGATGGAACCACGGATCTATATGGTGTGATCTGGCGTCCTACAAGTTTTGATCCGTCAAAAAAGTACCCGATCGTTGAAATGGTCTATACGGGGCCGCAAGGCTTCTTCGTTCCAAAGACATTTGAAGGGACGTTGCGAACTCAGCAGCAAGCAATCGCCGAACTAGGTTTCATCACAGTGATGGTCGATGGCCGCGGCACGACGGGACGCTCGCGCGCGTTCCACGAGTTTTCCTACCGCAATCTTGGCGGATCGTTTGAAGATCACGTCGCGATGATCAAGCAGATGGCGGCGCAATATCCGTACATGGACATCGGTCGCGTCGGCATCTACGGCACTTCAGCCGGCGGCTATGGGTCGGCCCACGCGATGTTGGCGTTCCCCGATTTTTACAAAGTCGGCGTTTCTATCTCAGGAGACCACGACGCGAGGCTCGATAAAGCCTGGTGGAACGAGCTGTATCAAGGCTATCCGCTCGGTCCTGATTACGCCGAACAGTCCAACGTGACGATGGCGAACCGCCTGAAGGGCCATCTGATGCTCGTTCATGGCGACATCGACGATAACGTTCATGTCGTCGAGACGATGCGCTTCGTCGATGCACTGATAAAAGCGAACAAAAACTTCGACATGCTCATCGTTCCCAACATGTACCACGGTGAAGGCGGCAACTTGTATCTCGTTCGTCGGCGCTGGGACTACTTCGTGCAGAATTTGTTGGGCGTTACGCCGCCGCCCGGCTACGAGATTCACGAAGACCGCGAGAACCTACCGCGACGCCGGCGCTAATCGACATTCCCAGGCCGGTTCGGAGTACGCCGAAGAGGCATACACGCGTGAAACGCGACTAGACTCTTACCTCGACGCGAGTTCCGCGAAATTCGACGCTTTTCTTCTGATCTCCGACATGCACCTCAAAATTCTTGGTCGCCATACCGCTCAACATCTTCGATCCCGACTCGAGCGTCATCGTCAACCTCCTCTGTGAATCATTCCAATCGATCCGCACACCCGTCCATTCGCCGCGCCGATGACGAAATGAAATCCCGTCATCGTCATATAAGGAGAACGATCCATCTCGTCCCGGATAAACCGTCAGCGTCGTCGGTTCCTCAACGCGCTCCATGGCGTACTGCTTCACAGGACCCATCGGCAAAATCGTTCCTGCTCGAACGTATAGCGGCATTGTTTCCAGATCGACGGCGCGTTCGAACTCACGACCACCCTCAATTCGTTCGTTCGTCCAGAAATCAAACCAGCCGCCTTTCGGCAGATAGATGCGTCGCGAGGTCGCGCCTTTCTCGACGACTGGAGCCACCAAAACATCGCGCCCCCACAAATATTCATCGTCGCGCGCGACCGCCGCAGGGTCATCAGAGTAGTGAATCCACAGCGCGCGCATCACCGGCAACCCAGTCACAGTGCTTTCGCGCACCGCCGAATACAGATACGGAAGCATCTTGTAGCGCAGCTCTAAATATTTCCGGCAGATCGGTTCGACTGCGGTGTTATGTAACTCGCTCGAATCCGGCGTCGCAGCGCCATCGTAGTTGCGGACTTCGACGGGACTCGGATCGCCAAGATTCCATCCCCACGGCAGCCTCAATTTCCAAGTCCGCCCGTGACTTCGGAACAACGGACAAAATGCGCCAAATTGAAACCATCGCAAATACAACTCGGCCGTGAATTCCTTCGTCGGAACAAATCCGCCAATGTCCGTGCCCCAAAGCGGAATTCCTGTCAGTCCGGTATTCACCGCAATCGGGATATGCGTTTTCAGCGTCTCCCAAGTCGAATACACGTCCCCCGACCACAAGAATGACGCGTACCGCTGCATTCCCGCGTATCCGTTGCGATGCAGCGCATAGGGTCGTTCATTCGGACGGTCAATCTGCGGCCCTTCCCAATACATTTGATTGCGTGTCAGTCGCGACGGAATATCGAGAGGATCGCCCTCATCGGGCCACCAACCGTCCACGCCCATCGCGAAATCCTTTCGGTGCGCGTCCCAATGGCAGCTTGCGCGCGTCTCGTCGTACCGAGTCACATCGCACGCGTCGCGCGCCGATCCTTCCAGCTTGTCCGACAAGATCACCACATGGACGACCGCGCGAAAGTTCTGTGCATGCAACTCATCCAACGCGCGCTTCGGATTCGGGAACACGCGATCATTCCACACAAACGATCCATTTTCCGTATTCCATCCAGACGGACAAAATCCCGTCCCCAGATAGATCAGCGCGTCGCACGGCAATTTCTTGTCACGAAATGTTTTCGCCTCTTCTAAAACCTCTTGTTCGCTCGCAAGCGTTCGATGCGACTGTTGATACCCGAAACTCCACAATGGCGGCATCTCCGGATGTCCCGTCAGTCGCGCATATTCCGCCAGGATCGTCGCCGGTTCCGTCGACGCCACGACAAAGATGTCGAGTGGCAGCAAGGCGTCCGCGCTCTTCGCCTGAAACTTCGCTCTGGGTGCCGTGAAATCGAACGTGCCGAACGGTTGATTGAAATACAGCGCCCATCCGCTCGTCCCCACAAGCCACGGAATCGGCACACGTCCGCCATGCGTCGCGAGTCGGTAGCCGCCCTGCCCGCTGACCATTCGATCAACCGATCCTCGCCGATCGAACTGAGGGCCGCCTTCGCCCAAGCCCAGCAGCGGCGTATTTCCCGCGTCGAATGAAACCTTTCCGCTGTTCTGATCAATCGCCAGCGATTGCACAATTGCACCCGCCGCGCCCGTCGCATTTGCCACGCTCACGGTCAGCGGATTGACCTCGAGGCTCACGCTCAGATCTCCGCACTTCACCGTTTCAGCGTGCAGCGACGAGGATCGCCAAGTCGCTGCGGCCGGACCCCAAAACCGTTCTACAAGCGATCCGTTCGTCGGTACATCGAGCGCATGCCCATTCACGATTGGAAGCACGCTGATGCGGCACGTATGAGGACTGATAGAGCGAACTTGAATCGTAAATTCAGCCGACGCAGCAGCGCCATTGATTGCAGGCAAGGAGCTAGCGGCTGCCTCCACCGCACCCGGCGCCACAATCGCCGCTGACGCCACAGCTAGTTGCTTCAGAATTTCCCGACGCTTCCACAGTCCATCTTTTCGCACTATCGTTTCCGCCTTACCGGTTCTTACTGTGCAGCCGGGACCCCCGGAATCGGTACGTAGAACTTCCAACTCGTCTGAAAATCCTTCCCAACCTTCTGCTTTGTCAGAATCGCGCGCAAGATTTCGATCGGCATCTGTCCTTCATGCAGGATGGCATCGTGAAACTCCCGATCGCTCATCTTTTTCGACTCGACCAGCTCCGTGTGCAGCGCCCGAAACTGCAACGCCCCCAGCATGTAAGCCGATTGATACAACGCCGGGACCGAGCCATTGAACGACCGCCGGACTTCCGCGGAGGCATTGTCGCGTTCGTGTCCCACGGCGCTCACTAGAAAATCCACGCATTGTTGCGGCGTCCAATTTCCTAAATGAAACTTCATCGTGAAGATGATTCGCGCGCAACGGTGCATTCGCCAAAACAGCATTCCCGCGCGTTCTTCCGGAGTTCGCGGAAATCCCAGGTTCCACAGCAACATCTCCCAGTAAAACGCGTTGCCCTCGCTCCAGAACGGCGTTTCAAAGACCTCGCGATACGTTCGATAGCGCTCGTTCATGAACTGCTGCAGATAGTGCCCGGGAATGAGTTCGTGGAATACAGTCGACCGTGAAAACGGAATATTGTTTCCGCGCATGCTCATCATGCGCTGTTCGAACGTCATCGTGTCGGTCGGATACGAAATGCTGATCACGTCGCCGCCCGTAAAGAACGGATTCACCAGTTGCCGCTCCGGCGTCATCATCTCCCATCGCCAGGTTTCTTTCGCAACATCGGGCACCGTCACGAGGTTATGCGCCTCGACGTACTCGATCCCTTCCAGCGCCAGCTTACGGATCTCTTCCGGCTGTTCCCCGGGAGGCGGATGCATCTCTTTGACCTTTTCCAGCGCCGCATGCCAATCGTCGCCGAAACCCATCTCACGCGATGCCTTCAGCATTTCGCGCGTGCACCAAGCCAATTCGTTGTTGGCCAGAGCGATCAACTCCTGAGGAGAGTAGGGAATCATCGCTGCAGCCAACTCTGCGTGGAGTTCGGCCTCTCCTACAGGCTGACCGATGATCGTGGTTTTGTCGTCGGCCTTGATGCCAACCAGTTTTTCTTTCACGAAAACTTCGTAAGAATCGAGCGCTTGATCCGCTTCTTTGTATGGTTCGGCGACCCACCAGGTGAATAACGGATCGTAGCTGTTGTACGACTGAAACCACCGCTTCAATAGGTCGCGTAGTCGAGGAAGGGCGGAAGCGGCCCGACTGGCTTCGAATCGCGAAACGCGAATCGGCTTCATCTCACCAGAAGCTTCCTTTGAAGTCTCCGCTGAGCTCGTTGTCGCAGCGGGTTTTGCGCCGGAGTTTTCTCCCAATCCCGCTTCCGCCGCTGCCCGCGTCTTCGCGATCGTCTTCACCATCTCGGCGAGACTGTGCGCCGCGTTTTCTGCCTTCGGCGCGTCCATCCTCCGTCGCGATTCGTCGAGGTCGATAATCGTTCGCGCAAACGGAATCAGGGGCCAGATCTCGGCTTGTTCTTTTTCGCGCGTGGTCAAATCGCGCAGACGTTCTCGCAATTGATTCTGGAATAAGAGGTAGTCGGCGCGGCTTTCTTGGTCGAGCTTGTCGAAGTCGACTTTCTCCAATTCGCTCTGCCATTGGCCGTAAAACTTCCGAAATCTCGCGCGTCGCACTTCCGAGAGTGGATCGTCATACATCTTGGCTAGGCTTGTGCGGTCCGCCGCGTACTTTGCGATCAGAGGCTTCAGCGCTGAGTTCGAATCGTCGAGGTCGCCATTCGGACGCGCGACCAGGATTGGCGCTCCAATCGCAAAAGCAGCGACTACTGCCAGAATCCGCCGAGACAATGAACCGGAGTTAGGTTTCGAGTGAGCTTTGTTTTTCGTCGGTGAACGATTTGCGCGAATTGAGAAACGAAAGAAGCTCTGAGGAAAGGAACGTGACAAAGGCATTCAAACCACCGATTTGCGATTGGGAAACGCGAACACCATACTATATTGTATTAAATATACAAGCGGCGCTCTGAAGGTCTAGCTGAACAGGAATCGAGTTGAGATAGGGTCGAGCGCCCGGATCATACGTCCGTCGATGCAATATGCAAATTGCGGAACGCGCGTACTGCTTGAGTGTAAGCGTTTACTCGTATAAATATAACCCGCCTCGCTTTTCTGGCATTCCAGCGAAGCGGACAAACGCAAGCCAAGTTTCTGAATCATCCGCGGTCGAGGCCGAGGTCTACAGCACATTGCTCCGTTGGCGCATCGCTGTCCTGGTTAGTGTCGCAATTGCGATCAGCTATCTCGATCGGCAGGCGCTGCCGGTCGCCGTCAAGGCAATCACGAAGACGATCCCACTTTCGAACGAACAGTTTTCAGAACTCCAATCCGCGTTTCTCTTTTCGTACGCCCTCATGTACGCCGGCGGCGGCAAGTTAGCCGACGCATTGGGGACACGGTTGGGATTCATCGTGATTATGATTTTCTGGTCCGTGGCATGCGCGAGTCACGCGCTGGCGACAGGTTTCGCGATGCTCGTCGGCAGCCGATTCCTGCTCGGGATGGGCGAGGGAGGCGGATTTCCCGCCGCAACCCGCGCCGTTGCCGAATGGTTCCGTGTGGAAGAACGGGCGACGGCGATGGGCATCATCAACGCTGGGACCGCCGTTGGCGCCGTTGTCGCGCCACCGCTGATCGCACTTGTCGTGAGCTATTTGAGTTGGAGATGGGTATTCCTCATTACCGGCGGATTAGGATTGCTTTGGACCGGTTGGTGGGCGCTGTCCTATGGCGCGCCAAAGGCGACAGAACTCACGTCGAGCGAAGAATATTCCGATCGCGAGCCGATAACAGCCGCCCCAACCGTGCGCTGGATTGATTTGTTCAAGATCCGCGAGTGCTGGGGACTGATGTTTGCAAAGTTTCTAAGCGACGCGGCGTGGTATTTCTATCTCTTCTGGCTACCGAAGTATTTATATGACGCGCGAAACTTCGATCTAAAAGCTGTCGGTTCTTTCGCGTGGATACCCTACGCGGCCGCCGGAATCGGGTGTTTGGCGGGTGGATGGTTCTCGAGTTATCTGGTGCGGCGCAACTTCTCGCTGGGTAAAGCGCGAAAGATCGCTCTCGGCTTGAGCGCAGCGGTCATGCCGCTGATCGTGCTTGTGACGCATGTTCCTGTATCGTTGGCGCTGGTCATTTTTAGTGTCGCGTACTTCGGTCAGCAATCTTGGTCCACGCTCGTAATGGTTTTGCCAACGGATCTCTTTCCGCAAAAAATGGTGGGTTCGGTTGCAGGACTCGTCGGTTTTGGCGGAGCGATGGGTGGCATCGCCTTCGGGCAAGTGGTGGGGTACTTGTTGGATCACGGATTCGGCTACGACACTGTGTTTGCTTTGGCGGGAACGTTTCATGTGGCGGCATTTCTTTTGATTCTCGCAACGATTCCGGTCGTAAAGACATTGGCGCTGCAAGAGAAAACGAGTTAGTCGAGGAGCTTGATGAAGATCACGGAGATTCGAACTCGTGTGGTGAAATGGCGCGGAAAAACAGTGCCGTTGCCGCCCCACTTTTGCACCAACCCGGTGGATTTGCTGGAATTGCCGGTGTCGTCGATGGGCACTTTTACGTTCCATGGATGGCTCGTCGTCGAAATTTTCACCGACGACGGGCTGGTCGGCATAGGCAATGCGGCGTTGTCGCCAGACGTCACCAAGCAGGTAATCGATTTGTATTTGAAGCCGCTGCTCATCGGCCAAAATCCGTGGGATATCGAATTTCTGTGGCAGCACATGTACCGCAAGACGATGGCGTTCGGACGCAAAGGCATCGGAATGGTGGCGATCAGCGCGATTGATATCGCCTTGTGGGACCTGCTTGGAAAATCTGCGAAGCAGCCGGTGTATCGATTACTGGGAGGGAGAACGAAGCCGCGGATTCCAGTATACGCCAGCCGTTTGTACAGCGTGCCGCTCGACCAACTGGCTGCGGAGGCCAAGCGTTATAAGGATGAAGGGTATTCGGCGATGAAGCTGCGTTTTGGCTGGGGCCCGGTCGATGGCGCAGCGGGCATGCAACGCAACGTCGAGCTGGTGCGAACCGTCCGAGAGACGGTCGGAGACGGCGTTGACGTGATGGCCGACGCTTACATGGGATGGACGCTGGACTACGCCAAGCGCATGTTGCCGTTGCTCGAACCGTTTCATCTGCGCTGGCTCGAAGAGCCGGTGATCCCAGACGACATTCACGGATACGCCGAGCTGAAAGCATACGGTCGGGTTCCCATCGCCGGCGGAGAGCACGAATTCACCTTGTATGGTTTTCGCGAGTTGCTGGAAGCGCGTGCGCTTGACTACATTCAGTTCGACACCAACCGAGTCGGGGGAATTTCGCAGGCGCGTAAAATCGCGGCACTGGCCGAGGCGCATTCCATTCCGGTGATTCCACACGCCGGGCAGATGCACAACTATCACGTTGTGATGGCCAGCATGAATTCGCCGTTGGCGGAGTATTTCCCTATCGTGGACGTCGAGGTGGGAAACGAATTGTTCTGGTACATCTTCAGCGGCGAGCCGAAGTCGAAGGACGGGTTCATCGATCTCGATGAGAACGTTCACGGTCTCGGGCTTACGATCGACGAAAATGCGCTCAAGCAATTTGACGTGATCGGATGAACGAGAACTCTAGCGTGGGAAACGTGACCCGGCTGGTACAAATCCAAAAAGGCCAGACGCGCCGAGTTGCGCTGGTGGAAGAACCGCTACTACGGCTGCTGAACGGCTCCGGTTCAGTTTATGAATTGGCGCAACGGGCGCTGGCGGATGGAGTAAAACTCACTGAAGCGGCGCGCCAGAAGGCTTCGTCCGACACCCTCGACTACGATCCGATTTATCGGGGCGATTCCGACTGGCGTCTGCTTCCAGCGATCGATCATCCCGAAGAGACTTCGCGTTGCCTGGTTTCGGGCACGGGACTAACGCATCTCGGGAGCGCGCAAGGACGCCAATCGATGCATGCGGTGGCGACGCAAGAGATGACCGATAGCATGAAGATGTTTAGCTGGGGCATCGAAGGCGGAAAGCCGGCTGCCGGCGCGATTGGAGCCGCACCGGAGTGGTTTCACAAAGGAACAGGACGAGCATTGCGCGCACACAACGAACCGATTGAGGTTCCTGCTCACGCGGAAGACGGTGGAGAAGAAGGAGAAGTCGCGGGGATCTACATCATTGCTGCCGATGGCCAGCCGCGGCGCATTGGGATGGCCGGAGGAAACGAGTTCTCCGACCACCAATTCGAAAAAAAGAACTATCTGAATCTTGCCGGATCGAAACTACGAAGTTGCGCGCTAGGTCCGGAGTTGGTGATCGATCCGAAATTTGAAAGCGTTGGCGTGGAAGTAGCGATTCAGCGAAATGGAAGCGTCCTCTGGTCAAGATCCTTTCAAACCGGAGAAGCCGGGATGTGCCACAGCTTGCAAAATATCGAGCACCATCATTTTAAGTTTGAGGCTCATCGTCGCCCGGGTGACGTACACGTGCATTTTTTCGGGATCGCGTGTTTGAGTTTTAGCGATGGCGTTCGTTTGCAGGATGGTGACGTGATGCAGGTAGCGTTTGAAGGATTTGGCCGCCCGTTGCGAAATCCGGTGAAATGGGCCGGTACGGCGCCGAAGCTGGTAAGCGTAATTCCTTTGGGATAAATCGATCATGTCCAAACCACCAGTAGCGTTTTTGGGTCTCGGAATTATGGGAACGGGAATGGCCGGCCGGCTGCTTTCCGCAGGCTTCCCGCTCACGATTTACAACCGAAACCAAGACAAAGCCGCCGCACTAGCCGGAGCCGGAGTGAAGTTGGCGAAAACTCCGCGCGAGGCGGCTGAGAATTCCGATGTCATCGTCAGCATGGTCTCCGACGATGTGGCCTCGCGAGAAGTCTGGATGGGAGCAAACGGAGCATTGTCGGGTGCGCGCCCGCGTTCACATCTGATCGAATCCAGCACATTAACCGTGAAGTGGGTATTGGAGCTGGCGGTAGCGGCAACGCAGAAAAGCTGCGCCTTTCTGGACGCGCCAGTGACAGGGTCGAAGCCCCAAGCGGCGGCTGGTCAGCTCTTGTTTCTGGTGGGCGGATCAGCGGACGACTTGGCGACAGTACGGCCGATTTTGGCCGCAATGGGCCGCGACGCAATTCACCTCGGGCCGACTGGGAGCGGAGCACGACTAAAGCTGATCAACAATTTCTTGTGCGGAGTGCAGGCCGCTTCGTTGGCCGAGGCGGTTTCCATGATCGACGCGGGCAAACTCGACTCCGCGAAAGCTCTCGCCGTGTTGACCGCCGGCGCGCCGGGAAGTCCCCTGATCAAGACGGTATCGGCTCGAGTGGCCGCAGGAGACACAGATCGAAATTTCATCTTGGGACTAATGGCAAAGGACCTTGGCTACGCCCGCGACGAATCGCAACGCAACGGCCTTACCTCGGAGATGGCGTCAGCAGCACTTCGGGTATTCACGAGCGCGATCGAGAATGGCCACGGCGACGAGGATTTTTCCGCCGTGGTGAATTCGTTGCGGACGAATGTAGGTTAGGCCAGCGAAGGAGCGAAGGAAGGCAAGAGGGCACGATAGCGTGGACATAACATATCAACGTGCCTTGACTACTCGTAAACCTCGTCGTCGGCTTCCACGCCGACTAGAGTTTTGACGAGTTTGCTTACGGCGTGGGCGACGCGGAAGGATTCTTCGACCGCAGATTCGTCGAGCAGGCCCAGGCCGCAGGTGGCGGTGATCATGGCGCGCTGGGCGAATTTTTGTGGATCTCCTGCCAGAGATGCGGCTTTCAGCCAGCGGACAAAAATGTTCGCGGAATCGGCGGCGTTGAGGCCTGAGCGCGTGGGGACTAATCCGTAGGCGACGATTCCTCCCTGCTGGACAAAATCGAGAGCGTGCCAGTCTGCGAAAAAGAGGTCGAGGCCTTCGTCGGCGTCGAAGGAGAGAATGTCGGGTTTTACTTTGAACATGCGTTCGAATGGGCGGGCGGCGCAGCAGTGAAGTCCGGCGTAGGCTCCGCGAACTCGGGCGTGTTCCAGAGTGGCGGTGAGTGCGTTGAGGCGATCTGCTTCGGAGACGACGTTTGCGGGGGCTTCGAGGCAAAGTGCCGGTTCATCGATGAAGAGAAGCAGAGGCAAGGCTGCGACTTCGAGGCGTTCGATCTGCCAGGAAATCATTTGCGAGACATGAAACGTGACTGCGGCGAAGAGAGCAGGGTCGGAGAGGAAAGGCTTGTCTCGATGGAACAGATAGGCCGAGAGCGTGATTGGGCCTTCGATTTGGCCTTTCACTGCTGATGCTGAATTGAAACGGCCGGAAGAGAGAGCTTGTTCGAACGCGGTGAAGGCAGCGGCGTTTTTTTCGGCGAGCGAGCCGTCGCTGCGGTGGAGTCTTTCCAGAACTAAATCGATTTGGCCCGGCTTGACTTGGTAGCCGTAGCCTTCGAGGCGCGGCTCGATGAGGTCCGCGAGGCAACCGAAGCCTTGGATGATTGCGCCTTCTGAGTCTGATCGCAGAGGGAGTTGAGGCCAGAAAGGGATTTCCGGGGAGTATTGAGCGACTGCGTCGATTGCAGCGGAGAGCGACGTCAGGGGAAGGCTGCCGATTCCGGTGACGGCACCGGCGGGCGTGAACGATTTTCGAACTGTCTGAGGTTGCCGGACTGCGGATTGCATTGTTGGTCGTTCCATTCAGCTTCAGCCTGCGCCTAATAGCAGAGGGCAGATAAACCTAAGGGTGACAATCGCTTGCGACGACAACAGCGCGCTGCAAGTATCTACGGAATACCTGGCACGCGCTACGCGGCATCCAATCAACCAAGTCGCTATAATATAAGTGCGGGCACCCATATGACAAAACACCACTTGCACCCCTTGGTGAAGATTCTCGAAAAGCGCATCGCCATCATCGATGGCGCGATGGGTACGACGATCCGCACTTATGGCATGAAGGAAGCGGACATCCGGGGCGAGCGTTTTAAGGATTCGAAGAAAGATCTCCTAAACAATGGCGATCTCTTCTCGCTGACGCAGCCGAAGATGATCGGCGACATTCACCGCCGATTTTTGGAGGCGGGCGCGGACATCATCGAGACGAACACGTTCGGCGCGACGAGTATCACGCAGAGCGAATTTTTTGTGGACGATCCGCGGGAACACGGTGGGCGAAAAGATCCGGACTTCTACGAGAAGGTCATACAGGATTCGTTTCTGCGCAACTTGGCGTCCGAAATCAATGAGCAATCCGCGCGGCAGTGCCGAGAATGGGCTGATCGCGTGGGTAAAGAAACGTCACGTCAGCGATTCGTGGCGGGAGCGATTGGGCCGCTGACGGTGTCGCTTTCGAATTCGCCCGATGCCGACGACGCTGGATTTCGAGTGGTTACGTTCGATCAGGTGAAGACGGCTTACGCGGAGCAGGTGCGCGCGTTGATGGCGGGCGGCGTGGACTTATTGCTCGTCGAGACGATTTTCGATTCGCTGAATGCGAAGGCTGCGCTGGTGGCGATTCGCGAAGTTTTTGATGAGGATCGCAAAGAACTGCCGGTGATGATTTCGGCGGCGGTTGGGCGCGGCGGCGAGACACTCATTTCTGCGCAGACGACGGAGGCGCTTTGGAATGCGGTGAAACACGTGAAACCGCTTTCCGTAGGGCTGAACTGCTCGCTGGGTCCGGATTTGATGTATCCATTCTTGAGCGATCTATCGGAGAAGGCGGACGTGGCGATTTCGTGCTATCCGAATGCGGGATTGCCGAATCCTCTCTCCGAGACCGGATTCGATCTGGGGCCTGCGGATATGGCGCGTTACTTGAGCGAATTCGCGCAGGCTGGGCTGATCAACATCGCGGGCGGTTGCTGTGGGAACACGCCGGAGCACATCGCGGCGATCGCGAAAGCGCTCGAAGGCCAAGCACCGCGAAAATGGGGTAACGCTCTGCTTGAAAGAGAGAACGCGGCTTGAGCACGGAAGACGCTAACAACGCGGGCGGAGTGACGGAGACGAAGCCTCTTCGTCTGTCCGGCTCGCAACCATTCACGCAGCAGCAGGGTGTGTACATCATGATCGGCGAACGGACGAACGTTGCCGGTTCGCCGAAGTTTGCGAAGTTGGTGAAGGAAGGCAAGTTCGAAGTAGCGGTCAGCATTGCGCGCCAGCAAGTGGAGAACGGCGCGAACGTCATCGACATTTGCATGGACGAGGGAATGATCGATGGCGTCGCGGCGATGACGCGGTTCCTTCAGTTGTTGGGCACTGAGCCTGAAGTGGCCAAAGTGCCATTCATGCTGGACTCCTCGAAATGGGAAGTCATCTACGCCGGCTTGAAGTGCCTGCAAGGAAAAGGGATTGTTAATTCGATTTCGCTGAAGGAAGGCGAAGAGAGATTTCGGCAAAATGCTGCCACCGTTTTGAAATACGGCGCAGCGGTGGTCGTGATGGCCTTTGACGAAAAGGGCCAAGCCGCGACCTACGAAGATAAAACTCGTATTTGCGAACGCGCTTACCGGATTCTCGTCGATGAAGTTGGATTCCCGCCGGAAGACATCATTTTTGATCCAAATATCCTCACGGTTGCCACCGGCATGGAGGAGCACAACAACTATGCCGTCGATTACATCAACGCCACGCGCTGGATCAAGGCCAACCTTCCGCACGCCAAGGTGAGCGGCGGCGTGTCGAATATTTCCTTCAGCTTTCGAGGCAACAACAAAGTTCGCGAAGCGATGCATTCGGCGTTTTTGTATCACGCGATCGCCGCGGGCATGGACATGGGCATCGTCAACGCGGGCATGCTCGAGGTTTATGAGGAGATCGAGCCCGAGCTGAAAGTGCTGGTCGAGGATGTGCTGCTGAACCGGCGTCCGGACGCGACGGAACGTCTGGTGGATTTCGGCGAAACGCTGAAGAGCGCCGGCGCGGTCGTGAGCGAAAAAAAGGCGGAGGAATGGCGGCAAGGCACGGTGGAAGAGCGGCTCTCGCATGCGCTCGTAAAAGGAATCGACACGTACATCGAACTGGACGCTGAGGAAGCTCGCGTCAAGCTCGGCCGTCCGCTCTTGGTGATTGAAGGGCCGCTGATGGCGGGCATGAGCGTTGTCGGCGATTTGTTCGGGGCCGGAAAGATGTTTCTCCCGCAGGTTGTGAAGTCTGCGCGTGTCATGAAAAAAGCCGTGGCCCACCTGACGCCTTTCATGGAAGCCGAGAAAGCGGCGATGAGCGCTGCTGGGCAAGCCGTTAAAGCGCAGGGGAAAATCGTGCTGGCGACCGTGAAGGGCGACGTGCACGACATTGGGAAGAATATTGTCGGCGTCGTGCTGGCCTGCAACAACTATGAAGTCATCGACATGGGTGTGATGGTTCCGGCCGAAAAAATTCTCGAGCGAGCTAAGGCGGAGAAAGCGGACATTATCGGTCTCAGCGGACTGATCACGCCTTCTCTCGATGAAATGGTGCACGTGGCTCGCGAGATGGAGCGGCAGGGATTTAAATTGCCTCTGCTGATTGGCGGCGCGACGACCAGCCGTGCGCATACGGCGGTGAAGATTGCGCCGCAGTATAGCGAGCCGGTGGTACACGTTCTGGATGCCAGCAGAGCGGTGCCGGTCGCAACGAGTTTGCTGAGCGACGACGGCAAGGCGGATTTCGTGGCGCAACATCGCGCTGAATACGAAGCGGTGCGCAAATCTCATTCAGCGCCGCGGCAGCAGGTTGTGTCACTGGATGTCGCGCGCGCGCGGCGTACCCCGATTGAATGGCGCGCCGAAGACTTAGCGGTGCCGGAATTTACCGGTGTTCGCGTGCTGGACGATTTTCCGCTGGCGACGTTGCGTGAATTTATCGATTGGACGCCTTTTTTTCACACATGGGGTCTGAAGGGCGTGTACCCGCGAATCCTCGAAGAGGGTGAACGCGGCACCCAGGCGCGGCAACTATTCGCGGATGGTCAAGCGCTGTTGGACAAAATAATCGAGAAGAAATCCATTCAGGCGCGCGGCGTCTATGCATTCTTTCCGGCAAGCGCAATCGGCGACGACATCGAGCTTTACACCGACTGCAAGCGCCAAAGTGTGTTGGAACGATTCCACTTCCTGCGTCAACAAGCCAACCGTGAAGGCAGCGAGCCATGCCGATCGCTTTCCGATTTCATCGCCCCGAAAGAGACGGGCCTAGCCGACTACGTGGGCGCCTTTGCGGTGACCAGCGGAATTTGCCTCAAGGAGCTGTGCGACCGGTACCGAGCGGAGAATGACGACTACAACGCGATCATGGCTGAAGCGATCGCCGACCGTTTGGCCGAAGCGTTTGCCGAATGCCTTCACAAACGCGTGCGAGATGAATGGGGTTACGGCCGCGAAGAGAATCTGAGCCCGGCGGACTTGATTCAGGAAAAGTATCGCGGCATCCGGCCGGCGCCGGGCTATCCGGCTTGCCCGGATCACACGGAGAAAGGCCCGTTGTGGCAACTGCTCGACGTACAGAAAAATACAGGGATGTTGATCACCGAATCATTCGCGATGTGGCCTGGTTCCAGCGTGAGCGGCCTATACTTCGCCCATCCGGAATCGCGCTATTTCAGCCTGGGGAAAATCGACCGTGATCAGGTCACTGACTACAGCCAACGCAAGGGAATGAGCGTAACCGAAACCGAGCGCTGGCTCGGCCCCAATCTAAATTACGATCCCACGGAAGCAAAATAGCACCTTAGCCCCTTGGGGACAGCGCCTGTTCCTGCGAAAAATCTAAACATTGAATTCCGTGATGCTTAGCTGGGATGGCCAGCGTGCGCTAGACCCCACGCATCGGCACGCCTTGCCACTGGTCCTCGTGCGATTCGCCTGCACGAATCAGGCTGCACGCTTCATGGCGGTTTTGCGCGTCGACCTGTTTCATCACACGGTAGATGTGGTTTTTCACGGTGAATTCCGACAAATTCAGATTCGCCGCGATTTCCTTATTGCTGAGGCCCATCGCAACCAACGACATGAGCTGTCGCTGTCGCTGCGTCAATTCGAACCGCATGCCGGCTCTCTGCTCGGCGATAGCGGCCTGCTGGTTACTTTCGCTGGCTAGCGCCTGAAACAAGACTTTACAGAACTTCGCTGGACAACTCGCTTCACCCTGAGCGACGGAACGCACCGCGTCGACCAACTCGGAAGCCGACGCGTTCTTCAATACATAACCATTCACGCCGAGACGGACCGCTTGGAGAAAGATATCGCAATCCTCGTCCATGCCAAACAGCACAACCCTAATATGTGGCACGGTTTCGCGGAGGTCACAAATCAGGTCGTCGGACTTATGATTGGGATTGAGACAGTCCAACAGAAGCAGTTCCGCTTGGGTTGATGCGATCTGCTCTGGCGTAGATTCCGAGTAGGAAGCCTGTCCCACCACGCTGATGTCTCCGCGCTTGCGGAAGAGCCGAACTAAGGACTCCCTCAGGAGCCGATTCTCAGCCACGATGTAGGTATTCGTTAAGGACGATTGCCTGTCACTCATCTGCGTCATTCAGAGCCCTCAGAGCCCTCATGAACTGGATTTGTCTTCCTGCATTGATGTGATCCAACCCACTGAATCTGACCAAGTTGCGGAAGGAGCCTTGAATAATTCTACTGGCCAAGCGTGAGTTAGTATCCCTCAAAAAGCTGTTGCGTCAAAGTTATTTAACAATCAGGTAGGGGGTGGGGTGGGTTAAATTTCCCAACCTGATGTTAGTACTTCTTGTCTTAGAGCTTAGTGCTTTGTTAGTGCTCTCCACCAATTCACGGACGTGTACCTCTGATGCCCGCTCCCCGTATTAGGTTGGCAGGGGAAACCATCCTTCTTTGAGTCTTCGCGTTTCTTCAACATTCGCAAATACTTAGTGGACCGAGGAGTGACACATGGATAGGTCGATTCGTATTTTGGTGGCCAACCAACCGAAGCTCATGCGCGAGCTAATCCTTGCCACCTTGGCTGAGGAGCCCGGCATTGAGATCGTAGGCGAAGTGTCTGACGAAAAAGACATTCGTCAGACGGTTCGCGATACATCGCCGGATGTGTTGCTCATCGCCTTAGATGAGCCTTCGAAACGACCTCACCTGTGCGACACGCTGCTGCGTGACAATCCTGGCTTGCGAATCATTGCCGTTGCCTCCCAGCAGAACTACAGCGTCTTCTACTGGGCTTCGTTCGACATCCATTCGAGCCAGATCGAAGCGTCGGAACAGGGAATTCTAAACGCGGTTCGAAATATTGCTCCGGCAAATGCCGGGGAGCGGGTGTGATGCGACGTTCTACTGGGATAGTGTTTTCGAATCTTTCGATCGCGTGTCTTCTTGCCGTTGGCGCAGGTGCTATGCAGGCGCAGAGTGAACGCCCGCTTCCGACGAGCAATTCTGACTTGGCGCGCCAAAACCTGAGCCGTGTCGGCGCATCGGCCATGGAGATCAAGACCGTCCTCGTGAAAGACCCGGGAATCATGGTTGAGTTGAAGCGTTGGGTGGCCAAAGATGCGACGCAGCACGGCCAAGTCCTCACCGAGACGGATCTGACCGACGACGCGATTTTCAATCGACTGGTCTCCGACGTCGAGTTTCGCTCGACTGCGACGCAACTCGTTCAACGCTACGGATATCTTGTGCCGCAATTGAATCCGGACTCTACGGCTGGCAAAGAGCAGGACATGCTCTCGAAAGAGCGCGCGAAGTTGATGGCGCAGAACGAGCAGGAAGACTTCACAAAGGATCGCGAGAAGACCGAACGCCGACGCCGTGCGGCAGAATATTGCGAACCGCAGAACTACGACCCTCAGCTGTATCAGCAGTGCATGGACCAGCAGCGCGATCTTGATCGGCAACAATATCCGGCTCAGTTCGGGCCAAACGAATCACCACAAGGTCAGGGCAACCCACCAAATCAATACGATCCAAACCAGCCCAACCAGCAAGATCAACCACGTAACAACGTAGGCGGACAAATTCAGCGTGCCTCGCTCGGTGAGGATGAGTTCGGTGGAGACATGCCCCAACTTCCTCTTGGCGGCGGTGGTCTGGGTGGCTCCATGCTCGGGATGGGGCAGAGTTCTTCATTGGGTTTTGGCAGCGGGTCGAGTTCGTCGCGCTCTTCTGAAGACGGTTCAGATGATCGCGGTGGCTCCATGATGGCGACATCGAGCCCCCAATCTCGTAGCTCCTCGGTCGATTCACTTTCAACTTTCGGCATCGGAGCGGGGCGCCCATCATTGAGCCCTTCGGACTTGGCTCGGCTCAGCGAGCGCATGGAGTCCTCGTCCAGCATGGATCCAGGCGCTGGTGCCAATACCGGATCACGCACGTCTTCCTCGTCATCGTACGGGACTGCGTCGCCCTACGGTCGGCGTTATCAGCCCAAGGCGCAACCCCCTGCGCCGGAATTGGTCCGTGCACCGAATCCTTACAAAAATATCCCATCCTTATATGACATGTACGTTCAGGCGATCCCTCGTCCGATTACGCCGAAGCGATTTGGCGCCGAAGTCTTCGAAAACGGCACGCGTGACTCGCAGCTCATTCCGATGGACGTACCCGCTGGTCCGGAATACATCGTCGGGCCGGGCGACGGCCTTTCGGTGAATTTGTGGGGCAGTGTGAGTCAGCGAATCTATCGCGTAGTGGATCGCGAAGGCCGGGTTAGCCTACCGGAAGTTGGGCCCGTGCTCGTGAGTGGTAAGAGCATGGCTCAAGTGCAGGAATATCTACAGCAAACGCTTAGAACTCAATACCACGACATCTCCGCTGACGTATCTCTTTCCAAGCTGCGTACGATCCGCGTTTACGAGGTCGGCGACATCGCCAATCCGGGCGCGTACGACATCAGTGCGCTCTCAACACCGCTGAACGCGCTATTTGTTGCGGGCGGACCGACGCAAAAGGGCTCGATGCGCATCGTGAAGCATTTCCGTGGCAACCAGTTGGTCCAGGAAGTCGATCTTTACGATCTTCTTCTTCACGGTGTGCGATCGAACCTTATGCAGCTCGACAACGGGGATACGGTTCAGGTCCCACCGATCGGACCACAAGTCACTGTTGACGGAATGGTGCGTCGTCCAGCCGTGTACGAATTGAAGGATGAAAAGAATCTCGCGTCAGTCCTGGAATTGGCTGGCGGCCTGCTCCCGACCGCGACCTTGCGTCACATTGAAGTGCAGCGCCTCGTTGCTCATCAGAGTCAAACGATGATGAGTCTCAATATTCCCGAAGGCGATGCGGACGATGACGTTACGAAGAAATTGGAAGCATTTGAAATTCACGACGGCGATCGCATTCGCGTGTTTCCGATCGCTCCCGGAAATCTCGACGCCGTTTATCTCGAAGGGCATGTCATTCGCCCGGGCCGCTATTCCTACAAACCTGATATGCATGTGACCGATTTGGTCGGTTCCTACAAGGATCTTCTACCGGAACCTGCAAATCAGTACGCCGAAATCATTCGAATCAATGCGCCTGATTTTCATCCCAGCGTGGAAAGTTTCGACCTGGCGAGTGCGCTTCAGAACCCATCTCAATCGCCGACTCTCAAGGCGATGGATACGGTTCGCATCTTCAGCCGCTTCGATTTCGAAAACCCGCCGACGGTGTCGGTCTGGGGCGATGTGCGCAGTGCGGGAACCTATCGCACCTCTGGCCAGATTCACGTCGCTGATGCTGTGCATCTTGCTGGCGGCATCACTCCTGAGGCGCAAGTCGACGATGCCCAGGTCTTTCGCTATTTACCCAACGGCCAGATGAAGATTTTCAGCGTCAGCTTGAGCCTTGCGCTTGAAGGGGATCCAACGGCGAATATTCTACTCGAACCGCGGGACCGCCTCTTGATTCACAAGAGTGCCGCGGCGGTGCAGCCCTCGACCGTGCTGGTGCAAGGCGACATAGGCAAACCCGGCCGCTATCCGCTGACGACAAACATGACCGTCGCTGACATGATTCGCGTTGGCGGTGGATTGAAACCGAGCGCGGACACACAGCTCGCCGATCTTACGCACTACGTATGGACGAACGGTGAACTCAGCGCTCGACATGAATCGATCAGCATCTCCGCTGCTCTAGCGGGCGATGCTTCGGCGAACTTACCAGTGAACAATGGCGATGTCTTGACCATCCGTCAGCTTCCACAATGGAACGATCTTGGCTCATACATCACGGTAAGAGGTGAAGTTGGTCACCCCGGCACCTACGGTTTCCGCCCGGGTGAAAAGCTCAGTTCCGTGCTCGAACGCGCGGGTGGTTTTGGTCCGCAAGCCTACGCGCATGGTGCGGTTCTGATGCGACGCGAAGTTCGCGAAATCGAAACGAACGCGCGACTTGAAGTGGTTCGTCGTCTACGGGAAGAGCAAATTAACCTGAAGGAGCTTCCCGAGACAGATACCGACCAAAAGAACGCGAAGCTCACAGCGATCGCCGAGACAGAAACGACAATGCAACAGCTTCAGGCGAATCCCCCTGTTGGTCGCGTGGTAATCAGCATCCAATCCGATATCGCGAAATGGCGAGACACATCGGCCGACATATCAGTCAGTGATGGCGACGTTCTCGTGGTTCCGAAGAAGCTCGACTACATCACGGTCAACGGGCAGGTCTTCAATCCGACCGCCGTAAGCTACCGACCTGGTCACAGCGCGCGCTGGTATTTGAGTCAGGCCGGTGGGATGACGCAGCTTGCAAACAAGAAAGCCGTTTTCGTAATTCGCGCCGACGGATCTGTGCTTGCCGCCAAGAACAACTCTGAATTCTGGGAAGGCGACCCGTTAGGCTCAACGCTACGTCCAGGCGATTCCATCGTTGTGCCGGAAGTCGCGCCGCGAATCGGCACACGCAATTTCCAGAATCTCTTCGCGGCTGGTCAGCTTGCGGCTTCGGCGGCTCTGGCGGTCGCGTACATACATCCGTGATGTGGCGTGAATAGGGCCCAATTGAAAGCGGGTTGGATCATTCTTGCCCTTTGTTTGACTGGGTTCGCGGCGACGCGGGCATCGGCGCAATCGCGGCAAGAGCGCCCCGATACTCCCGTCGCGAAAACGGACGGACAGGGGGACGCCGGCGGAACGCAATCGCGGCCGGCGTCGAAATCTTCGCCGAGGCAGGAATCGGCGGAGGCGCCTGCGGCCTCGGGTCAAGTCCCGGAAAAGGGCTCGACGAACCGATTGGCGCAAATAGGGAAGGACTTTTTGGAAGACCAGAAACAAGTCGTGACCAGTCCGGCGCGTCTGCGCTTTGTGGATGCGGATTGGCTCGTGCCGTCCGCAGGTCTTCTGGCAGGTTTCCTCACGACCGACCGCGATTTCAGTACCCACTTGCCCACCGATCCCGCAACGATGAATCATCGCAGCACGCTTTCGAACGCTGGGCTTGGCGCACTTGCGGGCGGAGCCGGTGCGATGTGGTTGTTCAGCTATCCGGCTCATCGCGAGCACTGGCGAGAAACCGGTTATCTTTCTGCCGAGGCTGCGATCAACACGTTCCTCGACGTCGAAGCGTTGAAATACACGATGCGACGCCAGCGCCCCTTTGAGGGCAACGGCAGTGGGCCATTTTTCAGTGGCGGTACGTCGTTTCCTTCTGAACATGCCGCGATCGCGACATCGATTGCGGGCATTGTGGCCCACGAATATCCGGGGATTGTGCCAAAGATTCTTGCCTATGGATTGGCAACGTTCGTCAGCACGTATCGCGTAAGTTCGCGGCAACATTTCAATTCCGACGTTTTCGTCGGTCAATTGATGGGGCAATTCATCGCGCAGGATATCTACACGCGCCGCCACGACCCGGAACTCGGTGGGGGAGGGTGGCGATCGGCGAGCGCATTTGCGCGCGCATGGGAATCGAGCGGCCCGCAAAACCTCGGCACGCCTTACGTTCCGCTCGACAGCTGGATTTATCCGGCACTAGATCGCTTGGCCTCTTTGGGGCTAGTCGACAGCGCCTTCGCCGGTATGCGTCCTTGGACAAGGCGCGAATGCCTCCGTCAACTCGAGGAAGCGGAATCCCAAGGTGCGAACGCCAGCGACAACTCCGAAGCGGACCAACTGATGGACGCGCTGGAGAGAGAATTTCATCCGGAAGCGGAGGCAACGGGCGACGGCACCGACGGTGCCGGTCTGCGGTTGGAATCGGTTTATTCGCGCACCGAGCATATTTCCGGCGCGCCGCTGACTGACGGCTACACTTTCGGCCAGACGCAGTACAACGATTTCGGTCGACCGTACGGCGAAGGTTGGAGCACCGTGAACGGCTTCTCTGCTTATGCCACCAAGGGGCCCTGGGTCGCTTACGTTCGCGGAGAATTGGACACTGCTCCCAGCATCCCTGCTTATTCGCTGGCGACGCGCCAAGCTATCCAGCAGATCGATGAGTTCCCCGAGCTTAGTCCGGGCACCCCTCAGCCGGCCGTCCAGAATTTGCGCTTGCTCGATGCCTACGTCGGTTTGATGTTTTCCAATTGGGAAGTCACGTTCGGCAAGCAGAGCCTTTGGTGGGGTCCGGGCGATGCCGGTCCGCTCGATTTCAGCAACAACGTCCAGCCCATCAACATGTTTCGCATCAATCGCACGACGCCGCTTAAGCTTCCGAGTTTTCTCGGCTGGTTGGGCCCGATGCGAACCGAATTCTTTCTCGGCCAGCTCGATGGGCAGGTATTTCTGCTCGCTCCGCTGGGGTTTGTCGGCAATTATGGCTCGACATTGAACCCGCAGCCCTTCATCAACGGGCAGTACATTGGCTTTAAACCGACTTCAAATTTTGAGTTTGGATTTTTTCGCACCACCATTTACGGCGGTCCAGGTTACCCATTCACTGTGCACACATTCATCCGGTCGTTGATCAGCCGCGAGAATGAGACAATGGGTGCGCCGAACAAACCGGGTAATCGGACTTCCGGGCTGAATTTCAGCTATCGTCTTCCGCGTCTCAGAAACTGGCTCTCGTTTTATGGGGACGGTTACACCGATGACCAGTTTTCTCCGATTGCATATGCGGATCGCTCGGCGTGGCACGCGGGCCTTTTTCTCTCCCACTTCCCATGGATCCACAAACTGGACTTACGTGCTGAGGGGGTTTATACCGACGTTCCTCCGGGCGGTGGCCCGATCTCTCCGGGCGGATTCTATTTCAATGCAACTTGGCGGAGTGGCTATACGAACGACGGCAACATCATCGGGGACTGGGTAGGACGCGGCGGACAGGGAGCGCAAGCCTGGTCGAATTATTGGTTCAATACTCGTAGTCGAATTCAGGCCAATTTTCGACACCAAAAAGTCAGCCAAGTGTTTGTGCCGCAGGGAGGTACGGTGACCGATTTTGGCGTTCGCGGCGACTATTGGTTCCACTCATACTTGACCTTCTCCGCTTCAGTTCAATACGAGCGTTGGCTGTTCCCGGTCATTCAACCAAACATTGAGCGCAACGTCTCTGCGACGCTTCAGATCTCATTTCAGCCGCAAAAGGTTTTGAAGCATTCGATGAGTGAGATGGACGCTTTCGAGCGGAAGGTTCAGGAAGAACGAGCGAGTTTTCAATAGAGCGGTGGAAGTAATAGGAATTTAGTCAGCAAGAGGAAAATAGTGTCGCAAAGCGGTACACGACCACAAGTTGAGGAAGTCCCTCATCACCTCGATGACGAAGCGGTCGTCGATGAGATTTCATCGACGGAGCTTCGTGCGCATTCCGTCGAGCGTCTTCGCTTGTTGTGGAACAAGCGTATCTATCTCGGCAAAGCCTTTGGTATTGGCCTGATCGTTGGCCTGCTTGCTGCGTTTCTGATTCCGTCTCGTTTCGAGGCGACGACACAACTCATGCCGCCCGACAGTCAAGGAGGCATGGGCGCGACCATGCTCGCCGCACTGGCGGGAAAAGCAGCCGGCGGCGGCGCAGCAAGCACGGCCAGCCTGGGCAGCATGGCCGGTGAGCTCCTAGGCATGAAGAGTTCCGGTGCGCTTTTTATTGGTGTGTTGGGTAGCCGAACCGTGCTGGATCGACTCGTCCAGCGCTTCGATTTGAGGAAGGTCTACTCGGAAAAGTTGGAACTCGATGCGCGCAAGAAACTTGCTGACCGCACGACCCTCTCCGAAGATCATAAGAGCGGTATCCTCACAATCTCCGTATGGGACCGCGACCCCAACCGGGCTTCCGCGCTCGCAGCAGCCTACGTCGAGGAATTGAATCAACTCGTAACCGACTTATCCACGTCCAGCGCGCATCGCGAGCGAGTCTTTTTGGAAGGTCGGCTCATTGCCGTGAAGAAAGATCTCGACGATGCTTCGGTAAAGTTCAGTCAATTCGCCAGTAAGAATGCGGCGCTCGACATCAAGGAACAAAGCCGCGCAATGGTCGATGCGGCGTCTAGGCTTCAGGGCGAGAAGATCGCGGCCGAGTCGGAACTGAAGGGCCTCGAGGAAATTTATACCTCGAACAATATTCGTGTCCGCGCGGTGCGAGCCCGCATCGGAGAGTTGCAGAGTCAGCTCGAGAAACTCGGCGGCAAATCTCCCGATGCCAACACGCCGCCGCCTCCGAATGAACTGTACCCAACGATTCGTGAATTGCCGGTCCTCGGAGTCACCTGGGCCGACCTCTATCAACGCACCAAAATTCAGGAAACCGTTTACGAAGTCCTGACACAGCAATACGAATTGGCGAAGGTGCAGGAAGCGAAAGAAACTCCTAGCGTCAAAGTTCTCGACATCGCAAAACCGCCCGAAAAGAAATCCTTCCCTCCGCGAACCGTGATCACGATTCTCACTGGATTGACGTTCCTGGTCTGCGGGATTGTCGCGCTTTTTGCCCGCGTTCAATGGGATCAAACTCCGACAGACGATCCGGGAAAAGTATTTGCGCAAGAGGTTGCCCATTCGCTCGGCCGCTATGTGCCTTGGACGACAAAAAATGGCTCGGGAACGGACGACGATAATAAAAGACCTTGGGACAACTTCGATCAGCGGAACGATTCGCAGGATAAGCCTGAGTCCCGTTTGAAGTAGGTGTGCGTGAATGCAGTGCCCAGGTTGAGAAATGGAAATCAGTCTTTGGGACTGAAAGGGCGGAGCTTTAGCCACGCCACGTTCCGCTGAGTACACTGCCAACCCAAACTAGCAAAGTGACGGGTCGCATGCCTCGATCGCACCGATAAATTGAACGCTGGACAATGCCTGAACCTACGATCGACGAAATTGTGCACGAGACGCCTGTCAAGTCTGGGATCGGGCTAAAGGGGGAAGGAACAGATTCGACGAAGGGGCCGAGATTCAGCTTTCCCGCTACCTCGAAGCTGATTTCCGTCGCCTATAGTTTGCTCGATCAGGGCTTCTCCGTCGGCGGCGGGTTTCTTGTAAACGTCGCTCTCGTTCGCGCGCAAACGAAAGAAGAGTACGGCCTGTTCGTGCTCTCCTATTCCGTATTCAACGTATTGATGGGGCTATACACCGCCGCCGTTCTCGAGCCTTACATGGTGTACGGCGCGGGGCGCTATCGCGAGCGCTTCCACGAATATTCCCGGCTCGTTGCCCGTGGCAACATCTGGATCGCTACTTCCGTAACCGCATTTCTGCTGACAACTTGCCTGGTATTGTCCAAAGTCGCGCCGCATCTTGTTTCGCGCGCGTTCGTTGGTCTGGCGCTCGTGGCGGGTGTTTTACTCTCGGGACATTTGCTGCGCCGCATTTTTTATCTGCAGCATCAGCCGTTTCTTGCGGCCCTGAGCTCGCTGATCTACTTCATCACCGTCGCTTGTGGTCTGATCGTCGTTTCGCAGTTGAAGTTACTCAATAGCTTCTCGGTCTTTCTGGTTCTAGCGTCGGGTTGGATCACGGCGGCCCTCATCCTCGGGCGTAAACTTCGGTTCGGCGACAAGCGGAAGAGTTTCCTGCAGTTCGAGCCGAACTATTGGCGGATTCACTGGGACTATTCCAAGTGGGTTTTCTTGACCGCCTGTGTGTTTCAGTTCACAACTCAGGGCTACTATTGGATTGTTGCCTATTTCCTCTCGGCCAAAGATGTCGCCGAGTTGCGAGCCATGTATATCCTGGTGACGCCCGTTGAACAGGCATTCATCGCCATGGTCTATCTAATAGTGCCGGCTCTGGCGGCGCACTATACGGCAAAGCGCGTTCGTGCCTATCGCTCGCTATGGGAGAGATATGCGATCGCCTCGTTGATAGCCACCGCGATCTTTGCGCTCGTCGCCCGTGCCGTCGGAAGACCCGTCGTACATGTTCTCTATGCAGGAAAGTACGACACGGTTGTACCGATCTTGTTTCTTCTCGCGTTTTTGCCGTTTCTGATGGCGATTGGTCACACGCTCAATAGCGCGCTGATCGCCGCGGAAAAGCCTCAGCTCGTTTTCTTCGCCTTTGTTTGCAGCGGCATCGCCACATTCGGCGTAGGCGTGCCGCTCGTCATGCGTTTCGGTGTACAAGGTGCCGCATATGGGATGCTGCTCTCAGGAGCGACTTATACCGCGGCGCTCGCCCTGGCATTCATATTCCGGGTGAATCGCCATCTTTCGGCGATGGTTGCCGGCTCCCAGCAAGTTTCAGAGATTGAAACAATCTGAAACGGCGTCGGCGTCTCACTTGTTTTATCTAATCGCCACACGATGAAAATTCTTCAGGTTCTAGCGGTAGTTGCTCCGCGGTATGGAGGTCCGGCGTTCGCATGCCCGGAACTATGCCGTGAGTTGGTCCGACAAGGTCACGATGTTTCGCTGTACACGACCAACGTAGACGGTTCGGGTCACTTGGATGTTCCTGTGGATCGCCCCGTGCTTTCCGAGGGCGTGAAAATTTATCATTTCCGCGGATGGAATCCGCCCGGCAACTTCGTCATCTCGCGCGATATGTGGCGAGCGTTGCGCGAAAACATCGCGAATTTTGATATCGCTCACATTTGGGGTGTCTACGGTTTCACTACAACGGCCGCGGCGTACTGGTGTCGTAAGCGCAGCATTCCATACGTAGCTTTTCCCCACGGCTCGCTCGACCCGTTTCTACGGCGTCGGAACCGGCCGCGAAAATGGATCTATACCAAGCTCTTCGCCGAGCGCGACTACCGCCGGGCTGCCGCAGTCATGTTCACCACAGAGGAGGAGCTTCGCCTCGCGTCCGATTGGTCCGGACTGCAACCTGCTGCCGATAGCCCCAACCCTAAACCGCGCCACATCATTACCTATACGGGAATTGGTTCTGAGTGGCTTCAAGAGCCGAATCAAGAAGCTGGCCTGCGTTTCCGCGAAAAATATCCAGAGCTCAAACATCGAAAATTGGTGGTCTACCTCGGTCGCATCAACTTCAAAAAAGGACTCGACATCCTCGCGCGTGCATTCGCAAAACTCGCTCGCGATCGCGACGACATACGTCTAGTCCTTGCCGGCCCCGATAGCGAAGGCTATGGTCCGACCGTAAAGGCACTGCTCGTCAAAGGTGGCGTCGAACACAAGGCGATTTTTACCGGCATGCTCGGCGGCGACGAGCGACTCTCTGTGTTGCAGCAAGCCGATGTTTTCGCCCTTCCTTCCTACACTGAGAATTTCGGCCAGGCTGTTTTTGAGGCGATGGCAAGCGGCGCGCCTGTCGTCATTTCCGATCAGGTCAATGTATGGCCCGAAGTTAAGAACGCTAACGCCGGCATCATTGTTCCTTGCGATGCCGATGCAACCGCTCAGGCACTCGAAACGATTCTCGACGATCCTGCTCAGGCTAAAAAAATGGGGCAGAACGGTCGCCGGTGGGTTATCAATCACCTGTCCTGGGATTTGGTAGCGGTAAAGATGGCGCAAGCCTACGAAGAAACGATTCGGGCATACCGTGCGCGTCACCCGCAGCAGGCTGGAGTTCCCGTTGCATCCTGATGTTCGAACCAGTGAGGTCGAGGAACTTTCTCTGGCTGATGCGTCAACTGTAGTTTCTGGAGCGGCCTACCCCTCGGTCTGCCCCATTTGTTCGGGTGGGTCGCTCGCGAAGCTCCACTGCTTCACCTCGGAAGAGACTGCGGAGGGCTTTTTTCCTGCAAGCCGTCACCAAGCGCGTCACCTTGCGCTTCGTCGTAACCTCGAAAAGCTCTGGCGCGGCTCGTCTTGCGATGTCGTGCAGTGCGCGTCATGCAAATTTGTTTTTCCGATTCCGTATGTCGCGGGCGATCAGGAATTCTATGAGCTCGCTTACGGTGTTCCTGCGTATCCGGGACACCGCTGGGAATACGACAGAGCATTGGAGTTCTTCCGTACTCAATCGGACCAATCCGGTTCGCCTCGTGTGCTCGAACTCGGTGCCGGATGCGGCAACTTCGCAAAATTGCTTTTGCGAGTTACTGGGATGCGCGCCGATCAATTCGTAGCGACGGATTATCTTTCTCACTCGATCGAGGAATTGCGGCGTCTCGGCGTAAACGCAAAAATGGCCAGCGTTTCCGATATCGCGGCTGATCCCGCGAATTGCGAATCGTTCGACGCAATTTTTGCGTTTCAAAGCATCGAGCACATGGCCAACATCACCGACGTATTCGGCCTGCTCCGCGGATTGCTGAAACCCGGCGGTCTTGCTCTTCTCTCCGTTCCCAACGGGCCTTCGATCGAATTTTTTGAGCAGCGCTTGCGCTATTACGATTGGCCGCCGAACCACGTAGGTCGTTGGTATCGCGATACATTTGCTGCCATCGCCGCGAAGACTGGGTTCGCACTGCTTGCGCACGAGGTTGAGCCCCCGCGCCACTGGCTGCTCGTACGCGACGCGATGATTGCACGGGTCCACGCTGTGAGTGCGGCAAGTCCGGGCAGTCTGGCGGCACGCGCGCAATCTTTGGAGAGTCGCGTGGCACGCCGAATCTTTTCATTGCTTGTCGGCACGCTTCTCCTGATCCCGTTTTTCCCGGATATTCTGCGAACGAAGTTCGGCAGCGCGCAGGTCGCGGTTCTGCGCAAGCCGCTATAAGCAAATCAGGTCCGCGACTCGATTCCAACGCAACATGCCTATCGCAACCACAAAACCGCCGGTCAAGAAGACCCTGCCCCCTAACGAACAGGAAAACTTCCTCTTTGTTTGGTCCGCGATCGTGTTTCGGTTTGGTCTCGCACTTCTTACGTTCGAACAGGATCGCGTTTTCGAAATTCAATTCTCAGACTATCTCTGTTTCCTTTCGCTCATCTTGCTTGCGTTCAGCGTGCGGCTCCGCTTTCCCAAGATGATTCTGACCAATATTTCTCTGGGCGGAATCTTGATCTTACTCGGAGGCGGACTCTCGTTTCTGACGGGTTCAAGCGTTCACGACGCCGCGGGCCCGTATTCCCGTATCGTTGTTCTCTTCGGCTTGTTCGCGCCTTTGGCGATCATTCATTCCAGGAACATTCGCGCCAACCTCATTTTTCTTCTTGGTGGAATTTCGGTCAATTGCGTGGTTGGTTTCATCCAAGCCACAATTTTTCCCGGCATTATCGACGTTCTGTCGGTCAATCCGGTGCGTGCTACCGACTATGGTGTCAACGTTGATCGTTATCCGGGTCTGTCTTCCCACCCCAACGTTCTCGGTCTATCCGCGGCATTCGCGATCCTTATCGGTTTCGCACTTCTCTTGTCGGATCAAGGTCGCCGCAATCGCCTCAGCCTCACGTTCCAGGTCGTCTTGTGCGCTTTGGGCGGCCTCGTCAGCGGCTCACGCACCATGCTTGCATCGCTGATCCCGGCGCTCTTTGTCCTGATCGCTTTTCAGAAGCAAAATCGCCGTGCCATGGTCCGCGTTGCTGCCGCGATCCTGGTCATTGGTGGCGTCGTTTTCTATCTCGCGCCATCGTTCGTATCCCTCTATACCGAACGCATCGGCTCGTCCGGCAAAGACTACAGCCAGGACTACGGCCGCGTGATGGCCGCGGGCTTGGCTCTGGCTGAAATCTCTCAACGCCCTTTCTTGGGCTATGGCGTCGACCATCTCGGAGAAGCGGGTACCATGCCGATTCCTGAAACTGAAGAGATCGGCGTTGCTCACAACACTTTTCTTCAATATTGGTACGGTACTGGCCTCATCGGAGCCATTGGTTACTTGCTTTTCTTTTTCGTTCCCGTATGGGAGATGTTCAAGGTTCGAAAACTGAAACTTTCGCCTGTCACTCTTCAATATGTGGGCTTAGGTATCGCTTGTTTCCTCTTGTTATTTATCGTGTCAAACCTCAATCCCATCGTCTACAACCGTTTCCTCTATGTCCCCCTCGCGATTTTTGCGGGTTTCGCCGGCCGAATCTATAAGTCCGCGAAGATCGCCAAACCTGTTCGCCGGGTTGTCCGCGCACTCTCCGCGCCAAAGCTTCCCGCAACGTCGTGATTCTCGCTCGCCCTATATGGCAGCTTGGTTTCGCGTCTCCATTCTTGGCGACGTTCAATGCAAAACGAAAGATGAAGGAGTTTTTTCTATAACATGGCTGATCCCGTAGTCATCGCGGAAGCGGTCCAGATCATTGCTCATGATCCCGCCCTGCCTAAGCCCGTTACCGTCCTCGAAGCGGGCTGCGGCTCAACCTCCGACGTCTCTTTGCCTTTCGAGAATAGAATCGTCGGCATCGATCTCGACATCGAACAGTTGAGCCACAACGACCGCATCCAGACCAAGATTCAGGGCGACCTTCAGACCTATGATCTTCCATCGAACAACTTTGATCTCGTCGCTTGCGTCGACGTGCTCGAACATCTTCCGCATGCCGACAAAGCTTTCGCCAACATCAGCCGTAGCGTAAAGCTTGGCGGTTATCTTCTAATTGCTGGACCGGAGCCTTACTCCTACAAGGGTCTCATTGCAAAGTACACCCCCCATTCGATGCGCTATTTCATTCACCATCTCATCACCGGCAAATCGATTGCTGAATCGCGCCGCATCCACGGCAACGGCGAGGTCTTCTTCCCAACGTACATGCGGCCGATTTGCTCTCTGAAAAATCTCGTCGCAGTGGGTTCTTCTTCCGGTCTCAAAGTTGTGTTCGAGAAAGCCTTCGATGTGCATTCGGCTGGGCTGCGTCCGGCTTACAAGCCACTGCTCGGCGTTGTGAATCTCTTTACTCGATTCGTTAAGGCCATCACCGGCGGACGCATAGACCTTTTGCTCGCCGACTATGTCGTGCTGCTCAAGAAGGTTCAACAGTAGCGCCGGCAAATATCTCCCCAGGATTTGGTTGGGCCAGAAACTCGCAACCATGGCGGAAAGCATTAGCGAAATCCAGGCCGCACCGGCACTCGCACACGTCACTCAACACGCCGAATCTCAGGTGTTGCGCGACGTCTGCCTTATGTGCGGAGGCGCACTCAAAGTCGTCCTGACTGGACTGACCGACAACCGCCTCGGCTCTCCCGGTTCATGGCAAATTTGCCAATGCACGCGCTGCGGATTCGAACAGATCGCCCCGATTCCCGACCAGGCGCAGCTAACCAAGCTCTACGAAAAGTTTTACAACTTCGGCGGACAGACCGACACGGCTTACACGCGCCTCCGCGAGAAATTCTTGCTCTCGGTGCTATACCGGTGGTTTACGAAAATCGACGGCGACGTAGCCTTTCATCATCGCCGCGGCCACGGTCGTCTCCTCGATATTGGGTGCAACGAGGGCCGCAGTCTGCGCCTTTTCGCGCGCAATGGATTTCGCGAACTCGAGGGTCTTGAAGTCAACGAAACTGCCGCAGCCACCGCTCGCGCCGCGGGTTTCACCGTTCACACCGGTCTGATCGACGACTTCGCCCCACAAAAACAATACGACGTCGCGATCTTGTCCAATGTACTCGAGCATTCGCTTGACCCCCGCAAAATGCTGTCCGATGCACGTCGCGTTCTCGCGCCGGGCGGACAAGTTTGGATCAGCTGCCCCAACAGTCAGAGTTGGCTGCGCAAAGCGTTTGGCCGCTCTTGGCTCAACTGGCATGTCCCGTTTCATATTTCCCATTTTGCGCCACAGACTCTGACCCGCCTCCTTGTCGACGCCGGCTTCGCCACCGTGGAGATGAAACAGATCACACCAGCGCTTTGGTTCGCGCAGTCGCTGATCGTCTATTTGTTCTCTTCGAAGGGGCAGAAAACCTGGCAGCTGCGAAACCCGGTACTAACCGTACTATTCATGGCTCTTGCGAGATTCCTCTTATTCCCGCTGCTTTGGTGGGAAAATCGGAAGGGTCGCGGCGACTGTCTCCTGGTTGTTGCCCAACGTACTTAGCCGTCAGAGAGCTCTGGAAGCGCGTTGGCCACATGACGGAAAACGATGCAGCCCATTTGTCTTTCCCGGCTATCGAATGGAAGTGCATCAAATTGGAACTACTCTTGATCCTCATAGGTATGTCTACAAAGGTCTTGGTGGGGGATCCTTGGCGACGCTCGTAACTCAGCCCGATCTTGTTCTACCGGCGCAGTCGGACACTCCTCCAGAGCGAAAAGTGCATGTGCTGGTGGTTACGAGCGCTTATTGGCCCGAACGCACGGGCACCGCTCCGTTGAACAACGAGCTATGCGCTTATCTCGCTTCGCGCGGACATCGCGTCTCCGTGGTTACCGGATTTCCTCATTACCCGGAGTGGAAGGTCTATCCCGGATATCGCGGCAAAGTCTGGCACCGGGAATCCCACGACGGTGTGGACATCTATCGCGGCTTGATCTACGTGCCCCCTCGACGCACGACCCTTCGCCGCGTTCTGTACGACACAACTGTCGGTATCACCGGTCTGGTTCGCTCACTTCCCATCGGAGACGTTGACGTCGTCCTCGCGGTCTCACCTCCGTTGCAAGGTGGGCTTGCCGGTTGTATGCTCGCCGGTCTCAAACGCATACCGCTTATCCTTGACATTCATGATCTCGTGCCTGATCTTGCCATTGCCGTCGGCATGATGAAGGATGGGTGGGCCGTGAAAGCCGCCCGCATGCTTGAAAAGTTCGTTTATCGTCATTCAGACCGAATCGTAGTTATTTCCGAGGAATTTTCGACCAACCTTTTCGCCAAAAATGTTCCGCAGTCTAAGGTGACCTACCTTCCTCTCTGGGTTGATTCGCAAACGATCACACCGCAAGATCGAAACGGTCCCTTTCGCAAAGCGAACAACATCGATTCATCGAAAACGGTCGCGCTTTACACAGGCAATCACGGTGCCAAGCAGGCGCTCGAAAATGTCCTCGAGACCGCGGCGCTCTTGAAATCGCACGACGATCTTCTGTTCTTGTTCGTTGGCGACGGTTTCGAAAAGAAACGCCTGCAAGAGATGGCTCAGCAGCGATCGCTGACAAACGTCCGCTTCTTGCCGCTGGTGCCCGCGACTCCAAAGGAGCTTTTGCCACAAATGCTCGCGGCTGGGGATATGCTCTTGCTGAATCAATCGGTGCGGGTGGTTGACACGGTGATTCCGTCCAAGCTTTTCACCTATATGGCTTCCGGCCGCCCCATCATCGCTGCGGTTAATCCTTCTAGTCAGGCTGCCAATTGCGTACGCCGCGCTGACAGTGGTATCGCTGTCGAAGCCGAGCGGCCCGCGGCCCTGGCCGAGGCCATCTTGAAACTGAAGCACGACCGCCACATGGCCGAAAAACTTGGCTCGCAAGGTCGTCGCTTTGTCGTTGAACACTGCGACCGTAACCGAATCTTAAGGAGGTACGAAGATATATTCTTGGCGTTCGCGAACCATCGCTCCCCTGGTTCAGTCCCGCAGTCTGCGAACGCTGGATAGAGTCAAAACACGGCCCTGGGCCCCGTCTAAACCGCGACCTAGTGCCTGTCTGGTTACCAAGTCGCGCGGTTAGTGACCGAATCACACACATTTCGAAATATCCTTTCAAATTGTGTGCCGCAGCCATCTTCCGTCACGACCGGCATCTGAAATGGAAGCGCAATCGAATGCAGTTACCCGCGATCGGATTCTGAGGAGGCTCCATGCGAGTGTTCGTTGATTCTGCAGATCAAAAGCAAATTGGGTACTGGCTCGAAGAGGGCGTCGTCGACGGTGTCACCACCAACCCTAGCATCATGTTCAAGGACGGCGCGACCGACCTGGAAGAGTGCGCCCGGCGTCTCGCCTCCATGCTCGGTGAGAAGCCCCTCAGTGTCGAAGTAACTTCCAACGACCGCAAGGTCATGGTCGAACAGGCTCGCACCTTCGCCACCTGGGCACGAAATATCGTCGTCAAGATTCCTATCGTCAACGAGCATGGCGAATCCTGCCTCGGTGTCATGCACCGCCTTTCTCAAGAGGGCATCGGCGTCAACGCGACAGCGATCCTCTCCTTCAACCAGGCGATGCTCGCCGCGAAAGCTGGCGCCACTTACGTGAGCATTTTTGCCGGTCGCGTCGCCGACGAAGGCAACGACCCCGCCGTCACCATTCGCAACACGCGCAGTTGGCTCGACGATTGGGACATCTCTTCTCACATCATCGTTGGCAGCATTCGCACCGTCATGGACATCCAGAACGCAGCTCTTGCAGGCGCGCACATCATTACCATCCCGCCACCGTTCTTGCCCAAGATGGTCGATCATCGCTACACGCGCGAGACCGTCCGCCAGTTCGTCCAGGACGCCGAGAAGACGCTCGATCAGATCAAGAAGGGAAAGGCCACCGTCGCCGCTTCGCGCTAGCTGAATCGCGCCGAATCGATCGCGGAGTTCAATTTCCTAGGGAGCTCTTAAGTTCGTACTATTCATGTCGACTCGCGAATCCATCGCTTCACGAGATACTGAGCTACTGAGATCTGCGCCTGGGCTGACTGCTGTTCAACCAACGGCCCGGCCCGCGTCCCAGTCCGGCTTTCTGCGTCTGCTCGCAAAGTCGCGGGCGCTCAAGCTAATCTATCTCCTCGGTGATGTCCTGGCCCTGACTCTGGCTCACATGGTCGCTTTTCGGGCCGTCCAGAGCCTCTTCCACGTGCCACTTTCGGGCCTGAACCCATTCGAATATCACCGCTTCTATATTCCGTTCTTTGCGGTGCTGCTCTATTTCTTCGACGGTTATAAGAGTCCCGAGTTGCGCCGTCCTGAGCAGGAACTAGAGCGAAGCTGGAAAGCGGTCGTCATCAGTTTCCTCGGCTTGGTCCTTTTCAACTTTGTCGTATTTCGATCGGAAGTCTTTTCACGTTACCTCTTGGTCTGCTGGTTTCTCACGTCCTACGTTTTCCTGGTCGGAGTGCGATTCGCATTTCGCGCGATTCAGGAAAGACTGTGGCGTGCTGGCCTGATGCGCCGTCGCGCGGTCCTCGTTGGCTCCGCTGAAGGCCTCAGGGACTATCAGCAACTTCTCTCGATTCAACGCCATCGCGGCTACGACGTTGCCGGTGCCATCCTCGTCCCCGAGTCCGGACCGGGTGGAAGCGAGCCCCAATTCGAAAACACACTGAACGTTCCTATACTCGGATCTCTCGATCGATGGCAGGATTGCCTTACCTCGGCTTCCGCCGACCTGCTAATCGTCGCGTATCCCGCGGTCGCAGGTACTGGTGAGTGGGTTGCCAATCTGTTATGGCGTTGCCGTCAGCGCAAAATTGATGTCCAGCTCTATTCCGGAGTGCTCGCGACCGCCAATCTCAACTATGAAATTGACGAGTACGCCGGCTCGCTTCGCTTCTACGCGCAGCCGCGTTGGTCGCTCATGCTGCAGCGCGCTCTCAAGCGCGTCGCCGATCTCGTTCTTGGTTTCATCGGTAGCGTCTTCACTCTTCTTATCACTCCTATCATCGGCGTGCTGATCAAGTTCGAAGATCGCGGCCCAATTTTCTACCGTAGTCCCTACGTCCGCCCTGACGGCCAGGACGGTTACTATCTGAAATTCCGCACTATGCGCGTGGACGCCGATCAGGTTCTCAATCGCGATCCCGAAATGCTCAAAGCCTTCTTGGTCCAGCACAAACTGACCAACGACCCGCGCGTCACCCGTATCGGCCGCATCCTGCGCAAGTACAGCCTCGACGAATTTCCGTCATTCTTCAGCATTCTCCGCGGCGACATCAGCCTCGTCGGCCCCCGAACTATCACGCAAGCACAGCGCCCAAACTATGGCGCCTTGCTTCCCAAATTGCTTTCGGTCAAGCCCGGCCTCACCGGCTTCTGGCAGGTAATGGGCCGCCAAACGACCAGCTACGACGACAAAGTCCGCCTCGACATGTTTTACATCGATCACTGGTCGATCTGGCTCGACGTGTTGATCATCTTCAAGACATTCTGGGTCGTCGTTCGCGCTGAAGGCGCCTACTGACGCGCTCGGATATCTGCACAATCTAGCAAACGCCAAACATCGAAACACTCGCTCCAGACCGTGAGCGCCGCTCTCTCTCACGCGTGCTTCGATGCGTAATTGCAAATATATCCCACTCCGCATAGGAGCCTATCTCGCTGACCATGCCAAAACGCATCGTCGTAACCGGCGTCGCCGGATTCGTCGGCAGCAATCTCTCAAAAGATCTCCTCAATAAAGGCTACTCGGTCGTTGGCATCGACAATCTCTCTGCCGGCACGCTCGACAACGTCGATAAACGCGTCGAATTCCATCGCGCCGACATTCGCGAGCCCGAAATCTTCCCGCTATTCGAAGGCGCTCACGGCGTCTTCCACCTCGCCGCCAAAACTTCGCTCATCGACTGCCTCAAAAAGCCGCTTGAAGCCGTCAGTCACAACGTAGCCGGCACGCTCAACGTTCTCGAAGCTGTCCGCGCCGCCAACGTCAACAAGATCGTCTACGCCGACACTTCCGCCGAATACGAAGGCATCCACACCTTCCCCACTAAAGAGGACAAGGTCAAACCTATTGGTGTTTACGCCGCAAGCAAACACGGCGGCGCTACTTTCTGCGAAAGTTATCGCGAACTCTATGGTATCAACGTCGTCATGGTACGTTATTTTAACGTATACGGCCCCGCACAAGATTGGCGCAGAGTCATCCCGCCCGTAATGAGTTCGTTCATTCTCCGCATGCTTCGCGGTGAAGCACCCATGATTTACGGCACCGGCGAAAAGCGCCGCGACTTCATCTATATCGACGACGTCAACGATCTCCACCTCACCGTCCTCGAAAAAGACGAAGCCAACGGCCGCGTCTTCAACGTCGGCTCCGGCACCAATCATTCCGTCAACGAAATTTTCGCGCTCGTCGAAGGCATCATGCAGACCGGCATCAAGCCCGTCTCCAAGCCCGATCTTCCCGGCGAAGCTGAAATCACCCTTGCCGACATCACCGAAGCGAAATCCCTCGGCTGGTCTCCACGCATCAATATCCAAGAGGGTTTGCGTCGCACCATCGACTATTTGCGTAACAGAGCCATGAACGCTACGCTAGGTGTTGCCGGTGCGCAGTGATAATTCTGCGCGTGTCCACCCGGCCCCTGAGGTCTGCCAGGACGCGACCCAAAGCCGAAACATCGAACATCTTTTGGGGTTAGTATCTCTAGGGTTTCGCAGCACGGTTGTCGACGAAGTTGGTCAGCTAATTTCCATTCGGAGCGACGATGATCATCACTAGAACGCCCTTTCGCGTTACGCTGGGCGGCGGCGGCACTGACCTTCCCTCCTTCTATAAGGAGCACGGAGGGTTTATTCTCGCCGTTGGGATCGACAAATACATGTATCTCAACGTCAACACTCCCATCGTTGACGACAAGATCCGTGTTCGTTACACCAGTTCCGAAATGATCGATCACGTCGACGAAGTGAAGCACACTCTCGCTCGTGAAGCCCTCAAGTATTTTGGCGTCACCAACGGCATCGAAATCGTCTCGATTGCCGACGTTCCAGCAGGCACCGGTCTCGGCTCCTCCAGTTCGTATCTTATTGGCTTGCTGAACGCGCTTCACACCCTGCTTCAGGAACCCGCTACTCCCACCAAGCTCGCCGAAGAAGCCTGCCGCATCGAACTCGAAATCTTGAATAAGCCCATCGGTAAGCAGGACCAATACATGGCCGCTTTTGGTGGCCTCACCACGCTCGATATCAAGCCCAATGGCAAAGTCGACGTCACTCGTCTCGATCTCGACGTCGATCTCGTCGAAGGTCTCGAGCACAACATTTTGATGTTCTATACCAACGAAATGCGCGACGCGACCGCCATCCTCAAGCAGCAGGATGATTCCACGCGCGAAAAAAATCGCACCGTTGTCAGCAGCCTCCGCGAAATCAAAGACATCGGCCTCGAAATCAGCAGCGCCATCACTCGCGGCAATCTTCGCCGCTTCGGAGAACTTCTCGACGTGCACTGGCAGGTCAAAAAGCGTCTCGCCGACGGCATTTCGAATCCTCATATCGACGCCTGGTACGATCTCGCCAAAGCCAACGGCGCGATCGGCGGCAAAATTTCCGGTGCAGGTGGCGGCGGCTTCCTCATGCTCTATTGCGAGGAAAACAAATCGCGCCTCCGCGAAGCGATGCGCAATGCCGGTCTTCGTGAACTCAAGTTCCGCTTCGACTTCGAAGGCAGCAAAGTCGTTTTCGACGTCGTCTCGCGCGACGGTCGCTTGGCGCACAATCACCGCCACAACAATCACGACGAGCGCTTCCTCTTCGCCGCTCAAAAAACAACCGTCTAAGCACAGGGTATGAAGGGGCGCCGCTTCAGTCGAAGATCCTCACGAAGGAAGGGCGCGCCCTCGATCTAACGCCGCAAAATCTTTCAACTTTCACGACACAAAGAAAACCGCTGTCATCCTGAGCGAAGCGAAGGACCTCAGCTCTAAGCGCACCTGCACGCGTATCCGTCGTCTCCAAAATCCCATGAAAGCCGTTCTACTCGATCGCGACGGCGTCATAAATGCCCTCGTCTATCATCTCGACGCTGGCATCATCGACGCTCCCTTCACCCGCGCGCAATTCCAACTCCTCCCGCGCGTCCCTGAAGCCATCCGTCTTTTCAACGACCTTGGCCTCCGCGTCGCCATCGTTTCCAATCAGCCCGGAATCGCCAAAGGACATCTCAAGCGCGAAACCTTGAAATCATTCGAGCGCGTCATTCTGTCTGCGGTACGTAAAGCCGGCGCCCGCATCGATCACATCTACTATTGCCTGCATCATCCCGAAGCAAAGGTCAGCAAGCTTCGCCAGAAATGCGATTGCCGCAAGCCCGGCATCGCCATGCTCCAGCAAGCCGCATCCGACATGGGCGTAGCGCTCAAAGATTGCTATATGATTGGCGACGGCATTCCCGATCTCGAGGCCGCCACGCGCGCCGGTTGCCGCCCGGTTTTCATCGGTCGATGGAAATGCGAAATCTGCCAGTTCACCGAAGCCCCGCATGTTCGTCCATCGCTCGTCGCCAAGAGTTTGTGGGACGCTGCGCAAGCGATCCGCGACGAAATTTCGAAAGGTCACTTCACCAGCGCCGCTGCACCCTGCGCTCTGGCCGAAGCCTGAAATGATTCGCTGCCCGCAAGCCGCTGTAGCAGGACGGCACGGCCGTGCCCGTCCTGACAAAGTCGCAAAACACGCAACCACACATCGCGCCCACAAAATTCTTCCAGCTCAGAGAGAGGATCATCCATAAATGTCTTTCACCGCCGATTACTTCAAGGAAGCCGTCGACATCCTTAGCAAGCTCGACCAGTCTTCCGTTGAACAGACCGCCGAATTGCTCGCCGACTTGCGCGAACGCTCTGGCCGCCTCTTCCTCCTCGGCGTCGGCGGCGGCGCAGGCCACGCCTCACACGCCGTCTGCGATTTCCGCAAAATCGCCCAGATTGAAGCCTACGCTCCGTCCGACAACATTTCTGAACTCACCGCTCGTGTCAACGATGAAGGTTGGGACACCTGCTACGCCAACTGGCTCCGTGGCTCGCACCTCAACGAAGCCGACATGATCTTCGTCTTCTCCGTCGGCGGCGGCGACGCCGTAAAAAACATCAGTGCCAATCTTGTCCGCGCGCTCGAATACGCCAAGGAAACCGGTGCCACGATCTGCGGCGTAGTCGGCCGCGACGGCGGATATACCGCTCAAGTCGCTGACGCCTGCGTCATCGTCCCCACCGTGAATCCGTCCAACATCACGCCCCACACAGAATCGTTCCAGGCTCTGATCTGGCATCTCCTCGTCTCTCACCCAAAGGTCAAAGCCGCCGAAACAAAGTGGGAATCCGTCCAGCCATCTGCAAAAACGAATAAGTAGATCGAACGTTCTACGCCGAAAGAATCCTCGACGCCCCAAGCTTTCCCGATGCCTCAACCTCGCAAAATCACGAAGGCCGTCATCCCGGCCGCCGGCTATGGCACGCGCATGCTGCCCGCCACCAAGGCTCTCCCCAAAGAGATGCTCCCGGTCGCCGGCAAACCGCTAATCCAGTACGCCATCGAAGAAGCCGCCGCCAGTGGAATCGACACCGTCATTCTCGTCGTCCGCTCGCGACCTTCGCTCATCGAATCCTATTTCGCCTTCGATCCTGCGCTCGACGCTTTCCTTCGTCATCGCGGCCAGGAGGATCTCGCGGCTGAGATCGATCACCTTCGCGCTATGGTTCGTGTGGAATATGTCCTGCAGCCCGAGCCACGCGGTCTCGCTCACGCCATCTGCTGCGCCCGGCCCATTCTTGGTGACGAGCCATTTGCCGTTCTTTTGCCCGACGTCATCATAGCCGCCGCTGAACCCGTCACTCTCCAACTCCTCCGCGCTCGCGAATCGCAAGGCGGCGCCGCAATCGCTGTCCGCGAAGTGGAACCCGTCGACGTACGGCGCCACGGAATCGCGGCCGTGGAACGCCGTCCGGCTCGCTCCTCCGAACCACTGCGTGTCATTGGTCTCATCGAGAAACCTGCCATCAAAGACGCTCCATCGCGCATCGGCATCTTCGGCCGTTACGCTCTCGAAGCCTCCATCTGGGATGCCATTGCACAAACCCGCACCGGCATGCAGGGCGAAGTTCAACTCACCGACGCGCTTCACATCCTCTGCCAGCAGCATATTCTCAGCGGTGTCCTCTTCGAAGGCTCTCACTACGACGCCGGCGACCGTCTCGGCTATCTCAAAGCGAATGTAGAACTCAGTCTTCGCGATCCGGCTTTGCGTCAGCCGTGTCTCGAATACCTCGAAAAGCTCCAGGCTGTTTCGAGCTGCTAGAATTGGCCGGCTCCTTCACACTGGCGTCGTCAACCTCACCCACCCCTTCCGCATCTTACCTTTTGCCGTTTTCCCCTTCTTGCTCTAATCTTCATCTCAAGCCGGGGGGCTCAGGTTCGTCTCTCTTGAACCTCGTTTTGGTCGTCGTCTCGACCGTCATCCGTTGAACTTCGAGGAGTCACTTTCCTCTTTCGTGTTCGCCGGAAAGAAAGCGTCAAGCTGTGCTTGGAACAGCGGATTTGTCCCCGATCTCCGGTTTTCGGCATGCACTTTGTCTGGCGGCATCGGCATCCCGCCTCGCTGGCGAATCGTGCGTGTCGTACGCGCTTAATCTCTTGGGAGGAAGCATTGAGGACGGCTGTTCTCGCTGGACTTCTGTTGGTTCTCCAATCACTCGCAATTGCATCGGCACAAACGATCGCCAGGCCTTCATTACCGGAGCGCCTCCCCCAGCGAACGCGTGACGCTGTTCCGACTTGCCAGGCGCAACGCACCTGCATCATCAATCCTGTTTTCGCCACCGGCATGAAGTGTGACGGCGTCACCGATGATTCTGCCGCCCTTCAGATCGCTCTTAATTCTGCCGTCAGCCCGGGTCTAGGCAACGCCGCTGTGATCATGCCTCCGGGTACCTGCACTATCGATCCCGGCGCGCACGTCTCCATTAGCTCCAGCCTCTGGCTCCATGGTGCTGGCCGTTTCGGCACCACTCTCAAGCGCAAGGATTCCTCTTCCGGCGGTTTCATTCTCTTACTCAGCACGAATGGCGTGACTCTCTCCGATTTCGGCATCGATGGCAACAAAGGCGGTCCGGGTGTCGTCGATCCCGCCGACAGCATTGGTGCCACCACACCCGTCACCGACATCTCCATCCAGCGCATGCGCTTTTTAAACGCCACCAATAGCGACATTTCCAGTCGCCCCGGCGGCTCCGACTTCACTGTGAATTGGTCCATCACCGACAGCCAGTTTCTCAACGAGGGCAATTTCTCCTGCATGGTTTCGTTCAACTGCGCCAATATCCTGTTGGATCGGCCTCTCTACTTGCGCATCCTTCGCAATCGCGCTGACGAAAGCCAGAGTTTTGCCCTCTTCAGTTCCGCTCCCGGTGCCGGCCAGGTCGACATTTCCGACAACATCCTCACCGGCGTCAACGGTTTCGGTATTGCTCTCGGCGGCGGCCTCGTCGGCGCCGCCGGTGCCACTGTTCACCACAACCTCATTTCCACCACGACGACGAATCCTTTCAACCTTATCGATCTTGCTTTCTGGAACGACTTCACCGTCGACGGCAACCTTCTCTATCACAACGGCCAGGCCACCACGCAAAACGCTCCCAACGGTTGTATTGCCGACCTTCCTCCCGCGAATCACGGCGCAATCGACTCCAATGTTTGCTATGTCGCGGCGGCGCATAACATCAACGCCGCCGGCATCGCCGTCGGCGGTAGCGATGTCTCGATTACCAATAATTATGTACAGGGAGCCAGCAGTACTGGCATCGGGTACACCGTCGCAACCCCTTCCCACGGCGTCCAAATCATTGGCAATACCACTAAGAACAACGGCCAGAATCCAGACGGTCTTCGCGCCGGAATCGAAATTTACATCAATCCCGTCTCCGGCAATGCCTCGGCCTCCGATATCATCATTCAGGGAAATCACTCCTACGACGATCAGCCCCATAAGACGCAGGCATACGGCATCGGCATCGCCCTCTACGGCCAGAACACCGGCCTCGCCAACATCATTGTCGAGGGGAACAACGTGTCCGGCAACAACGTCACTGGCGTCATCAACAACGCTGCGTCCGTGAGCGGCCTGGTTATCCGTAACAATTTCGGCTACAACCCGATCGGTGTGATCACGGCTCCCACTTTTCCGGATGGCACGGGCACCGTCGTCACCAACACCACTGGTTTCGACGTCACCGTCTACATCACCTCGGGCACGAATCCAATCAACATCGCCATCAATGGCACCACCCTTACCGGTGTCACTGTCCCGGGAGGCCACATCGTCGGACCCTCAATCCGCCTCGCAGCCAATCAAAATATCACCCTGACCTACATGCCGGGCGGCACCCCCACTTGGCAGTGGGTCGCCGACTAACTCTGATTTCAACGCGTGCTGGCCTTGCTTCACCAGCGAGGTACAATCTTTACGAAAACAAGGAGTGGTACGTGAAGGAAAAGGAATCTGCACGCTGGGCGCGCGGTCGCGTCGCTTCGCATTTCATCAAGAATTTTGCGAACACCGAGCGTGAGAAAAATCCCGTCAGTGTCATGTATCGCGCCCTGAAAAACGAAGCCGCGGCCATTCCGCGTAAGGACTTGTCCGAAATATTTCCCGGTATCGAGCAGACTGAAATTCGCGTCAAGTACAGTCCTAAGCACGGCGGCGGCAAACTCTCCGATCTCATCAGCCTCGCGCAAATCGTCAAATTTCAGGGTTCCGAACGAATGTTCGAATTCGGTACCTTCCGTGGATTCACCACCTATCATCTCGCGCTCAACTCGCCCGCATCCTCGCGAGTATTTACAATCGACCTTCCCGCATCGGACCTCGGCGACGCCAAGCTCGAGCTCACCAATCTCGATCTCATCCAGAAACCCGTTAGCGGCGAGTGGTTCAAAAACACCGAGTGCGAATCCAAGGTCACCCAGTTGTTCGGTGACTCCGCCAAATTCGATTTTTCTCCCTACGCAGGTTCGATCGATTTCATTTTTATCGATGGCGCTCATTCCTACGAATACGTCATCTCCGACTCAGAGAACGCCCGCAAGATGATCCGCCCCAACGGTGTGATCGCCTGGCACGACTATCCCGCCTATCCCGGCGTCTGGGCCGGCCTCGAAGAACTCTCCAAAAAGTGGTCCGGAAGCTTCAGCTGGATCGATGGCACCGAAGTAGCCCTCTGGCGCCCTTAAGCCGCCAGACGTAGCCCGTTTCTGCCCCCGCACCCTCTAGCTCTGGCAAGTCGCAAAAAGTTAGCCAGCCCCCTTGACAAAAAGCAAAAAGTGTGAGACACTCCAAACTCGAAATCAAAAGCACCCCAGCGCCGAAAGGCGCTTTTTTTATTTCTATCAAGACCTGCCGAAGTGCCTCTGTAACCAGAACAAAGTAAAAGACTTGCCCACTCTTGAATCAACGGTGTATCTAAGTAACAGAAAACAAGAGGCTTCCACACTCTCACAAAAACATGGGGGGTATGGGGGTATCTATCGAACTAAAAGCGAAACCAACGATTTTGTAGGGACGGGTACATCGAAGATCCTGAGTCTCGAAGGACTCTGCCCGACGACAGCACAAGCACAATCCATCCGCTCAGCTGACGGCCAACACCTTCAGCAGCATGCCCGCGAGCGCTCCGCCAAGGATCGGTCCCAAAATGGGAACTGGCGCATAGCCCCAGTCCGAGCCACCCTTGCCCGCCACTGGCAGCGCCGCATGCGCGATCCGCGGTCCCAGGTCACGCGCCGGGTTGATCGCGTACCCAGTCGTCCCGCCAAGCGATAGACCGATACCCCACACGAGTGAGCCAACCAGGTACGGCCCCAGGGCGCCCGGTCCGGTGGCCGCCACGCTCTTCGAGAAAATCGCGCCCACAACAAACACAAGCACGAACGTCCCAATAATTTCGCTCACCAGGTTTGGCACGAAGCTCCGGATCGCCGGGGCCGTGCAGAAGCAAGCCAGCTTCGCCGCACGATCTTCCGTCTCCCGCCAGTGCGGCAGATAGTGAATCCAAACCAGCGTCGCCCCGACGATCGCGCCCAGAATCTGCGCTGTAAGGTACGGCAAAACTTTCTCGTAATTTCCGGTCCGCACTGCCATCCCGATCGTCACTGCCGGATTCAGGTGCGCATCGCTGCTCCCACATGCGATCGAAGTGAACACTCCGGCCATCACCGCCAGCGCCCAACCCGCTGTGATCACGATCCACCCGCTGGCTTCCGCCTTCGACTTCTTCAGCACGACGCCGGCAACCACGCCGTTGCCGAGTAGGATCAGTACAGCGGTGCCCAGAAATTCACCAAGAAATGGCGAAGTCATCGAATTTCCTCTCGAAGCCTAAATGAAAATCGTGGCCCGTAAATCTTCGCCGGCATATCGCGTTTGCGAATCTTCGCTCACAAATCGTAGCCGAAAATCGCTCTTGCAAATCCTAGCCTACAAATTGCGGCTGCAAACCGTGGCTGAAAATCTGGCCTGCAAAGTCTCCGCACGCAGCGCACCTGCATCAATGACCTTCCACCGTCCGGCGTGCTACGCGTCAAGCCAATCAAACGAGCGCGTCACCGCTTTCTTCCACTGGCGATACAAATTCTCACGCTCCGCTTCTTCCACGCGCGGCTTCCAAGTACGATCCACCGCCCAGTTCGATCGCAACTCATCGAGTCCCGAGAAAAATCCGACAGCGAGTCCCGCCGCGTACGCCGCACCCAGCGCCGTCGTTTCCTGCACCGCCGGACGCACAACTTCGCGATTCAAAATGTCCGCCTGAAACTGCATCAGCAATTCGTTCTTCACCATTCCGCCGTCGACGCGCAACGACTCCAGCGAAATTTCCGAATCCTTCTCCATCGCCTCGACAACTTCGCGACTCTGAAATGCCGTCGCCTCCAGCACTGCTCGCGCCAGATGCGCTTTATTCGCATAGCGCGTCAAACCCGTAATCACGCCGCGCGCGCTTTCTTTCCAGTACGGCGCATACAATCCCGAAAACGCCGGCACAAAATAAACGCCGCCGTTATCTTCGACGCTCCGCGCCAGCGCCTCGACATCCGCGCTGTTCTCAATAATTCCAAGGTTGTCGCGCAGCCACTGCACCAGCGCGCCAGTGATCGCGATGCTTCCTTCCAGCGCATACCGTGCAGGCTCCTTGCCCAGCCGATACGCCACCGTCGTCAGCAAACCGAACTTCGACGGCACAATCCGCTCGCCTGTATTCATCAGCAAAAAGCAGCCCGTGCCATACGTATTCTTCACTTCGCCCGGACGAAAACATGTCTGCCCCACCAGCGCGGCCTGCTGATCTCCTAGAATTCCCGCAATCGGCACGTTCTTAATACTTTCCAGCGTTCCAGTACCATAAACCTCGCTGCTCGATCGCACCTGCGGCAGAATTGCGCGCGGAATCTCAAACGCCGACAGCAACTTTTCATCCCAATCCAGTGTTTGTAAGTTCAGGAGCTGCGTACGGCTCGCGTTAGTGACGTCGGTGATGTGCTGGCCGCCGTCGGGGCCGCCCGTCAGATTCCAGACGAGGAACGTATCGATGTTTCCGAATAACAGGTCACCGTTTTCCGCCGCTTCTCTTGCGCCCGCGACGTTGCGCAAGGTCCACCGCAGTTTCAGCCCGCTGAAATAGGTACTGAGCGGCAAGCCCGTCTGCTCGCGAAAGCGGTTTTGTCCGCCGTTTTTCGCGAAGTGCGCGACGTCGTCCGCAACGCGTGTGTCTTGCCACACCAGCGCGTTCGCAATCGGGCGTCCGGTCTTGCGATCCCACACAACGGTTGTTTCGCGTTGGTTGGTGATTCCGATCGCCGCAAGATCTTCCGCCTGGAGTCCACGCTTTTCGAGCGCCTCGCCGATCACTTCGTGCGTGCGCCGCAAGATCTCCAGCGGATCGTGTTCTACCCAGCCGGGCCGCGGAAATATCTGTTCATGCTCTTTTTGCGCGACCGAGACAATTCGTGCCGAACGATCGAATACCATGAACCGCGTACTCGTCGTTCCTTGGTCGATTGCACCGACGTAATCTTTCACTACCTGCTCTCCGGCTACTTGAATAGAATTTCCGGCACCAGGTCGATCCCGGAACATAGCGGAATACTTTGCAGCACCCCGCGCCACACGGGAATGTACGCGATTTTAGTTTTAGATGCATCTAATTAGAGAGGATGAACGAAAGGATACTTCCATGAAGAGCACATCTCAGTTGTCGCGGACGCTCTTAAAGATTGTGGCGCCCGCCCTTGCAGTTGGAATGTTTTTGTTCAGCGGTACGGCCGTTCGCGCCGATTCTGTCACGACAACGGTGACTGCGATCGGCAAGAAGGCGACGCCGCCTGAAATCAAGAAAGACGACGTGAAGTTGTATCAAGGCAAGGAACAAATGCAGGTTGCCAACTGGCGCCGCGGCGATACTCTGTTCATCGCCGTGCTGATCGACGACTCGCTCGATCCACGCGTGGCTCAGAATTTCAACGACCTGAAGGCGTTCTTCATGGCGCAGCCGTCCTCGACCTACATCGCGGTCGCCTATAGCCGCAATGGCACCGCCGCGGTCGCGCAGGATTTCACCAACGATCACGCGCTCGCGGGCAAAGCGTTGCGACTGCCGCTCGGAGCCGGCGGCGCATTCACCAGTCCGTATCTTTCCGTTCAGGATTGGATGAAGCGCTGGCCCGACAACGGTGGCGATCGCCGCTCAATCATCATGGTCTCTTCGGGTATCGATTATTTCCGCGGCAGTTTCGACCCGATCGATCCCGATCTCGACTCGACGATCTCGCGCGCCCAGAAGCAGAACATCAACATCTGGACCGTGTATTTCCCCGATCAGGGTCACATCGGTCGCCGTCCGTTCCGTGCTTTCAACGCGCAGTCGAATTTGAGCCGTCTCTCGGAAGAAACCGGCGCGGAGTCGTTCTACCTCAGCACGGGATTCCCGGTCTCGCTCAAGCCGTATTTCGACGAGATCGCGGATCACCTCAAGAATCAGTATTTGCTCACGTTTGAAGGAAACGGCGGCAAAAAAGGGAAGTTTGAACGCATCCGCTTGAACACCGAAATTCCGAAGATCGAATTCATGGTGCCTTCGGAAGTGTTCCTCCCGGCTGAATAACTTTCCTCAGCCAAAAGTAAACAAGGGGCGCGGCAATCGCTGCGCCCCTTTTGTTTTTACCTCACAAAGATCGGAAGCGGATTGGCGAACGGCGGGGCGTTAAGTGTGAGCAGCGCTGGGCGAAGCCCTTCGAGGCTCAGGTCTTCGACAAGCCCCGCCCCTACAAAGAAAATCTCGGTTCAGTCGTCAGCGCTCGTAAGCGACACCGCGCGCGTCGAGTCGCGAATCACCAATTCCGGGCTCATCTTGTGATTCGCGATCGTCCACTCGCGCTTTTCCAGCGACGCGTTGATCCCTTCCATGATGATGTTTACGGCGAGCCCGCCCATCGCTTCCATCGGCTGGCGCACCGTCGTCAGTGAAGGCGCCGAAAAAAATGACGGGGCTACGTCGTCGAATCCCGTCACCGAACACTGCTCCGGTACTTTCACGCCCGCCTTGCTCAGCGCGCGAATCGCTCCCAGCGCCGACAAATCGTCGAACGCCATTAGGGCCGTAAACTTTTTCTTTCGCTGCAGCAACTCTTCGGCGAGTCGAAAGCCTGCCTCAAAACTGGAAGTTGGATCGAGCGACTCCGGCAACTGCTGCACCAGCACCGGATCAATCTCCAACCCAGCGCTCTGTGCGAATTTCTGAATGCCGCGCCATCGTGGCGCGCTGTCGATTAACATTTTCGGCCCGCGAATAAAGGCGATTTTGCGATGCCCCAGCTGGTAGAGGTGTTCAAGCGCTAATCGCGCTCCGAGCTCGTTGTCGACCATCACCGAGCTGATTTCGTTGCCCGGCAGTTCCCAGCCGATCGTCGCCGCCGGAATGTTGCGTTTCGCCAGATCGCCCAACAGCTGAATGTCGACGAACAGCCAGTTCGCGACAACGATCAACGCTTCGACGTGCCGTTCCATCAGCATTTCGAGATAGCGTTCAAAGCGATTCCGCTGGTTGTGCGCGTCCGCAAAAATCGGAACGTACGATTGCTGGTAGAGCGAATTTTCGATCCCGCGCATCACCATCGTGCAAAACGGATCGGTGATGTCGAAAAACATCACGCCAACGCTGTGCGTCCGCTTGCTGCGCAGAAACCGCGCCATCGCGTTCGGGCGATAGCCGAGCTTCCGCGCCACTTCTTCAATCCGTTTTTTCGTTGCAGGAGCGATATAGCGCGCCAGCGGCGCATTGTTGAGGACGATCGAAACGGTCGCAGGCGAGAAGCCGCTCTGCGTCGCGACGTCGCGCATCGTCACCGTCGCATTTTTCCCGCTGGGGCGCTTCACGTTCGGTCGCTCCTCTGCGGGACCCATCATCCGGCCAGATTCACCCAATTTGCAACGCCTCCAACGAACGAGGCCCTATTCGGCTGGGACTTCAAACGACAACGGCTCGCGAAACCACTTGGTCTTCCAGACGCCGAAAGCGATGCCCACGATCATCCAGATGCTCCCGACGATCATGGCCTTCTGGCTCAGGCTGACCCACAACGCTAGACAGATCACGAATCCCACGACCGGCGGAATCAGGTTCCACAATTTTTTCTCCGGCGCTCGCACGTAATACCGGAGAAATGCCGCCGCATTCACGCCCATGAATGCGATCAGCGCACCGAAATTCAACATCTCCGCACCGAGCCCGTAGTTCAGGAAAAACGCGCCGATCAGGACAATCACGCCGATGAAAAGCACGTTGTTGCGCGGCACGCGATTCTTTTCATCGACCACGCCGAAAAACGATTTCGGCAACGCGTTGCTGCGGCCCATGCCGAAGAGCAGACGTGCGGCGCCAAGCTGCGCGCCCATGCCCGAGCCAAAGTTCGCGAGCAGCAGCGTCCACCCGACAATCGGGAAGAGAGGCGCCCACGCGCGTCCGACCGCGTAGACATACGCCGTATCGACATCGGGAAATTTCTGCGACGCCGGCCAGATCAATTGCGCGACGTAAACTTCGATCGCCGACAAAATGCCGATGACGATGCAGGTCAGCACCGTTGCCAGCAAAATATTGCGCCGCGGATTTTCCGCTTCTTCCGAAAGCGTTGAAATACCGTCGAACCCGATATAGGTAAGCACCGCAATCGAGGTGCAACCAAAAATCGCACTGTAGCTGAATGTTTTCGGATCGTAGAACGGCCGCAGGAAAAACGCGGGATCGTCGTGTGGATGGCCAAAAATATAACGCGCCGCCGCGACGATCACCACCGCAACGACGGCTCCCATCGCAATCGCCATCACCGTATTGACGCGCGCCGACGTTTTCACGCCGCGAATATTCAGCAGCGTGAAGATGCTCGCGAAGAAAATCTTCCAGCCCCACGCGGGAACTCCGGGCGCGAACGCGTGCGCCTGTTGCGCGCACCAGATCGTGCAGATCAGCGGATTGAGCATGTAATCCATAACCATGCTCCATCCCGTGACGTAGCCGAGCCCCGGATGAATCTCCTGCGCGACGTACGTAAACGCCGAGCCCGCGCTGGGATACGCGCGAGCCATGCGGCCGTAGCTAATGCCGGTAAAAAGCATCGCCACCATCGCGATCAGAATCGCGGTGACGACGTGGCCGCGGCCGCGCTCGCTGAGCACGCCGAACACCGACATCGGCGCGACCGGTTGAATGACGATCACGCCGTACAGAATCAAATCCCAGAGCGTGAGCGTACGGCGCAGACCGGGTCCGGCGCTCGTCGTTGTCGCGGTAGCTTCGTTACTCAATTCGACCTCGTGCCGCGGCGAACTTTTTCCATCCTTACGCGCTCGCCGTGCGGCATACATTAGCCCTCAAGCCGATTGGCCCAGGGCGAATATTGAATCGTTTGAATTCGGCATCTTGCGTGATTCCCGTTCGGCAAGCAAGCCCAATCTTCCCTCGTGGCGCGTCTGTGGAACGGCCCGTGCGATACTGAACTTCGGCACGCGATTCAGCGTGACTTACCCATGTACGCCTTTTCTCAACTCTGCGAATCCATCGCAGCGACCACCAAGAAGCTCGAAAAGATTCAGCTCGTCGCCGATTATTTCCGGTCACTGCACGGCGATCCCGACAATGCCGCGCTCGGCGCCCTCTACCTCTGCGGCAGCGTCTTTCCCCGGCGTGAAGAGCGCGTCCTTTCGGTCGGGTTCTCTGTGATTCTGCGCGCGGTCGCTGCTGTTTCTGGCAAAGAACCAAACTCGCTCGCAGCCACCCTGCGCCATCACGGCGATATCGGAGCTGGGGCCGAGGAAATTCTCGCGGAACACCGAACGCCGTCTACGATGCGGCTGACGGACATTGCGGATGTCTACGACGCGTTGGCTCGCCAGCGCGGACCGGCGGGGAAGCAGGCTCTCTTTGAAGAGGCGCTGCGGAAGCTTTCGGCGCTCGAAGCGAAATATTTCATCAAAATTTGTACCGGCGAGCTTCGCATCGGGCTGAAAGAGAGCCTGGTGGAAGAGGGAATCGCACGGTGCTACGAGCAGCCGGCGGCGACCGTGCAGCGCGCGAACATGCTCACGGGCGACATCAGCGAGACATTACGTCTGGCGGCGCAGGGGCGGCTGGCTGGTTTGCAGATCGAACTGTTTCGGCCGATTTCGGTGATGCTCGCGAGCCCGGTCGATACCGCGGCAGAGCTCGTCGAGGTTTTTCCCAACGGCGCGCTCGTCGAAGAAAAGTTCGACGGTATTCGCGCGCAGGTGCATAAGCGCGGCGACACCCTCGAGATGTATTCGCGCACGCTCGATCGCGTCACTGAGTTTCCGGAACTGGCTGCGCCCATCCGCAAGGTTGCTGGCGATTTCATTCTCGACGGGGAAATCATCGGGTGGCGCGACGGCCGAGCGATTCCGTTTACGGAGTTGCAGCAGCGGCTGGGCCGTAAGCAGATCGATCTCTTTACGTCGACGCTTGTGCCGGTGAGTTTTGTCGCGTTCGATTTGCTTTTGCTCAACGGCGAGTCGCTGCTCGATCTCGAACTGGCAGAGCGGCGTTTGTGCATGACGAATCTGCTGACGCCGCATGAGAAGCCCGAGCTGCAATTCACGCGCGCCGAGCTTTGCAGCACGGTCGAAGAAATCGAGGCGGCTTTCGTTTCCGCGTTGGTGAAAGGGAACGAAGGGCTCGTTGCGAAAGGGCCGCAATCTCCTTACGTGCCAGGGCGGCGCGGGCAATACTGGATCAAGCTGAAGCGACCGCTGGCAACGCTCGACGTGGTCGTGACGCGCGCCGAGTACGGGCACGGAAAGCGACGCGGGTTGCTGTCGGACTACACGTTCGCGGTGCGCGATACCGATTCCGGCGAAGGCGCGGGCCGGCTGGTGAATATCGGCAAAGCGTACTCGGGCGTGACTGACGCCGAAATAGCGCAGCTCACGAAGTTCTTTCTCGAACACACGATCGAAGATCATGGACACGTTCGCGACGTCGAACCGGTCGTCGTGATGGAAATCGCCTTCAACAACATTCAGAAATCCAATCGCCACGACTCTGGATTCGCGCTCCGCTTCCCGCGCATCGTGCGGCTTCGCGACGATAAGCCCGTCGGCGAGATCGACACTTTGTCACGGGTCCGTGAAATTTTTGCAAGTCAGTCGCCGCCCTCGCGCGCGGGCGAAAAATCAGAAAGCTAAATTGTCCTAGCGAACAGGTGCGGCGTCATACACGTCGGAGCGCGTTGCCGCCTTATCTTGATTTTGCGAGCGACATCGCCTGTACGTGTGTACAGGTCAAATAATCCACAAGGACGGTATCTTTTAGAGAAAAGAAGGGCAGATTCAGTCGCAACGCCTATGGTGAAAACAGAGTCTAATACTGAGAGAGGGCCCGGTCCCAGCCGCGGTCAGGACAGAAACAAATATGGGCAAGGGCTCACTCGTTACCAAACAACTCAGCGCGACGCCTTTCCTGTCGCACGCATCGGGATTTGTCGTGGTGTTTTTCCTCTCGATGTGGCTGCGCGTAGTGCCGCTGCAATCCGACCCGATTCTGCAGGGCTATTTGCAGGTCACCACCGGGTTGCTGGCCTTTGTTTTCGCCGCCGTCACTCTCGTTCGATTCCAGGGAACGCAAGACCGCATCTCGTTGATTTTGGGATCGGGATTTTTGTTGAGTGGCACGCTGCTCACGGCGTCGAGTCTTCTCTTTTTTCAATTTTTGCAGGAAGCGCCGATTCATCTGCGCTGGGCGCCGGTGTCATGGTGGGTTGGGCGCATCGTACTGGGATTGCTGCTCGTCGTGGCGCTGCAGGTCGAACATTTTCTGCCGCGGTCGCGAAGGCCACGTCTCGAAATCGCGGGCGCGCTGTTCACCGTGGTTATGCTGACGTACGGAATCACCGCGTTGTTGCGGCGATTTCCGGCGGAGAGTTCGCCGCATCCGCTCGCGTTCATTCCGAATCCGTCGCAACTCTTGCCAGCTGCATTATTTTTGGTGGCGTTGGTGTGGTTCCGGCGACGCTTGCAAATTGAAGATTCGGCGTTCGACCGCGCGCTGTATTCTGCGGCGTGGATGAACGTCGCTGCGCAGCTTGCAGCGTCACAATCTACGCGATTGCTGGATTCGCCGTTCGTTTTGGCGCAGGCGCTGACGGTGACGAGCTATGCGGTCGCGCTCGGCGGCGCGCTGCTCGACAATGCGCGATTGTTTGAGCAAGTGCAGCATCTTGCGGTCAGCGATCCGCTGACGGGGCTGGCGAATTATCGGCGGCTCCTTGATGTGCTTGAGAGCGAAACGGAGCGGACGAATCGAAATAGCCGGCCGTTTTCGGTGCTGCTGCTCGATCTTGATGGGCTGAAGAAAATTAACGACACGTACGGGCATCTGACCGGCAGCCGCGCGTTGTGCCGTCTGGCCGACACGTTGCGCATTCACTGCCGTGCGATCGATACGGCTGCGCGTTATGGTGGCGATGAATTTGCGCTGGTGCTGCCGGAGTCGCAGGAGTCAGAAGCGCAGATGGTTGCCACGCGTATTCGCGAGGTGCTCGCGCGCGATTCCGAGACTCCGCCAGTATCCGCTAGCATCGGTATTGCGACGTACAACGGAAATGGTGAGCGGATCGAGAAGCTGCTCTCGGAAGCCGATCAGCATCTTTACGCGGAGAAGGCGCAGCGTGCGCCAAGCGCGGCCGCTGCAGCAGCAGCCGCCGCGACTGCTGCCGTGAATGCACGCCGGCGCGCACAGAAAGCGTGAACCGCGTCGGCGGCCACGTTCAAACGCGCAGGGCTTCAATTCCAGCGCCACGACTACTTCGGTTCGTAATCCTCCAACTGATCAGTGATTTTCGATTTATCGCCGACGACCACGATCGTCATCGACTCCGGCTTGATATATTTCGTCGTCATCGCCTGCACTTGCGCCGGCGTCACCGCGTTCACTTTTTGCACGTAGGTCTTCAGGTAGTCGTCGCTCAATCCTTGCAGATCGACGTAGCGCAACTGGCCGATCAGCGCCTGGCGCGACGAGTTTTGAATCACGAAGAGTCCCGAGATATAGCTCTGGATGCCCTTCAACTCTTCGTCGGGTGGAGCTTGCTGTTGCAGGCGTGTGATCTCGCCAAAAATTTCCTTCAGCGAAGCGCCGGTATCCTTCGTCGTCACGTCGGCGACTTCCGCCCAGTAGGCATCGTGATACCGCTGCGAAACCTGGCTGCGCGGAGAGTAGGTGTAGCCCTTTTGTTCGCGAATGTTGGCAGTGATGCGCGATGCGAAGGAGCCGCCGAGGAGCGAATTGGTCACGCCGAGCGGAATGCTGTCGGCGCTGGTCGGTCCGGTGACGGGTAGCCCTGCGTAGATTGTCGACTGCGGCGCGCCGGGGCGATCGGTCACGTCGAGTACGTGCTGTGTTTTTGGCGAAGCCGGTCGATTTTCTGGTGGCGTGCCTTTCGCCCAAGTTTCGAAATTTGCAGCGATCGCTTTTTTCATCGCCGCGGCGTCGAATTTGCCCGCGACGTAAAGATGTGCGCGTGCTGCGCCGAAATTGGCCGCGTAAAATTTGTGAGCGTCGTCGATCGTCAGGCCGTTTATGCTCGCTTCGGTCGGCAGCACGTCGCCGTACGGATGGTCGCCATACATCAGTTTGCGAAAGCGAGCGACCGCGATCTGCGCCGGCTGCGTTTTTGCGACGGCAATTTGCCGCAGCATATTCGTCTTGATGCGCGCGAGTTCCGATTCCGGCAGCAGCGGATTTTCGACCACATCGGCTAGAAGTTTCACGGAAGCGGGACCGCTCTCGGACAGCACGTCCATCGCGACGGTGGTTTCGTCGACTCCCACACCGATGCCGAGCGAACTGCCCATTTGCGCGGCCGCCTGCGCGACCTGCTCCGACGACATCGTCTTCGTGCCTTCTTTCATCAACTCGCCGGTGATGTCGGCGAGTCCGAGTTTGTCGGTGGTTTCGTCGATGTTTCCGCTGCGCAGCGCGAGGCTCACGGTGACCTTGGGAATATTTCCGTAGGGCACGAGCGAAACCTTCATCCCATTTGGCAGCGAATAAGTCTCATGCGCTGGAACGGTGAATGCTTTCGGCGCGCTGCCTGGAGGTGGTGTTTGTTTTTGCGGCACAGCATCGCCGGTCGCCTGAGCAAAAATCGGCGACGAAAGGGGAAGCATCATCACCGCAATCGCTACGCTCAGTACCGTCCTCATTGCAACTCGCTTCATTCGCGTCCCACTCATCCGTTCCTCCGCGCCGCTTTGATTCACGTTCTCCGTATTTGAGCGATTCATTCGGTTGATCTTCACGGCTTCGCTCCCGCCGCCGGCTCAGCGGCCGCAGCCTTCGGTTCCACGATGAGCACCGTGCGATTTTCCGGTCGCAAATATTCCGCCGCAGTTTTCTGCAGCAACGCCGGCGTCACTTTTCCAAGTTCGTCCGCAAGCGTATTCACCTTGCCCGGATTGTCGTCAAACAGCGCGAAGCTCGCCAGAATATCCATCAATCCGAACCCACCCTGCGTGCCGAACGTGTCGTACAAATCCGATCGCGCTTTCACCAGCGCGCGGTCGAGCGTCTTCTGATCGACGGGCTTCGTCCGCAGCGGTTCGATCACCCCGTCCATCGCCGAAATAATGTCGTCGGGCTTGGTCGACGGATCGTACATAACGTCCGCGATAAACAGCATCGGCCCCTGATAGTTGTAAGGATTGCCGAGAAGATTGATCCCGCCTTCGACGCCGCCGGTGTAGCCGCGCTTTTGCACCAATTCCTGATGCAGCAAGCTGTCATCGCCTTCGATCAAAATCTGATCGAGCAAAATCATCGCGTAATATTCCGGCGTGCCGCGCTCGGGAATGTGATACCCAACGGCGAGCGCTGGCCGCTTCGTCAGCGCGTCCGTTTTCGTCTCGCGCTTTTCTTTGTCCTGACGCGGCTCTTTCAGGTCCGGCTGTGGCGGCAGATTCGACGACTTCAGCGGTCCGAAATATTTCTCGACAAATTTCTTCGCTTCCGCCGGATCGAAATCTCCGACGATCGCCAGAGCCGCATTGTTTGGCGCGTAGTATGTTTTGAAAAAGTCCTGCACCTCGTTCAACTTCGCCGCTTCTATGTCTTTGATGTCGCCGTAAAAATTGTGCGCGTTGTACCAGTTCGTGTTCGCAACCTGCGGCATGTCGAGCCACGGAAATCCGCCGAGCGGGCGATTCAGCACGTTCTGCTTCACTTCGCTGCCGACGACGCCTTGCTGGTTCGTCAAATTCGCATCGGTAACGGCGAGCCCGCCCATGCGATCGGCTTCGGCCCATAGCGCGGTCTCAAGCTTGTTCGCCGGGAGCACCTCAAAATAGTTCGTGAAGTCGAACCGCGTCGACCCGTTCAAAATTCCACCGTTCGTCTGCACGAGCTTGACGAATTCCATTTTTCCAAGGTTCTGCGAACCCTGAAACATCATGTGCTCGAAAAGGTGCGCGAAGCCGGTGCGGTCGCGCGGCTCAATGCGAAATCCGATGTGGTAGTAAACGCCGACGCAAATAATCGGCGAGGTGTGATCGGGCGACAGCACGACGCGCAGCCCGTTCGGCAGCTTGTAATACTCGACGGGAATTTTGATTTCACCGACACTGCCCGCCGGAGCAGCGGCAGTGCCGCTCGCCGCGGCGCTCGGCGCAACGTTCGTCGTCACGCCGTTCGTCTTCGCGGACGCCGCATCCGAATCGCCAGCTGCGTAACTCACCGCTCCGCCGCCAAACGCCAGCGCGAACGCTACAGCTCCCGCCGCAGCCACACGTACCAACCGCATCACTTTTCCCACAGTTCACCCTCCGAAATCTCTACATACAGACGCAAATCCCGCCGCGAAGTTTCAGTGAATCGGCTTTTCACGAACGCGAACCGAAGTCCTCAGAAAACTGCACGATGCTGCACCTTATCCTTCGTCTCCAGCGAAAACCGCGGCTCTCCCACCGCCCCATCTAGGATGCGCGCCGCGACATACCCGCCCACCGCCGGCCCATGTTTGAACCCATGCCCCGAGCCGCCGCCCACGAACCACACATTCTCAGCGCCAGGATGCCGATCGATCAGGAAGTCCCCGCTCGAAGTATTTTCATACTGGCAAACGCGCGTCTCGACGATCGGCGCGCCACGCAACGCCGGAAATCGCCGCCCGACATACGCTCGCACCTCTTCCGCCGCCGCTTCGGTAACGATCCGCGATTGCGTGTCGGGATCGACCCGCACTCCGTGCCGATCGATCGCAATCTTAAATCCGCGCCCTTCCATATCGGGCATGCCGTAAGTTTCGTCGCCCTGAAACAAAAACGTCGGCAGCGCCGAAGGCGAAAAGCGCGCATCACCAGGAGGCACGCCAAAGAAATAAATCTCCTGCCGCGTTGGAAAAATCCGCTCGCCAAGTACATCCGGAAAAATCTTCCCGAGCCACGCACCGCACGCGAAAACAAAAGTGTCCGCTTCAAACTCCTCTCCACCGCGCGTGCGCAGCGACGAAACTGATTTCGATCCCTCGCTGATCGCCGGCGTCAAAACTTCGCCCACCCGATATTCAACGCCGCGAAAAATCGCGTCTTCCACCACTGCCGCCACCGCGCGCCGCGCCATCAAAACGCCGCTCGTCGACTCAAAAATCCCCGTAGCAATTCCGTCCAGTGAAATCTGTGGATAGCGTTTTTCCAGCGTAGTCCGATCCAACTGCTCAAACTCGACAACGCATCGCGTCAACGTATCCGCGGTTTCGCGAATCCGCGCGTCGCCTTCGTTTGCCAGCCACAACACCCCGGTCTCACGAAACAGCCCCGGCCGCGCGTATCCAAAAAATTCCTTCCACTGCGCCAGCGAATGCTGCGACCAACGCGTGTAAATCTCATCCGCGCCGTAGCCCATGCGAATAATGCGCGATTCGCCGGCCGAACTCGCGCGCGAATTCCCCGGTCCATAAGAATCCAGCAGCAAAACGCGCTTGTCGCGCCTCGCCAAATGCGACGCCGTCCACGCGCCAAAAACTCCTGCCCCGACGATAACTATGTCGAATCGTTCCATCGCACTAGCCCGCTCAAATCCTATCCCATCCTCGCGACCTCCGCACCATTCCGCGCATGCGACGCGCTTCCAAAAACAATTCTTAGCGAGTTCTCATCTAAACGCGTTTTCCACCCGACGCGAAACTGTTAAGCTACGCCTCGCAAAACTCATGCAAACTTCCGGAGGCTTCATGCGTCGCCGTTCCTTCATCGCCACAATTCCTGCTGCTGCGGCCGCGACGGCGTCGCTCGCAACTGACATGTCGGCTCAAGATCAGAATTCGCAAAAGAAAGACGCCTCCGACGCGACAGACCATCCCCTCCCAAAATTTCAGCCTGAAGGCGAAGACCGATTCATCCGCCCCGACGTGCACGCCGGCGATCGCCCCGCGGGCGCAAGTTTCGCCAGCCGTTCCGCCGCAATGGGTCGCTCCGGCGCAGCAGGCACCGCGCATCCACTCGCGACGCTCACCGCTATCGAAACTCTCAAAAAAGGCGGCTCCGCAGTCGACGCCGCCATCGCCGCCAACGCGTGCCTCGGCTTCCTCGAGCCCACAAGCTCCGGCATCGGCGGCGATTGCTACGCGATGATCTGGGATCCCAAACTCTCGAAAGTCGTCAGCCTCGCCGGCTCAGGCCGTTCGCCGAAATCGCTGACGCTCGAAACCGTCCGCGCGCGCTCTCCCAAAGGCGTCATCGCCCCGCTCGGCGCAATTTCGGTCTCCACTCCCGGCGCCCTCGACGCGTGGTGGACCATGCATCAGCGCTACGGCAAATTAAAATGGGCCGAACTCTTCGAGCCCGCCATTCATCTCGCCGAATCCGGCGTCCCCGTTCCGCAAGTCATCGGCTACTACATCAAGCGCAATCTCGCCGCCTTCACGCGCCCGAATTCCGGCGTCGAAGAAACCGCCAACGCGATGCACACCTGGGCGCCCAGCGGAAAAGGGCCCAACGAAGGCGACGTCTTCCGCAATCCCGATCTCGCGCGCACCTACAAACTCATCGCTGCGGGAGGCCGCGACGCCTACTACGACGGCCCAATCGCGCAAACCATCGAAGCCTACTTCAAGCGCATCGGCGGCTGGCTCACGCGCGCCGATCTTCGCGATCAACACGCCGAATGGATCGATCCACTCGTCACCAACTATCGCGGCCTCGACGTTTACGCCATGGCCGCCAACACGCAAGGCCTCGCCACGCTCCAACTTCTCAACATCGCCGAAAATTTCGATCTGCGCGGCATGGGCTTCCAGTCCGCAGCGTCGCTTCACACGCAAGTCGAAGCCAAGCGCCTCGCCTACGAAGATCGCGCGCGTTACTACGCCGATCCGCACTTCGCGAAAATTCCCATTGAGTGGCTGATCTCAAAATCCTACGCCGCCGAACGCGCCAAACTCATCAAGCTCGACGCTATTCTGGATCCCGTGCATCCCGGCCAGGCGCCAAGCCACGGCGACACCACTTATTTCACCGTCGCCGATTCCACTGGCATGATGGTCAGCCAGATCCAATCCAATTTCCGCGGCATGGGCTCCGGACTCGTCGCCGACGGCCTCGGCTTCATGTTTCAGGATCGCGGCGAACTTTTCTCGCTGCAGGATGGCCATCCAAACATCTACGCGCCCGGCAAGCGCCCGTTTCAGACAATCATTCCCGGCTTCGCGGTAAAAGACGGCAAGCCATGGATGTCGTTCGGCGTGATGGGCGGCGACATGCAGCCGCAAGGTCAGTCGCAAATCGTGATCAATCGCATCGACTACGGTCTCGACATCCAGGCCGCAGGCGACAGCCCGCGCTGGCATCACGAAGGCTCGTCGCAATCGATGGGTGAAGATGGACCGGGTCTCGGTCCCAAAGGAATTTTGCGTCTCGAAACCGGCGTGCCCGAAGCCACGCGCAAAGCGCTCGCCGATCTTGGCTGGCCTCTTGGCCCCAGCGACGGCGGCTACGGCCGCTACGAATGCATCGCGCCCCACATGAGCGGCGAAGACCGCGTCTACGCAGCCGCAAGCGAAATGCGCGCCGACGGCTGCGCCCTCGCTTACTGAGCTCCGCTACTTCTTTACCGCATCTCGCTTCTTGATAGTCTCTGCCCAGCCGGCAAGCGTCTGCATCGCATCGTCGTCGGTCGGATCGAGATGCAGCGGCGTGATCGACACATCGCCCGCAAAAATCGCGGCGTAGTCCGAGTCCGGCGCGACATCGGAATCGATGCGCTGTTCAAATAGCCAGAAATACGATCGGCCGCGCGGATCTTTCCCTTCGCTCAACTGATTGCGTGTGATTTTTTTCGACTGGCGGGTAAAGCGCACGCCGCCCGTCCAAGGCTCGGGCACATTGATGTTCAAAAGCACTTGGTCGGGAAGGTGCTGGGTCAAGACAAGTTCCGCCGCAGTGCGGGCGACGCGCGCGGAAGGACCAAAGTCCACGCCCTTTTTCTTGGAGCACAGCGACATCGCGACCGACGGGATGTGGTGCAGCGCGGCTTCGCGCGCCGCTCCAACCGTGCCGGAGTAATAGGCGTTCTCTCCAAGGTTCGCACCGTAGTTGATTCCCGAAATCACGATGTCCGGCGGTTCCGGCAGCAACTTATGCAACGCCACGATCACACAATCGGCCGGCGTTCCGTCGATCGCCCACTCGCGCTCGGCCACTTCGTGGCACACGATCGGTTGGCGCAGCGTCAGCGATTGTGCCGCGCCGCTCTGTTCGCGGCTTGGCGCCACGATGCTGATCGTCCCGAGGCCCTCCATCGCGTCGCGGAGCGTCCGCAGTCCCACAGCTTGAATCCCATCGTCGTTCGTCAAAAGAATATGAGTCATGGTCCTTCCGATGTTAGCAGCAGGTCGTGGCTCGGGCGTAGTCGGCGCAGACATCGCTGGTTGCGATGAAGCCCGCCGAGCGTCCCTGTTCACGGATTTCTTTCGATTGAAAAGCAACGACCCTGAACGTTCGCGTCTCTAAGTGTAGGGGCGCGCTTTATTCGTAGACGCAGACGAAGGAAGGGTGCCCTCGATGTCATCCGGCAGGAATTCACTCGAAGCGACGATAGGACCGAAGGCGACCATTGGGCCGATTCTCGCTATAGAATTCGCTATTTCTTCGTAAGGTCTTTCTCGTAGTACGTGCCCGCTCCGATTGTTCTATTCTTTCCCAATACGGGCGCGGTCAGGCTCGATCACCCATGCTTCCAGCCAGCTTCCAAGATATGCCGTCCCGGAAGAAGGCGCGGCTCGCATTTCTATCCGCGCTGATTCTGCTTTTCGGTTGCGGGCTTGCCGCCACCATTGCGATTTCGCGCTTCCTGCGTGCGGCAAAGTGGGCAGCGCATAGCTACGAAGTGCAAGTCGCTCTCGGCGATTTGCAAACTTCGCTTGCGCACGCGGCGCGCACGCGCACGGTCTATATCAATTCGGGCGATGAGACTACGCTTTCGCAATATCCCAAGGACAAAAAGCGGGTTCACAACGATCTCACGCAGATCCGCGACTTGGTCCGCGACAACGCGACACAGATTGCGCTCGCTCTCCAGCTCGACGACATCGTTTTGCGCCGGTTGGAACTGCTTGACGCGACGATCGAAATGCGGCGTGTAGGTCCCTTGGACGACAGCACTCAACTTCGGCTGAGTCGCGAAAACGTCACGGCCGCTGCCGAATTCATGGAAGTTTCGCAGCGCATGATGGACGAGGAAGACAAACTGCTCGGCCGGCGGCGCGAACTTTTCGGCTCACTCTTTTTCTGGGTGCTCGGCATTCTCGCCGCGGGCTTCGTGATCGCCGTTGTGCTGCTCTGGGTTCACTTCCGGCTGTTGAGCAGCGAGCTCGTCGAGCGCGAAAAAATGGAAGAAAGCGCGCGGCGTCTGAGCGTGCGCGTCTTGCAGTTGCAGGACGAGGAGCGACGAAAATTTTCACGCGAGCTGCACGACAGCCTGGGCCAGCTGCTCGCCGTCGCCAAGATGCACATGTCGGTGCTGCTCGATAAAAATCCGAACGACGAACTGTTGAAGGAGATCGATCAGCTGCTCACCGACTCGGTGACCGAAACGCGCACGATTTCGCATTTGCTCCATCCGCCGCTGCTCGATGAAGTGGGCATCGCATCGGCCGCGCGCTGGTACGCCGAAGGTTTCGCGAAACGCAGCGGAATCGAAATCGTCGCGGACATTCCCGACGATCTCGAGCGCATGCCGCGCCCCGCGGAGCTGGTGCTCTTTCGCGTCTTGCAGGAATCGCTCACAAACATCCATCGCCATTCGCGCAGCTCTCGCGCCGAAATTTCGCTCCGCACCAACCCCAAGGGAGCGGTCCTGCGCATTCGCGACTACGGCAAAGGCATCTCGCGCGAAATGCTCGAAACTTTCAAGCTTACCGGCGGCAACGTCGGCGTCGGCCTCGCCGGCATGCGCGAACGCGTCCGCGAACAAGGCGGCCACTTCGACATCCAATCCGACCGCAACGGCACCACCATCACCGTAGCCATGCCCATCGCCCCCGCCATCCCCGACGCCTCCGTAGTCAGCCCCCTCTCCGCCGATTAGCTCGAATGCTACCCAACTGTTCCTTCACCGAATGACGATCCAACGTTTTAATCCTAAAGGCTGAACTTTATGCTGCGTCTTCTGCGGGAATCCGGGCAAAAAAGGCAGCCAGTTTGTCTCTTAACTGTGAGCGAGTCGGGATCCCCAACTCCAAAAGCTTCGTGCCTTCGGGGGCGTCTCGCATTCTATCAACCTGATTGCACTCGACTCGGAAGATCTGTTTGAAGTCCACCATTCGGTGACCTACATCCGGCCACTCACGCGTGCCCTTCTTTAGCGCATATCGCTTGAGCAGGGGATTTGCCTCGTAGATAAAACATTCAGTGAAAATGTAGGACGGGCCTCTTGCCAACAGCTCGCCTTTCTTTTCAGCCGTCATGTTCTCCCACGCTTTTGGTGGTAAGGAATCCTCGGGCTGCATGGGTGAATTGAGTCTGGTCATGTCTTCCGCAAGGCGCGGAATCTCAAAAAACCGATGGCGAACTTCAATTAGAGGGGCCAGAGAAATCGATTGGTCTTCGATCGAACAACAGGGAGTCATGACCGCAAAGTAGGAGGGACGAGTAAGGTTGATCCTCACATCGGTAGATTTTTCTGCGTTGCCAGGTGAGTCTATTTGGAAGGCAGGGTGATGGAAGCCGGTGACAACATCGCCCAATCTGAAGATTTTTGACGGACCGTCACTGTAGAACGAGGGCAAGGGTTTTGTCCCTCTGCGTCACTTCAAATATTGATCGACATCTATGTAGCCGGTAGATCCAAGCTTCTGCTGGATATTTCGGAAGTCTTTCTTCACTCGAACTTCGACAACGCTTACAACTCGATCTTCGTCCGTGACCGCGAAGACCACTTCATACTGGCCCAATTCTACTGTCTTTGTGCGGGCAATCGACGGGATCGAAGGCGAGCCGGTGCCCTGAATCGAAAGTCTGCCCATCAAATCGTTCTCAAAAACGGGCGTCATCAATTTGCCCCTTTCGGCTTTCTCATGTATTCAATGATCGGTTCTTTGACTGTGTTCCTGAAATCGAGTGCAATTGTTTCGTACAGGATGTCTGCCGCCGCCATTACTTGATCTGAGGGGATATTCTGGGTCCAAGCGTCCAGGTCAAGCATCAGTTGACCGCCGTCGGCTGTGAGCTTCATCGATTCCAGATGTCGGAACTGACATTTCTCCAAGTTGGTGACGACACCGCAGTCCATGTTGACCACATCTTCTAATCTGAAGCGGCTCATCGGCAGAATGCTATTGTAACATTGGTTGAAATATTCAGTACTCCGATTGAATATTGGACATTCGTTAATATACCTAAAGCCTACTCGAAGGGCGACTGGGATTTGCACTAAAGCCACAAAGTGGTTCACGACTCGATTTATTATGGCGCGAAACGAGTCTTCTCCTCCGTACTTGTAGGATCGATGTTGTTCCGAACTCAACACCAAATTCTTGGTCGAAATCTCTAGTTTGGTAGCGCCGCTTGCCGATTTGAATTGCCAAATCCTGTCCACCGATTCTCCGGTGGGCTGCTTTGCAAGTTCCTGAGGGTCGCTTCCGGCCCAAAACACGACGCTGCGACGATGGACAAGTTCAGACTGAGGGAAATCCTTCATGACCTTGACTTGAAAATCACCGATGCGTGTTTCCATGAAGAACAGGTTCGGGAACCGAACTTCGAAAGCCACAGTCTTAACCACTGGATTCGGGAAAACTTCGTGGTCGGGCATGGGCATCTCGATCGGAGGTTTGTGAGCACGGGAATCCTAGCATACGCCCGGTCAAAACCAGAGCACACTTCACTTAAAGTAGATGAACCCAACAGAGGACAAGGTTGTCGCATCTCTTGAAATAACATAGGCGCGCAGGGAGACGGGTTGTGATCGTTCGAATCGAGCGACTGTTGGCAAAGCACGCAGGGTGTTTGCGGGTTGTACTTGAAACAGCAAATGGTCGGGACGACTGGATTCGAACCAGCGACCTCACGCACCCCAAGCGTGCGCGCTACCAGGCTGCGCTACGTCCCGACCGGGGTAAAACCGAGGCCGTTGAGGCGGCTTCGGACGAACAAGACATCAAATCGCCCTAAACGGCGGGGCGACTCGGTTTCAAGGTTATCACTGTCCCCGGCGTTCGAGAAGCGTCAAGAAGCCGCGGAGTGAGTCGCGCAGATCGAGGAGCATCTTGCGGTTCAGAAGCTCGGCGGCGTTTTCGCCGGACGCGTGCGGCGCGTGAGGAGCAACGGCATGCGCGGCGTGAGTGGCATAGTTGGTGGAGTCTTCTGCGTCCGCGTGGTGCGCGCGCTCGGATGCGGCCGCGTACGCTCCGTGCGAGCCTTCGGTGCCCGTGTGTGAGCTTCCGGCAGACGCGCCTGCGGAGGCTGCGCGCACTGATGGCTCGACGCTGATCGCTCCGTTGGTTTCGCGCAGGTGGCGGCGCGCGCCGGCGATGGTAAATCCTTCGTCGTAGAGCAGGCGCTTAATCTTGAACACCATGTCTACGTCTTGCTGGCGATACATGCGGTGGCCGCTCGGGCTCTTCACCGGTTCGAGCATGGGGAATTCGGTTTCCCAATAGCGCAGCACGAACGGTTTGAGATCAGACAGGCGGCTGACTTCGCCGATGCGATACAGGCGCTCGTCGTCGATGTCGGGTTGCAGTACGGTAGCGGTGCTCATCGTCTCTCTTGAATTCTAACTCGCTCTCACAATTCTAATCTCGATCAGCCGACGGCGGTCAACCGATAGCAATCGAGGGGCGGGGAACCTCTTCATCCTAGGCGAAATTTTCACGGTGTCAACGGTACTGCGCTTTTGATACGGGAGTCAGACGAACCTGAGAACGACTGCGCGGCTTGGAACCACGGGCGCTCGAAAATCACGCGACCGTCGAAAATGGTGAGATCGACCGTGGTCTTCTGAATCTGATCCGGTGGAATCGAGAAAATGTCGTTGGACAAGACGACGAGATCGGCGAGTTTTCCGGGTTCGATCGAGCCTTTTACTTTTTCCTGATGCTCGGCGAACGCGGAATTCACCGTGTACGCATGCACTGCTTGCGCGACGGTGATGCGCTGCTCGGGCGTCCAGCCGTTGGGATTTTTTCCGTCGAGCGTTTGGCGCGTCGCGGCGGCGTAGATTCCCATCACAGCGTCGAGAGGGGCGACTGGCCAGTCGGAGCCGAACGCAAGTGTCGCTCCGGCATCGAGCAACGATTTCCACGCGTAGCTTGAGTGAATGCGCTCGGGGCCGATTACCTTCTCCGCCCAGCGGCCGTCGTCGATCGCGTGATACGGCTGCATCGATGCGATGACGCCGAGCTTGGCGAAGCGAGGATAGTCCGCGGGATGAAGATGCTGCACGTGCTCGATGCGCGGGCGACGATCGGCGGGGCCGTTGTCCTGTTCCAATCGCGCGAAGAGATCGAGAATCGTACTGATCGCGTGATCGCCGATCGCGTGGATCGTCAGTTGGAGGCCGGCTTTGTCAGCGCCGCGCATCTCGCCATAAAACTTCTCCACGTCGAGAAGATCAGGGCTCGCGAGTCCCCGGTTCAACGGATTGTTCGCGAATGGTTCATCCATCCACGCGGTTTCGGAGCCGAGCGCGCCGTCGGCGAAAGCCTTCAGGTTGCCGATGCGGAGAAGTGAATTGCCGAACGGTGCGACGACGCCGGGATCGGCAAACATCTTCAAGTCACGAACGCGCACACCCTGGTAAATGCGGACGGTGAGTTTGCTTTCGCGCTCAAACTTCTGAAACTCACGGAAGGCTTGCGGCTGGCTTTCGTCTTCTGGAGTGTCGGCGAGATTTTGCACGCTCGTAATGCCGTGAATCGCGGCTTCGTGGAGCGCCGCTTCCATGGCTTGGTCCTGCTCTCGCGCCGACAGCGGAGGCATCACGCGCACCACGAGAGCTGTCGCGGAGTCCTTTAGGATGCCCGTCGGATTGCCTTCTTTGTCGCGCTCGATCTCGCCGCCGGGAGGATCTTTCGTATTGCGGTCGATGCCAGCGAGTTTCAGCGCGAGCGCATTCGCGAGTGCCATGTGCCCATCGGTGCGCCAGAGTAATGCCGGGTGATCGTCGCAAACCTCGTCGATCAATTGGTGATTCGGCAAGTTTGGCGGGTTCCAGCGCTGGTGATCCCAATTGCCGTTGCGAAGCCATGCGCCCGGGCCGCGGGTTCTTGCGAATGTTGCGACGCGCTCTCTGAATTCAGCGGGGCTGTTCGCTGTGCTGAGGTTGACGGAAATCAGTGATCCGCCGCCATCGAGAAAGTGGACGTGCGCGTCGTTGAAGCCGGGAAGGAGAAGACGTCCACGAAGATCGATGACTTTTGTGTCGGGTCCGGCGAGTTTGCGGATCGATGCGTCGTCGCCGACGGCGAGGATTTTGTTGCCGTCGAGCGCGACGGCGTGCGCGATGGGCAGCGCGGGATTCTCGGTCCAGACTTTTCCGTTGACGAGAATCAGGCTGGCTTCTTTGGAGTACGCTGCGGAACAGAAAGCGCTCAGCGCCAGCAGGACAAGCACAAGGAATCGCGGCCTGAATCGTAAACTCATCCGCAACATCATCCGCGACTTCGTCCGTAATTTAATTCGTAGGTTCGTCGGTAACTTCATCGCAGCTCCTGCGGTCTACGCCGAACGTCGATTTTTTTCGTGGCGAGAAGGCGCAGCATACCAGCGGAGTTGATCTAATCGTCGAGTTCTTTTGTTTCGTGCTCGCGCATGAGACGCGGGCCGTGCTGTTTGCGTTCGGTTTCGCGGGCTTCGGCGCGCGATTCAGGAGTACGCGTGTCGCGTTCGGGTCTGCGGAGGCGCTGGAGGAAGCGGATCGGGGCGCCGGGGAAATCCCATTTTTCGCGGAGCTGATTTTCGAGGAAGCGCTGGTAGCTGAAATGGAGCGGCGTTTTTTGATTCGTGAAAATCAAGAATGTCGGCGGCGACGTCTTGGCCTGCGTCATGTAGTAAATCTTGACCGGCCGCGCCTTGGGTGTCGTGCCGCGTTGCAGATCGATGTCTTCCTTGAGCCAGCGATTCAATTCGGGGGTAGGAATGCGCTTCTTGCGCGCGGCAGCGACCAGATCGATCAGCGGAAATAATTTGCTGGCGCGGTCACCGGACTTTGCGGAAAGAAAAACGATCGGCGCGTAGCTGAGGAATTTCAATTTGTCGCGAACGAGATTTTCGTAGTCGAAGAGCAGGCGGCTTTTGTCGAGATCGCTGAAACCGTGGACGCCCGGCATCGCGCCCGGAAAGGAATGTCCGCGCGAGCCGCGACTGCCTGGGTCGCCACGCTTACCAGCGGATCGAGCCGCGCTGGCTTGCGCCTTTCCCGCTTTCAATTTCGCGCCGGTTCGAGCGCTGACGCTGAATTTCGCCGCAGCTTCAGTGCGCCGGTCGTGGGCGTCTTTACGCGCCTGACCTTTGCTGGTGGCGGCGTCGCGTTCGGCGGATTTGCGCGCGGCTTCGACGGCGAGATCCCACTTATTCATGACGATGATGACGCTGCGGCCGGACTGCTCGGCGTAGCTGGCGATTTGCGCATCGCCCTGCGTGACGCCTTGTTCACCGTCGACGATCAGCAGCGCGACGTCGCAGCGCTCGAGTCCGCGGCGCGCCATGACGACGCTGAGCTTTTCAGCGACGAGCGTCGTTTTGCCTTTGCGGCGGATGCCGGCGGTGTCGACGAAAGTGTAGAGGCGGCCTTCGTGTTCGACTTCGGTGTCGACGGAATCCATGGTGGTGCCGGGAATGGGCGAGACGATGGAGCGCTCTTCGCTGGCCATGTGATTGAGAAGCGTGGATTTGCCGACGTTGGGGCGGCCGATGATGGCGACCTGCGTGGGGCGATCTTCCTGGACGTCTTCGTCGGCGAATTCGTTTTCGGCTTCGGCATATTCGGACGCTTCGTCGTCGGTGGTTGCGCCGTCAGGAGGCACAACGTCTGAAGCTGTGCCATCAGAGGAAGCGGCTTCTCGATGAGGCGCCGGCTTGGCTTTTACCTCTGCAGCGGAGTGTGCGTGACCGTCGGGATAAAACACTTTGAGGGCGGCGTCGAGCAAGTCGTCGACGCCGGTGCCGTGTTCGGCGGCGATGGGGAAGACGGGGACGCCGAGGCGATGGAACTGGGCCGCGTTGACTTCTTGCGAGGTGGCGTCGACTTTGTTGACCGCGATGACGAACGGTTTGCCCGTCGTGCGAAGGAGGCGAGCGAGTTCTTCGTCGAGCGGCGTGAGTCCGGCCTGGCTATCGACGACGAGAACGAGCAGCGAAGCTTTCTGGATGGCGATGTGGGCCTGGCGCAGGATTTCGGTGGGGATGAGCGCTTTGTCGTCGGGAACGATGCCGCCGGTGTCGACGATTTCCATTTTGTGGCCGAGCCATTCGGCTTTGCCGTAGATGCGGTCGCGGGTGATGCCGGGCTCATTGGTGACGATGGAGCGGCGCGTGCCGGTCAAGCGATTGAATAGCGTGGACTTGCCGACGTTGGGGCGGCCGACGATGACGAGAGATGGCAATTTTTGCGGCATATTGTTTGGAATAGAGACGTTAACACGTTTGCCGCTTGAACGTGGCGTGGCGGCGGGCGATTGGGGAGCGTTTGCGCGTTCGGATGGTTGTTCGTTGGCAGGTTGGGTGACTTGAACCCCTCCCCCCCGGGTGGTTTTTGCGTAAGAATGTGATTCTGTGGGAGTTATTTTGACGCGTGATGCAAGAATGTGATTTCAGGGGAGTTAGCGCGGAAAGAGGGGAGGTTGCTGCAGATAGTGAGCGTTCGAGAGGGCTGACTAGGGCTAACACGACCCATGATACCTTAAATTGTTAACTATATCAAGATATTTATGGAATGGTACTGTTCGAACGAGTTGTAACGAGTGTTCGAATCAAAGAAGACTTCACTAGAGAGGGTGCAGAGGCGCCGAGTCGGATCATCGGTACGCGTCTTTGCGATGCAACACGGCATGGATGCGAAGCGAATCGTCTGCTTCCTGCGTGAATCGCACCCGATAGTCGCCGACACGCAGGCGGAGTTCACTGGGCTGACCTTGCAATTTCCGCACATCTCCCTCACCGGTCTCGGCGAAGCGATGCAACGCTGCGAAAACGCGCATGGCCGTATCGCGGTCGAGCCTTCGCACGTCCGCGCGGGCCGGTTCTGACCAGTCGATCTTTCTCACGTTTACTTATTCTTTGTGCTTTTGAAGTGATCCGGAGTGAGGCCGAAATCCGTAAGTACTTCTTCGTTCGAAACTGATTTCTCGCCAGAACGCTCAAACCAAGCCTTCGACTCGCCAACTTTGGCACTCTCGTGCTCGCTCTCAGATTCGTCATCGACAGGTGCGTTTGCGATCGCTCGCGCGACCGGGTCTACGATGGCCTCGAGCAATACCACGACAGCATCGAGTTGCGTAGGCGCGAGCCGCTCGATCAGTTGATGCGCGTGTTCTTTTGTATCGGCCATGGGTACCTTCCTTATGTCACACCACATCCCTGAGGCTGTCAATGGGTGGAACCTGGTCGTCGGGTGTGGCGACGTAAAGTCGCCGCTACAAGGATGGGTTCCGGCGCTTGGTGGCGCGGAGCCCGGGGCAGAGATTAGTAGCTGTCGCGGAAGAGGAGCATGCGGGCTAGGTGGCGTTCGTGGTTGTCGGGGAAGCCGCAATGGGCGGCGAAGGTGTCGGTTTCGCGGAAGGTGCCGAAGAGGCGGTCCCACCAGGTGATGTCGCCGTAGTTGAAGCTGTGCAGATCGAGTTGGTGGTGGACGGAGTGGTGTTCGGGGCGCTGGAGGAAGTAGCCCATCCAGTGCGGAGTGCGCAGATTGCTGTGGTAGAAATACTCGCCGAAGACGGCGAAGACGTTGTACCAGGCTGCGCCTGCGAGGGAAACGCCGAGGAAAGAGAACATCAGGGCGCTGACGATCATGGAGTCCGCGGTGATTTCCAGCGGGTGTTTGTAGAAGGCGGTCAACGCTTCGATGCGGCTAGGGCTATGGTGAATCTGGTGACAGACGCGCCAGAGAAAGTTGGAATCGTGGCGAGCGCGATGCCACCAGTAGAAGACGAAGGTTCCGATAAACCAGCCGACGAAGCCTTCCAGAAGCGGGGGCATTTTGCCTGCGAGATGAAAGAGCGACCACCGCTGAAACCAGTGATTCCACACGACGCCAGCCAGCAGAACGAGCGAGATCTGGCAGGCGTTCAGAAAGGCCGCGCGGAGGTACCATCCGGGCGCTTCGGGAAGCTCACGGCCAGGAAGCACCCTTTCCAAAACGAAGAAAAATACTGTGATTGCGACGATCAAGGCAATTTGAATCATTCGATTTTCCCTCTCGATTCCGTGTGGACAATCACGGAACGTTTCCGTCATTGGCAGAATGGGGGAAGCGCGGCCGGCTGTGGGGGCCGGGAGTGACAGAAACTCGACTGTCACATTGCGTCGCGGATGCGTGTGTGTGTAGCAGGCAAATGTGAAGAGCTTCGTCGTTTCCGGTGGGGAAGATAGAATGCCGAAGTTGCGACCATGCAAATTCACCTGAGCCGAAACAACGATGTACCGCTGCAGGAGCAGATTGCCGAGCAGGTGGTGTTTTTGATCAGCACTGGCAAACTGCGCGCAGGTCAACAACTGCCAAGCGTTCGTGCCATGGCGGTTCGGTTGAAAATTCATCACAACACCGTAAGCAAGGCGTACCAAGAACTGGTGCGACGCGGATGGCTTGTGCGCCGGCAAGGAAGCCGATTGTTTGTGGAGGCGGCCGCAGAGACCGTTGAGGATGCGCCGAAGGGCGATCTGGACGGACTCATCAACGAGACGATTCAACGCGCGCGAGAAATGGGATATTCGCTGCAAGTGCTGCAAGAACGGGTGATGGAGCGCGTGTACTCGGCGCCTCCCGACTGCGTTGTCGTCGTGGAAGAAGAAGCGGGGCTACGAGAGATCATTCGGACGGAGCTGATATCTCGAGTGACACGCAGCGTGAAGGCGTATTCACCCGAACAGCTTCCGAACAGCCCGGAACTGGCGGCGAGAGCGCAGGTGACGGCACCGGATTACGCAGTGCGATTGGTGAAGTCAATCGTGCCGCGAGACCGGCCTTGCGTGCCACTAACGTTTTCTGGAGCGGACGAACACGTGAAGTTGGTGGAAGAACTCACGCAGCCGTCGACGATCGGTGTTGCTTCGATCAGCAGGAGGTTGTTGAAGACCGCTCGAGGGCTGCTCGCGTCGGCGGTTGGCGAACGGCATACGTTGAAGGAGTTTTTCGTTTCCGGGAAGGGAACGGCGGATTTGCGAGGAGTCGATCTCGCATTTTGCGATTCGGTGGCGATGGCAAGAGTGCGCTGCAAGAGGAAAATTCATTATCGGTTGCTGACGTTGGAATCGATGGAGTCGCTGGCGTTGACGCTGTCTGCGCAGAGGGATTACGGCGGGGGCAAAAGGGTGAAGGTAGAACCGCGCCGACGAAGTTGAAGTGGCGGTACGAGTGGTCGATGGGAAAAGGGCTCCGACGTCTGAGTGACGACGGAGCCCTTGGTGTTTTGCGGCGAGTTGAGGCGGTTAGTTTTTGTTGACGGAGCTGACTACTGCTACGTCGACGGCGTTCGCTTTGAGGTAGTCGACGGGCATGTAGGAGTAACCGGCGTCGCCATAGGCGGCGCCCCAGCTGTTTTTGATGATGAAGTAGCCGCCGCCGGAAGCGGGTGGGGCAGAGGCGGTGTTGGGGTTGGCGGCGATGTCTTCGTTGCTGACGTAGCCGACGATGTGGACGGAGTGACCACCGACGGAATCATCTTCGATTCCGGCGGTGTAACTGATGAAGCCGTTGGTAGTGTTTACGAAATTGTTGGTGGCGTTGAAGCCGAGGACTACCGCGTTGTTGAACGCGAGTGCCAAGAAGATGTAGTCGACGGAGAGATCTTTGTTGCTAGGGTACCAGGTGTAGGTGACGCCGGCGGAAGAGTAGGGCGACGGGTGCGGATTGATGAAGGGGTCCAGCCCGCAAGCCCGGACGATGCCCGCGAACGTAGAGCGGAGGGTACAAAATTGCGTTGCTTCCGGAGCGGTCGCGGAGCAACCGGGTTCATTCGACGGATAAACGTCGCAGCTGTGGACGTATTCGTAGTTGGGAGGCGCGGGTTGGTTGGGCGCGGGGTTGTAGTCCCAGGTGTTCTCGAAAGCGAATTTATATCCGGCGGATTGAGCGGACTGCAGGTCGCCGCCGGCGTCGCCATTGTCGTTGTAGTAGTCGGAAGCCCAAGTCATTTTGGAATTTTCCATGAAGTCCTGCTCGGAGAGATTAGCGTAGACGCCGGTGTCGCGTGCGATCAGCTCTTCGATGGCGGAGATACCCGCAAAAATATGGCAGGTGCCGCGCTGACCCTGATTCCGGATGCAGGTGAGCATGTTCTTGGCTGGGAAATTGAAATTAGCGACGAGGCCGGAAGAAGAGAGCGTGTATCCGGTGCTGTTGATCTGATCGCCGAAGGTGGAACCGTTCACGCCGGGGGCGAAGCTGGAGCCAAGTTCTTCATTGCAGGCGACCGGGCCGGGGCCGACGCCTGTCGGAACATGGTGGACGAGGATTGGGCCGAAGGCACTGATGACGCCGAGAGCGGCGTAGATCTGACCGATGGGAGCGCCTTGCAGGGCGACCGGGCTGACGAGCGACGTGGGCGCGAGCAGTGTCTGACATGGAGACGGCTGTTGATCGACCTGGCCCGGCGGAATGTCGGTCTGGCCTGGAGGGATGCCAAACTGAGGATTGCAGAGCTGGTTGTAGGTGGTTCCATATTGGGAATAGGCGGTGCTGTAGAGGGCGAGCTGATTCTTGGGGTCAGCGGAGGTAGTGATGGAAGTGGCGAGCTGACCGAGTTTGGTGCTGGGGCCGAAGGTTTCGATCGTCTGGGAGACGCCGTTGAAGTTGATTACGGTGCGGTAGTTGCCTTCGAGGGTGGGATGGATGTCGGGGTTTTTGGGGGCGGCGGTGACAAGCTGTGTGTAACCGGGGATGCCGGGGTTCTTGCGCATGAAACTTTGGACGGTGGCGCCGTTTTTGAGGTCCTGAAAAACGTGACCGACGAACTGCTCAAGGACGACAATCGGGTTGTTTTCTTTCAGCTGACCGTTGGCGACCATCTGATTGAACTGGGAGTTGGAGATGATCTGGACGGGAGAGTTGTTGGGGTCGGTGCCGGGGTTGGGCGTGGATTGTTGAGCTTGGGTGGTTGGGTTGAAGACGGCGGTGGCCAAGGCGGCTGCCACCGCTAGTTTGGCGAAGGTGCTGGCGCTGGTGCTAGCGCTGGCGATTTTGGAGCTGAAGCTGAGTGACATTGAAACTCCTCCTGATGGTTCGGAAAGGCGCTCGAGAAACGGCGCTGATGAAGCCACGGTGGGGGAGCGCGCGCGGGGCGTCAAAGTAACTGAGAGCAAACTCTCTCTAAACAGGGAAGTGCTTTGGTGGGAGTGAGTTACGGGGTTTGCTTAATTGGAGGATTGGCGGAGAGGCAAAGCGGTTGATGCCACTTTTGAGACTGCGGTTGGTGAGAAGCGATATTTGGAGTTTTTGGGCATGTGGGGCCGGGCGGAGTCCTTGGAAGCTCAGGATCTTCGATGATCCCGCCCCTACAAACCGTCGGAGCATCAGGGGCCGGAATCGCGATACGAGGCGGCTGGCTCGTCTCGGCCTTTTTCAACTCTCAACTGTCGACGCTTGAGGTGGGACTAAGCGGCTTTGCAGGCTTTGTCTACGAGGTCGCGGAAGTCGCGCTCGGCGTCGCAGCGGCTGGCGTATTGGCCGACTTCGAATTTTTCGGCGACGATGTGAAGCAGTTTGTCGACGGCGCGGCGTTCCACAGGTTGCTTGTTCACTTTGAGTTGCGAAGCCAGATGGATTAGAAATTCTGTCGTTGCCATGATGAGAGGATTCTAAAGAATGCGAACGAGGCGACCAATAGGACTCGCGGCCTAAGGGGAAACCTTAGAAACATTTACGATGATTTTGCTTGGTGGGTGTATCAGGGCAGGTAACTGGTGAGTGGGAAGAGCGGGCCGAGGTGAAGCTACACGACGAGAAAAGCAGATTCATCGCGCAAGAAAGCGCGATGGCGCGAAGTGCCTCGCTTCGCGCGGGATGACCGTTGTTTTTGTTGTGTCCGTTCGGGCAGATTGCTTGACGGGTTTGGCGAGGGGCGGTTACTGTTTAGGGTAGTGTCGAGTGGTCCCGACCGGTGTTCGACCAAGGGGTGCGCCGGTGAAATCCTGGGGGCCGAATCGCAATGCAAATTGAGATGCAGGCGGGGTGTACGCCTGCATGGGATGCCGCAAGGTTCGCCCGGTTGCCGACTTTTGTCTAAGTCGAACTCTGGCGCGCGAAGCGAGCTGAGGGTTCGCGAAGGAGACTCGATGAAGAGCAATGTCCGCAGCGTTGCGTGGTTGTGTCGGTGGATGGGAATTTTGGCGGCATGCGCGGTGGTGGTCGGGGCGCTGCTGCTGGGCGGGGCGGGCGCTGCGAATGCGCAGAGTTTTCGCGGAATTATTCTGGGTACGGTGACGGACCCGACGGGCGCGACGGTGGGTGGGGCGAACGTCACGGTGAAAAATTTGGATACGGGGTTGACGCGTGTCGTGACGACGAGCGGCGATGGGACGTACTCGGTGCCGGAATTGCCGATTGGAAATTACAGCGTGACGGTGGAGAACAGCGGATTCAAGAAGGCGGTGGTGACGGGGATTGCAGTGGAGGTTTCGAGCGAGCGGCGCGCAGATGTGACGCTGCAGCCGGGCGAAGTGGCGCAGACGATTCAGGTTTCGGGCGATTCGCTGCCGCAGGTGGAGTCGACGAACAACACGCTGGGCGGAATTATCGAGTCGAAGGTGGTGACGAATCTGCCGGTGAATGGGCGCGACTATCAGAAGCTGATCTTTTTGGTGCCGGGCGTAGCGGGTTCGCCGGACCAGATTACGGATTCGCCGGGGTCGTTCGGCGTGTTTTCGGTGAACGGGGCGCGCGGGCGATCGAATAACTTCTTGCTCGACGGAACCGATATGAACGATGGGTATCGGAACGACCCGGCGATCAATGAGGCGGGCGTATTTGGAACTCCGGCGACGATTTTGCCACTGGAAGCGGTGGCGGAGTTGCGGGTGCTGTCGAATTTCGAGGCGGAATATGGGCGCAGCGCGGGCGGCGTGATCAATATCGTGACGAAGAGCGGCACGAATGAGTTTCATGGGTCGGGATTTGATTATTTTCGGAACACCGTGCTGAACGCGCGAAACTTTTTCAATTTCACGCAAGATGCGGCGACGGGGGCGCACATTCCGGAGAATCCATTTCACGACAATCAATTTGGCGGCGCGCTGGGCGGACCGATCGTGCACGATCGAACGTTTTTCTTCGTGGACTATGAAGGGACGCGCGAGACGGGCGCGGAAAGCAGCCTGGCGTGCGTGCCGACGGCGGCGGACATTGCAAATAACACTCCGGCTGGCGGCGTGAATCCGGTGATTGCGAATTTGATAGCGCAAAAGGGATGGCCGACGGCGAATTTGACCGGCTCGTGCATCGCGTCGCCGACGGATGCGACTGCGCAGACGCTGGTGAACAGCAACTCGTCACTGGCGACGCCGTTTTCGAATCGCGTGGACAGCTTGATCGCGAAGGTCGATCACCAGATCAATACGAATAATTTGCTGACGGGCCGATATTATTTCGGCGACAGCAGCCAGAGCTTTCCGCTGGCGCTGACCGGCGGAGGATTGCTGCCGAACTACAACACGTTCACGCCGACGCGCGTGCAACTCGTGTCGATTTCGGAAGTAGCGACGCTGACGCCGACGGTCGTGAACGAAGCGCGATTGGGATGGAACCGGTTCGCGGAGGGATTTTTCCCGGAGGATCGGAGCTTCGATCCGTCGACAATCGGGCTGAATACGGGAGCGACGGCGTTCAATTTTGGATTGCCGACGATCACAGTGTCGCCGTTTGCGCAGCTGGGCGCGGACAAGGGCGATCCGAGGGACCGCGTGGATTCGAACTGGCACTTTATCGACAACGTGTCGTGGAAACGTGGCCGGCACGACCTTAAGTTTGGGTACGAGTTCCGGCGGACGTCGGTGTCGCAGATTTTTAATCGCACCGCGCGCGGGACTCTGGATTTCGGGAGCATCAGCGATTTCCTCTCGGGGATTCCGGATGGCGGGACGCAGATTTTTGGCGATACCAATCGGCATACGTTTGAGAATTCGCACTCCCTCTATGCGCAGGACAGCGTTCGTTTGAAGAAGAATGTGACGCTAAGCCTTGGGTTGCGTTGGGACTACTACGGAGTGATACAGGAGAAGCACGACAATTTCACGAATATCGATCCGTCGACCGGATCCCAGATCACTTTGAACGGGTCAAATTTGTACAACCCTGACCGGAACAACTTTGCGCCGCGCTTGAGCGTGGCTTGGGATATTTCGGGGAAGGGGACGACGGTGGTGCGCGCGGGATACGGAATTTTTTATGACGCGTTCTCGCAGGATCTTTTCATGGGGCATTTGCCGTTCAACAGTGGATTCGATCCGGGTCCGGCGTATAACGGATTTGGGCCCAATCCGATTTCGTTTAACAGCGTGACGGCGGCGGTGCTGGCTCCGGGGACGCCGATATATGGTGCGGCGGCGCCGATGGGCGACGCGTTTGGCGTCGACAGAAATTTGCGGACGCCGTACATGGAAAATTTCAATTTGAATTTTCAGCAGCAGCTAGGAAAGAAGACGGTGCTGCAGGTTGGATATGTTGGATCGCAGGGACACAAGCTGTTCCGCTTCCGCGACATCAATCAGCCGGGGCAGGCGGCGATTGACGCGTACGACTATGGAGCGAATGGATGTTGCGTGCCGCGTAATTTCCCAACGCAACCGTACTTCTACATCAACTACGAGGAGAGTTCGGCGAGTTCGAATTACAACTCGATGCAGGCGAGCTGGCGCGTGAATGATTGGCACGGCGTGACGTCGACCGTGAACTACACGTGGTCGCACTCGATCGATACGGCTAGCGATGGCGAAGATTTTGTGCCGAACGCTTCGCAGCCGAATGACAGCACGAATCCCGCGGGGAATCGCGGGAATTCGAACTTCGACGTGAGAAATCGATTCACGTGGAATTTTATCTATCAATTTCCGAACCGGCATGGAGATTGGAAGAAGCTGACCGACGGCTGGGGGATCAACGGGATCGTGACTGTGCAATCGGGGCAGCCGTTCCAGTTGAACTACAACTTTGAGGACGACTACGACGGCAGCGGCGAATTCTTTGGGCGGCCGGATGTGGTTGGGCCGGTCCAATACAATCACAGCGACCCGTTTAACTTTTTGAACCTGACTTCGTTCGCGGTGCCTTGCACGTTGGTGGGGGGGACAGCGGCGACGAACTGCGTCACGGGCAGCTTCCATTTTGGCAACGAAGGGCGGAACTCGCTGGTGGGGCCGAACTTCCGCCAGTTCGACTTTTCTATTTTCAAGAACACGGCGATTACCGAGCGGTTGAAGCTCGAGCTGCGATTCGAGACGTACAACATGTTCAATCATCCGAACTTCGCGAATCCATATTTGCCGGCGTTTATTGCGGACGCGGCGGCGAATGGGATCAGTGATGGGTCGGGCGGGTTGGCGATCGGGCGCAGCCTTGGGACGCTGCCGCTGACGACTACCGGAGATGTCGGCATCGGGTATCCGTTCCTGGGCAGCGGCGGTCCTCGGACGATGCAGCTGGCGGCGAAGTTTACGTTCTGAAGATGGTGGCGGTCCATGGGGACCGCTTAAACTAAAGGTACGGAAGGCGCTCTGGCCTAGCTGGAGCGCCTTTTTTCTTTGTGACAATGCACCGTGAACTCGCATCAAAACCGAGCGTGCCTTCGGTTCGCCGCTTTGCGACTTCTGTTTAGGTAGCCCAGCGATTTCAAATATTTAGAAGAAAAACTTACAGACTAAGGAAACCGATCATGAGTGAAGCGGCCCAAAAAATTGCGGTGCAAATTTCGAAACCGGAAACATTTGCGGCGAAAGCATTTGCGGCGAAAAGTGCGACGTCGAGAATGTCGGCGTACAGCTTTCAGCGGCGTGTGCCGCTCGCAGATGACGTGCAGATCGAGATTCTTTATTGCGGCGTATGTCACTCAGATTTGCATTTGACGCGTGACGAATGGAAGGCAGCGATGCCGGCGGTGTATCCGGCTGTCCCGGGGCACGAAATTGTCGGGCGGGTCGTGAAGGTCGGAAAAAATGTAAGGAAGTTTACGGAAGGCGACATCGCGGCAGTTGGCTGCATGGTCGATTCGTGCCGAAAGTGTGTGAACTGCCTCGCAGGCGAGGAGCAATATTGCGAGAACGGTTTGACGCTGACGTACAACAGCGAGGACAAGATTCTCGGTGGCGTGACGTACGGCGGATATTCCGACAGCATTGTGGTCGATGAGAAATATGTGCTGCGCATTCCGAACGGACTCGATCCGGCGGGCGCGGCGCCGCTGCTGTGCGCGGGCATCACGACGTATTCGCCGCTGCATCACTGGGGCGTGAAGAAGGGGCAGAAGGTTGGCGTCGTGGGCCTCGGTGGGCTAGGGCATATGGGGCTGAAGTTTGCGAAGGCGCTCGGTGCGGGCGTTGTGTTGTTTACGACTACGCCGGGGAAGACGGCGGATGCGGTGCGATTGGGCGCGGATGAAGTGGTGATTTCGAAGAACAAAGCGGACATGCAGAAACACGCGGGCAGTTTCGATTTCATTCTCGACTCGGTTTCGGCGGATCACGA
>DASXPD010000017.1:0-14234 GCA_036493835.1 Candidatus Acidiferrum sp. | reverse complement strand
CCGTAACTGCCCTCTGGTGGTAAGTCTCTTACCACGCTACGGTGCATCACGCGAGTGAGGCCGCAGCCTGCCTGGCAGGGCAGGCGGCAAGCCGTCGAGGGTTAACCAGTACCACCCCACCACCCCGGGAGGCAAAAACTCTGTTTTTGCCTCCTTTTTTATTGGGACCTTTCCCGATTCGGAACTGTCCTCTCCATAAGCTAAAATGATCGCGGGCGGTCCCGACGTGGTGGGGGCGGGCTTCAATCCGCATGGTTTGTTTCGGCCCAAGTTGCGATTTCACCTCCAAGGAGTCGCTCAGAAACCCTGATGACCGCCGCCCAGTCCACCCAGTCGCCGAATGCCCCGCTCCTCGCCTTGAACCACGTTACGGTCATGCGCGGCGAACGCGCCGCCCTCCACGACGTCACCCTAAGTATCGGTCCCGGCGAACACGTATGCATCCTCGGCCCCAACGGCTGCGGTAAATCCACGCTCATCAAGACGATCACCCGCGAATGCTACCCTCTCGCCAGCGAAGGCTCGGCCATCTCCATCCTCGGCAAAGAGCGCTGGAATATCTTTGAGCTGCGCTCACTCCTCGGCATCGTCTCGCCCGACTTACTCGCAGCCTGCACCACGGACTCGACCGGCCGCGATGTCGTCCTCTCAGGCTTTTTCAGCAGCACGCGAATTTTTCCGCATCACGAGCCGAACCCCGATCTGCTCGCCCGCAGCAACGCCGCTCTCGAGCGCCTCGGCATCTCGCATCTCGCCGATCGCAGCGTCGCGCACATGTCGTCCGGCGAAGCCAAGCGCACGCTGATCGCCCGCGCGCTCGTCCACGACCCGCAAACGCTGCTCTTCGACGAACCCAGCAATGCCCTCGACATCGCCGCCCAAATGCAGCTCCGCGACACAATGCGCGAACTCGCTCAATCTGGCTTAGGAATTTTGCTCGTCACCCACCACGTCGCCGAAATCATCCCCGAAATCGAACGCGTCGTCTTCCTGCGCGACGGAAAAATCGTAGCCGACGGCCCAAAAGAAGAAATGCTAACGGCCGCCCGCCTCACCGACCTCTTCAAAGTGCCAGTCCAAATCGGCCACCACGACGGCTACTATCACCTGTACTGAAACATTCGAAGCCGATCTCCGCGCTGGCATCCACAGACGTGCCTGTTCCTTCAGCCGAATCGCTAACAATTTAATTCGAGGAGTTTTTGGGTGGGTCGAACTTAACTTCTACTTATCGACAATCTTCTCTGGCACCGGAACCTTATCGCCGGCCTTGTCTTTTTCGCCGCGATTCGAAGCCGTCCGCGCCTCAGGATGCCTCGGCGTCCAATCTTCCGGCGGAAACGCCACGCGCCAGAACGTCGGATGCGGCGTCGTAAATTCCAGCCCGATCTCAGCTTTCCCTGCGCGCACCGGTCCGAGAAACGCCACGTGGCACTCGTGCTCTTCCTCCGTTTTCTTGTGCTGCAGCATCACTTTCGACCCGCTCGTCAGCTTCGCGGCAAGCAGCACTAGCGCCCCGTGCGCATTGATCGCCAACGTCTCGGTTTCTTCTTCAATCTTGTGTCCCTGTGGGTCCGTCCCGCGAATCCGCACCGCCACCTGCATCAACACACGCTGGCTGCGGCGTCGCGCCCCCGTATTCGGCGTTGTATTCGAACTTTGAGCCATTCCAACCTCACTGGCTCAACTATACCCCCCGGCACAGCCGTGTCGAGCCTCGCCCTCCGCCCCGATTCCCTACATGCAAATGGTACCTATGGTGCCAGCACCATCATGTAGGGGCGGGGCTTGCTCCGCCCGACCGGTGAGTCTTGGCACGTTCTTGCAACGACCATCCTAGGCATGTGCGGGCTCAGCACCGCTGCGCCTCCGCTTGCCAGGCAAAAGAAAAAGGCCGCGATCTTCTCGATCACGGCCCTGAATTGTCTCAGTGAAGCGTTGACGCGCCCTATCCGCGCTGGTCAATCGGCACATAGTGCCGCGTATCATGCCCGAGATAAATCTGCCGCGGCCGCGCAATCTTCTGCTCCGGATCAAGCAGCATCTCTTCCCACTGCGCAATCCACCCCGACGTCCGCGGAATCGCGAACAACACCGGAAACATCGTCGACGGAAATCCCATCGATTGATAAATCAGCCCAGTGTAAAAATCCACGTTCGGATACAACTTGCGCTTCACAAAATAATCATCCTCGAGCGCTATCCGTTCGCACTCCAGCGCGATCTCCAGAAGCGGATTCTTCCCCATCAAATCGAATACTTCGTACGCCACCTTCTTGATGATCCGCGCCCGCGGATCGTAATTCTTGTAAACGCGATGACCGAAGCCCATCAGCTTCGTTTCGCCCGCCTTCACCCGCTTGATGAAGTCCGGCACCTTCTGCACCGACCCAATCTCCATCAGCATGCGCACAACTTCTTCGTTCGCGCCGCCATGCAGCGGACCATACAGCGCCGCAATCGCCGCCGCCGTCGCCGAATACGGATCGACATGCGAGCTTCCAACGCCACGAATCGTGTTCGCCGAACAGTTCTGCTCGTGGTCCGCGTGCAAAATGAACAACACATCCAGCGCATGCTCCAGCGTCGGATTCGCGCGATACCGCGTCTCCGTCGTTCGAAACAGCATGTTCAGAAAATTCCCCGGATAGCTCAGCTCATTATCCGGATAAATAAACGGCATCCCCAGCGAATGCCGATACGAAAACGCCGCAATCGTCGGCATCTTCCCGATCAGCCGGTACGTCTGCTTCTGCCGCGATTCCTTGCTAAAAATGTCTTTCGAATCGTGGTAATACGTCGACAGCGCCGCAATCGTCGAAATCAACATCCCCATCGGGTGCGCGTCGTAATGAAATCCATCCAAAAATTTCTTGATGCTTTCATGAATGAACGTGTGATGCGTGATGTGGTAAGTCCAATCCTTCAGCTGCTCGGCGTTCGGCAGCTCGCCATGCAAAAGCAGGTAGGCCGTCTCGAGATACGTGCTCTTTTCCGCCAGATCTTCGATCGGGTAGCCGCGATAGCGCAAAATCCCCGCATCGCCATCGATATAAGTCACTTTGCTGATGCACGACGCCGTGTTATTGAACGCCGGGTCGTAACTCATCATGCCGAAATCGGCGTCATCCACCTTGATCTTGCGCAGATCCATCGCGCGGATCGTCCCATGCGTGATGGGCACTTCATAAGTTTTCCCGGTGCGATTGTCCGTAACTGTAAGTGTTTCCCGCGACTTGGCCGATGCGTCAGCCTTTCGCGTTTCCGTTGCCGATGTTGCCGACGATGATGCCGACGTCGATGCCGATGATGAGGAGTCCATAGCGGTCCTTGAGAGGCAGTCGAGGCGGGAGCCTTGCTGCTCAGCTACTGTACACCAAACCCCCACCGCCGTGAATGCCCCCAACTCCAGCCCCAAATCGCGCAGCCTGCCACCAGATTCATCGGCCACTCAACCGCAATCCATTACCAAGCCGCGCGCTGCGCTCGACCAACATTCAGACTCGTGCGCCCTCGCTCCGCTCCGCAACCCACTCCCGCCTCCGCGGCGCAAACCCCAGCTCCCGCCTCGCCTTCGCATTCGACGCCCCGCTCAACCTCGTCTGGTAATACACCGCATCCTCCCCCGCAATCCGCCGCACCTCCTCAACGCTCATCACCGGCGGAGCCGCCGCCCCCACAAACTTCGCAAACCTCGGCAGCCAATCTCCCACCGTCGAAGCCTCGTCATCCACCACCACATATTTCCCCGGCGCCGCCGTCAGAGCCGCCACCGTCGCACGCGCCGCATCCTCAATATGTACGAACGACCACTTCGCTTCCCCGCCCGAAATCACCGGCAACTGCTGCTTGCGAATTTCATCCGTCGCCCCGCCATCCGGGTTGTACCAGGTGTTCGGCCCATAAAAAAATCCGTAACGCAGCGCCACGCCTTCGATCGCCGACTCCAGTGTCCTCTTCTCCACGTGCGCATACATCCGCGCATACTCCGCAATCAGCGGCGTCGCATCCACCGCCAGCGGCGAACTCTCATCCGCGAGGCCACCATTCCCCACAAGAAAATCCGCTCGATTGCTGAACATATCGCCGCACTCCGCTCGCAACTGCAGCGCGATGCAAATTCCCTCCGCCCTCAATGCGCAGCTTCTGGTCGCCAGCCGCATACGCCGGCAATTCCGATGGTGTCTTCGGTATCGACGTCAACTCATCGATGACCGCCTCGGCCTTCGAGCCCCGCAGCGCCGCTTCCACAGCCCCATTGTCCAGCGCATCCGCAATCGCAATCTCCACGCCCAACGCTCGCAGTCTCTTCGCTCCCGCGTCCGAGTGCGTCATCGCCGTCACCGCATGCCCTTTACGAATCAATTCCGCAATCAACGGCTGCCCAATCGCCCCACTCGCTCCCGCCACAAAAACTCTCATCGCTCTCTCCTTTTTCTCGCATCGAAAAACACGCCTCGTGAACCCTCGTTGAAAACCTCGGTGGCGTTCCATGCCGCATCACCGACACGGAACAACATGGAACGCCACGCGCGAGGCCCCGCTCACTACTTCGCTGGTATCAGCGACGGCGCATTCTTCTCCTTGATCAAGAACACAAGAAACTTCGCCGGCTTCGAATCGCTCGCATTGCGGCTAACCACGTGAATGTCGTCCGGCGTCTCATAAAAGCTGTCGCCCGGATTCAACGTCACTTCCTTCCCGCCTCTCACCTGCATCACCACCGACCCTTCCAGCACATACACCGACACCTGCGAGTTATGCCGGTGGATCGGAGTCGCAAAGCCAGCCGGAAAGTCCACCGTGTACATCATCACTTCCTTCCCCGACACACCGGCCAGGTCGTGCGTCATGATCGGATTAACCTTCTCCTGCGCCATCATCGGACTGATCGCGACGACGCCAAGAAATGATGCAACCACCAACATTCGCTTGCCGATTTCTACGACTTTCATGTTTTTCATTTTCCTTTTCCTCTCAAACAAGATTTTCGACTCTGTTACAGGTCCCGGAGCCCTATTTCTACCTCTTCACTTCTTTCCCGGCTGGTACTCACCCGGCACCGCTCGAAAAGTGATACAAAGTCGATTCCATCCATTGATCGCAACGATCGCCAGCGTCAGGTTCACCAACTCCTCGTCCGAAAAACTTTTCTTCGCCTTTTCATAAATCGCGTCGGGAACATGCCCTTCGCGGATCAACGTCACCGCTTCCGTCAGCGCCAGCGCCGCGCGCTCGCGATCGGTAAAAAACGGCGTCTCTTCCCATGCCGACAACGCATACAGCCGCTGCTCCGTCTCTCCCTCCGCGCGAGCGTCCTTCGAGTGCATGTCCAGGCAGTAAGCGCATCCGTTGATCTGCGACGCGCGCATCTTTACCAGTTCCACCAATGCCGGCTCGAGCTTGGAATGTCTGCGAACAAACATCTCCAGCGCCAACATCGCTTGATACGGCGCAGGTGCTACTTTCTGTGCATCGATTCTTGGTTGCATTTGGTCTATCTCCCTGAACCGACAATAGGCTTCATGTGGTTCAGCGAAAAGGTCCATAATCTAAAAATGGACTGGACCACTTTCGCGGGATTTCCAAGGAACGGCCGGTAAGAAGCGATGCCGAAAGAAGAGACATTCCAGGATCTTTCGCTCAGCTCGCCCGCTGGCAAGCAGGATCGCTGGCGCTGGCTTTACACCGAATTGCGCGGCGCCATTCTCGACGGCCGCCTGAAACCAGGCGCCCGCATGCCTTCTACGCGCAGCCTTGGCAAGCAATACTCGCTCTCACGCGGAACTGTCGTCGCCGCTTTCGACCAGCTCCAATCCGAGGGATACACCCGCACCGAAGTTGGATCCGGAACCTACGTCGCGTCCGGCATTCCCGATGAATCTCTCTCCGCAGCGCGCAAACCCGCGCCCTCCGCTCTCCCCACGTCGAAGGCGGTCGTCTCCAAACATCTGCATCAATATTTGAAAATGTGGAAGTGCTGCCCGCGTCTCGCTCCATCGGCAAAGCGTTTCGCTCTCACGAGCCAGCCATCGATCTATTCCCTGTCGAACTTTGGGCGCGTGTCGCGTCCCGCGTCCTACGCCGCGCTCCGCGTTCGCTCTACGGTCACGGCAATGTCGCGGGCTACCTACCGCTCCGCCGCGCCATCGCCGAATACGTTGGCGCCTCGCGCGGAGTGCGCTGCACCGCCGAACAAATCATCGTCACCTCCGGCGCGCAACACGCCCTCGATCTCATCGGCCGCTTTCTCCTCGCGCCCGGCGATCAAGTCTGGATGGAAGATCCCGGCTACTCCGGCGCGTTTCAAACTCTTCGCGCCACCGGCGCGCGCATTGTTCCCGTGCCCGTCGACGAAGACGGCCTCATCGTGCAGAAAGCCCGCAAGCTCGCGCCCAAAGCGAAGCTCGCCTACGTCACGCCCGCTAATCAATTTCCGATGGGAGTCGTCATGTCCGCCGATCGCCGCATGGAACTCCTTCGCTGGGCGGTCGCAGCAAACGCGTGGATCGTCGAAGACGAATACGACGCCGAGTATCGCTACTTCGGTCGCCCCGTCGCCGCACTCCACGCTCTCGATAATTCCGGCTGCGTCATCTACGTCGGCACTTTCACCAAAATGCTCTTCAACGCGCTGCGCCTCGGCTTCATGGTTTTGCCGGAGCGCCTCGTCGCAGCGTTCTCATCCGCGCGCAGTTTCGTCGACCGCCATCCACCCACGCTCGATCAAGCCATCCTCTCCGAGTTCATCATCGAAGGTCACTTCGGCCATCACATTCGCCGCATGCGCCAGGCCTACGCCGAACGCATCGAAGTCCTGAAAACCGCTGCCGACGAACATCTTAGTGGTGTGCTCGAAGTCGTCCACGCAGGCGCCGGCATGCGCACTCTCGGCTGGCTCAAGACATGGAAGTCCGATCACGCCGCCGCCCAGCAAGCCGAACGCCTCGGCCTCGAAGCAACCCCTCTCTCAACCTTCACCGCGAAATACCACCAACCTCCGGGCCTAATGCTCGGCTTCGCCAGCTGCAACCCCGCCGAACTCCGCCGCGGCGTCTCCGTCCTGGCAACCGCGTTACGCTCGCGTTAACTCAACTTTCCCGTCCTCCACGTTGTAAACACCGCCACCCTGTACCCGCGATCGCTTCCCAGATCGCGGGGTTTAAATCCAACACAACTCGGGCCCACCGTAGAACGCCGCCATCGTTCGTTTCGACCGCCCAGCTCTTCCCAACCAACAAACGCGCGCTAACTAGCCCCTTATCAGCAACTTACATCAATCACAATCTGCCTCTTGACAATAGTCGTTATAACGAGTATATTCGCCGCGTAGACAGATAGAGAGGGACTTGGAGTACGGTCCTTGGAGGTTTAGAAAAATGATTACCATTCGTAAAAGCGACGATCGCGGCCACGCCGATCACGGCTGGCTCAACACGCATTTCTCATTCTCGTTCGCCGATTATTTCGATCCCGAACACATTCAATTTCGCACCCTGCGCGTCATGAACGACGACCGCGTCGCCGGTGGCGGCGGATTCCCTCCGCACCCGCACCGCGACATGGAGATCGTCACCTACGTGCTCGAAGGCGCCCTGCAGCATCAGGACAGCATGGGCAACGGCTCGGTGATCAAGCCCGGCGACGTCCAATACATGAGCGCTGGCACCGGAGTGACACACAGCGAATTCAACGCGTCCAAATCCGAACCCGTGCACCTGTACCAGATCTGGATGATGCCCGATAAGCGCGGCCACAAACCGGCCTACGATCAGAAAACGTTCAGCGAAGCCGACAAGCGCGGCAAGCTCCGCCTGCTCGCATCGCCGGACGGCCGCGAAGGCTCGGTGAAAATTCGCCAGGACAACGAGCTCTACGCCACAGTCCTCGGCGCAGGCGAATCCGTGAAGCACGCGCTCAAGCCCGAGCGCCACGCCTACGTCCAGGTAGCCCGCGGCAACGTCAAGCTCAACGGCAAACCCCTAGCCACCGGCGACGGCGCCGCCATCTCCGCCGAAAAATCCCTCGAGCTAACCGGCCTCGACAACGCCGAAGTCCTCCTCTTCGACCTCGCGTAATCCGGCACACACCTTCGCAATCGAGCGTAGGGCACCGCCATCTGGGTGCCCCACCCTCGGTTTGTGAGGGTGGGTGTTTAGATTCAACCCCGTCCAAATCCAAACGATAAGTCCAAACCGTAGACGCGCCTGTCATTTCGACCGGCGCGAGCCGACGCCTTTTCTTCGCGTTCGTTTCCCAAAGGCCCTGAGCTTCGAAGGGGGCGAACGCGTCGGTTTACCCTGAGCCTCGAAGGGCTCGCGCAGTGGAGAACTCCGCGCCATCGCGCGTTTTCTGCGCGATGAAACCTCTCTTCGATTTCCCGGCGAAGCGCGTCAAACTAGCTGATGCGAAAATTGATCACCATAGCCGCCGCTTCAATCGCTCTTCTCTCCGGCTGCGCCAAGAAACCCGACATCGCCCACTCCCCTCAACTCGCACAACGCATCTCCATCCTCCGCGACGCCTACGCCGCCTTCAATCGTGGCGACATCGACGCCGCTGTCCAATCCCTCGATCCCAATATCGACTGGAGCGAACCCGCCGAATTCCCCGGAGGCGGCACCTACCACGGCCGCGAAGCCGCAAAGCAATACCTCGCCAACTCCCACAACTCTGTCGCGGAAGTCATCAGCGAACCCGAACAATTCATGATCGCCGGCGACCGCATCGTGGTCTTCGTCTACGCCCGCGTCCTCCCCAAAAACAGCTCCACCTGGCAAGAAGTCCGCCTCGCCGACGTCTACCTCTTCCGCGACCTGACCCCCGTCCAAATGAAAGCCTTCGCCGACCGCCACGCCGCCCTCCAATGGGCCAACTCAAATCCTCCGTTGTAGGGGCGGGGTTCACTCCGCCCGGCGTAAACTTCAATCACCATCCCTCCGCCGTCGCGGTCGTAATCCACGCCACCTTCGACATCTTCGAACCCCGCCGTCTCCATTGACGCTCCGCCACCCTGTACCCGCGATCGCTTCTCAGATCGCGGGGTTTAGATCCAGCCCCACCCATTCCTTAACCATCGCCGCCGCCTTTGTAGGGGCGGGGCTCAGCTCCGCCCGGCGTAAACTTCAATCACCATCGCTCCGCCATCGCCGTCATTTACGGGCGCAGCATTGCTGCGCCCCAAGTCCGCAAGATCTAATCCACACTACCTCTCGTATCTCTTCGAACGTTTGCAGTCCTCAGCCATTGGAATGAATACCACTCAATACCTATTGACAACTCAATAAAATCGTGCTACCATGCTCTGTGAAGCTCGCCACCACCTTCGAACGCCTCCCCAACGCAACAATTCTCCAAACATTCCCGCCTCCACCCCACTCATTCTTCACCACTTGCACACTCCCAATTTTGGAAGGCCGCATCCCCCACATTCCACTCCACTTGCACACTCTTCACAAAACATACCGGGGTACCCCCCCGACCGTCCCAATTTGGAACTCGCCTCCGCAAGCCGCCTCCATTCGGTCGCTCGCGCTCTTCTGTTATTCTGGTCTTCCAACAAATCATCCACGGCGCGGCCCTGCCCGATCGCCGCTGAATCTTAAAGAGGAGAACTACCAATCGTGAGCACCACCACTGCCCCAGACCGCGCCGTGAAGCGCGTCTTCAATTTCAACGCCGGCCCCAGCACCCTGCCCCTCCCCGTCCTCGAGCGCGTCCGCGAAGAACTTCTCGATTGGCGCGGCTCCGGCATGTCCGTCATGGAAATGAGCCATCGCTCGCCCGAATTTGAAAGCATCAACGCCGCCGCCGAAGCCGGCCTCCGCAAACACCTCTCGGTTCCCGACGATTACGCCATCATCTTCGTGCAGGGTGGCGGCAGCATGCAGTTCACCATGGCGCCGATGAACCTCTGCTTGCCCAACAAGCCCGTAGATCTGATCCACACCGGCACGTGGACCGCGAAGGCGCTCGGCGAATTGAAAAAAGGAATTCTGCACAACGTCGCCGCCACCACCGAGCCGCAGAAATTCACCCGCGTCCCGACTCAAGACGAGATAAAACTCTCCGCCGATCCTTCGTACGTGCACATCTGCACCAACAACACCATCGAAGGCACGCAGTGGCACACGCTTCCGAATCCCGGCAGCGCTCCACTGGTCGCTGACATGTCGTCCGACATCGCATCGCGTGCAATCGACGTGAAAAAGTTTGGCGTCATTTTCGCCGGCGCACAGAAAAATCTCGGGCCCAGCGGCGCTACCGTCGTCATCGTGCGCAAGGATCTCGCTGAACGCGCCGACAAAAATCTCCCGACGCTTCTCCAATACCGCACGCACATCAAGGAAAAGTCGCTTTATCACACGCCGCCAACCTTCGCTATCTACATGATCAGCTTGATGATGGATTGGATCACCAGCGAAGGCGGCGTCACCGGCATCGAGAAGCGCAACGATGCGAAAGCAAAACTTCTGTACGACACGATCGACAACAGCGGCGGCTACTACAGCTGCCCGGTCGAGAAATCGTCGCGCTCAAAAATGAACGTGGTCTTCCGCGTAGCCGGCGGCGACGAAGCCAAAGAAAAGAAATTCTCGAAGGAAGCCGAAGCCGCGGGCCTCGTCGGCACGCCCGGCCACCGCTCCGTAGGCGGCATGCGCATCTCGCTCTACAACGCCGTGTCGCCCGAAGCCGTTCAAGCCCTGACCAGCTTCATGCGCGAATTCCAACGCACCAACGGCTAGTCCCGGAACCGCAACGTTGCAGAGCGCAGCGGAAGCGAGATTATTTCGAGTCTCGCTGGGTTTCATCATTTGCACGCTCGGCACGCCGATACAAATCATCGCGTGCCGATAGACGTGCAGAATTCGCCGCTACAGGAGAGCGAACTCCACTCGACGGCGAATCGGATCGATGCGCTCAGCGCGGACTTTTACTTTGTCACCGTGCTGCCAGATTTGCTGACCGGGCCGAGCGCTCGGCTTTGAACTGCGTTGCTGGCCGCGGCCTTTGCCGGCCCGGCGATTCTCGCCGCCGCCCGACGACATCGAAACGATCGCGTGATCTTTTTCGCGATAAATGCAGCGGGCTCCGGAAAACTCTTCGAGCGCGTTGATGGGCAGCAGTCCTTCGACAAAGACCTCGAAGAGTTCCACGAAGCAGCCAAATTTCTGAACGGAGATGATCAGCCCTTCGTACTCTTCTCCGAGATGTTGCTCCATGAATTGCGCGGTCTTCCAGTCGATGAGTTCGCGTTCCGCTCCCGCAGCGCGGCGCTCAGCTTCGGAAGATTCAGAGGCGATCGCTTCAAGCTGAGAATAGGAATACAGAACGGCCTCGGATTTCGGCGCGGACTTCGGATTCGCCGGCGCGGTTTCATTCGGATGAGCGAGCGCCCATTTCAAAGTGCGATGCACGATGAGATCGGGATAGCGCCGAATCGGCGAAGTGAAATGCGTGTATTCGTCGAAGCCCAGCGCGAAGTGACCGAGTGGATCGGGAGCGTAGCGCGCTTGCTTCAGCGAGCGCAGCATCAAGTACGAAATGATGCGCTCTTCCGGTTTGCCAGCGAGTTTGCGAACGAGGCGCTGATAATGCTGCGGCGTGATGCGCAAATCGTCGGAACTTGGCAGCGAGACGCGCATTCCGCGTTCGCGGCCGTGACCGAAAGAATCGGGCCTTCCTGCTTTCGCGGGAGCAGGAGTGCGGCCGTGGCGCACCGCGATTTCGCGCTGATGCAAACCTTCCACGCCTAACGAATAGCCAAACGCGCGCGCCAGTTCCTCGAACTCCATAACTTTTTTCGAGTCGGGTTTTTCATGCACGCGGTGCAAGCTCGCGATTCCGCGCTTCAACAAATAGCCATCGACGGCGCGATTCGCGGCGAGCATGAATTCTTCGATGAGGCGATGCGCGATATTACGTTCGCCGCGCACGATGTTGATCATCCGATTTTGCGCATCGAGTTCGATGACACGCTCGGGAAGATCGAAATCGATGGAGCCGTGTTCGTTGCGGCGCGCGTTCAAAAGCAGCGCGAGTTCTTTCATGTTGCGGAAATGCGGCGCGAGCGATTTGTAGCGGTCCGTTGCTTCGGCATCGCCTTCGAGCACTTTGTTGACGTTCGTGTATGTCATTCGTTCCGCGGATTTGATAACACCAGAAGTCATGCGCGATGCGGTCATGTTGCCGCGCGAATCGAATTCCATCAGCGCACTCATCACGAGCCGATCTTCGCGCGGCTTGAGCGAACACATTCCGTTGGAGAGCGCTTCGGGAAGCATGGGCACGGCGCGATCGGGAAAATAAACGCTGGTGCCGCGGAGGCGCGCGTCGTTGTCGAGCGGAGTTGTGGTGCGGACGTAATGCGCGACGTCGGCGATGTGCACTTGCAGGCGCCAGGTGCCGTCGGGTTTGTGTTCGACGTAAACGGCATCGTCGAAATCGCGCGCGGTTTCGCCGTCGATGGTCACGATGGGAAGTTGACGAAAATCTTCGCGAGATTGCGTGTCGGTCTCGGTGACGGGTTGCGCGAGCGATTCGGCTTCGCTGATGACTTCGGGCGGAAAGATGTACGGCAGGTGATGCTTGCGAATGATGATTTCGATGTCGACGCCGAGATCGCCGGGGCGGCCGATGATTTCGATGACGCGTCCTGTCGGTGAAGCGCCGCCACGAGGAAAGCGAAGAATCTCGACGTTGACGACGGCGCCTTCGAGTTCGTCAATGTGCGGAACACGGTCACGGCGCGGGCGCGAACCGCCGGACCGCTCGTCGGCGAACCGGTCGCCTGCGGACCGATCTTTGGCTGACCGACCGGCTGCGGAACGATCGTTGGTAGCGGCGGGTGCAGGCAAACCGAGTTTTTCGGCGAGCTGTGGAGTCAGCTCATCGCCGGGGAGGATTTCGACGGAGTGCTGCATGCGGGCGTCGTAGGGGATGACGTAGTTGCCGCGCTGGCCGTAGCGGAAGAGACCGACAACCGATGGATGAGCGCGGTTGAGAACGCGAACGATGCGGCCTTCGGCGCGTTGCGGGCCATGGCCGCTTCCGGTTCTGAGAATCTTGGCGAGGACGTGGTCGCCGTGCATGGCGTCTTCGACCGAGTCTCGAGGAATAAAGATGTCGCCGGCGTATTGGGGGGTGGGGATATCAGGGACTACGAAGCCGTAGCCGTCGTGGTGGAGGACGAGGCGTCCGGTCAGTTCGTCGCGGCGGGGGGCGGACGCGGGGCTTCCGGAAGTGTTTTGAGAGCGTTCGGAGGGTTCCGGGGCGTTGTCGCGGTCTCGTTTTGAACCTGCCAAGCCGTAGCGACCGCCGGGAAATTCGCGGACGGCACCCCTTTTTTTGAGCTTCGAGAGCATTTTGATCAGGGAACCTCGGTCGGATCGCCGCATGTGGAGCCCGCGGCTGATATCGTCGACCGAGGCAGGATCAGTTCTAACTTGTAGAAAACGCAGGATGTTGTCGGGACTCAGGTGAGAGGGGCGAGCCATAGATTGGAGCCCGCGGAGCGGGTAAGGCGGGCGATGCGGATTTTACTCACTTTTTTTTGCTGGGCGCGAAACTTTTTTCGAGCGACCGGGGTTTCATAGGCAGGCCAACACACGACCGGCTGCCCGCCCTCCGTCAGGGCAGTCGGACATTCCCCGAAAGGGGAACTTGGGAGGCGGGACGACCTGGCCCGCCTCTCCTATTTTAATTCCTGCGTTTTCTGCAACTTGCAACCCTCATAACATCGGCGTACATTCGGCGTAATGCTTCACCTTTACCGCCGACACCTTCCTGAGTGTCCACATCGATCGATGAGTGAGATGAAGTGTCGCTGTCCGATCTGGGCTCACGGCAAGGTGCGCGGCCGCACGATTCGGAAGTCCCTTGAAACACTGAACTGGGAAGCTGGCCGGAATATCGTCAAGGAATGGGAGGAAACCGGCGTAGAACGGGGCGGAGTGACCGTTACCGAGGCCTGCGACAAGTTCTACTCCTACGCGCAAGCGAACGGAGCCAAGACGGCCACGCTCGGGAAGTACAAGCTGCTCTTCAACGAGCTGAAGGCTGAGTTCGGAAAACGGGCGGTTGATTCCCTTTCCGTCGACGAGCTGCGGGGATACCGCGAGACGTGGACCGTGGGACAAGTAACGGCCCGAGGCAAGATCGGGCGCATGAGGGCGTTCTTCAAGTTCTGCGAGAGTTCGCGCTGGATGACGTCGAACCCGGCGAGTGGCCTAAAG
>DASXPD010000016.1:0-16865 GCA_036493835.1 Candidatus Acidiferrum sp. | reverse complement strand
GCTGATCTTCCGCTTGTGAACATCCAGGCCGATGTAATACATAGGTTGCATGGGGGAGCCTCCTTGGTGTTTCTGAATCAGCGTTCGCTGAGTTCAGCTTTTCTACACCAACCGCTCCTCCTTCGACCTATACATTCAAACTTACCGGGCTAGTGGAATTGGATCGTCGCATCCGGAGCAGTTCGCAGGATTATTCTGGGAGCAGTACCTTTATGGGAGGGATCACTTCCGAGTCGGACGCAATCCCGAGAAGGTCGCTTTGAACGCGTTGTTGCTCGGAAGCAACGACACGATTGAGTCTGGAAGAATAGTCTTCACCCTGTGAGAAGTAAACTGGCGGCGGGCGTCTGGAACACCGAACACGGGCGCCTGTGCGTCAGAGAAGCTCCGCCAGCATGAGGAACAATACCGATCACCACGAGGACGGCCCGAGCCGCAAGCTCCGCTCTTCTTACGCCCCCATTCGGACCTAGTTCCAGATTTCCTGGATCCGTCCGTCGTCGATTCGAAGGACTGCGAAATGATTGCGCGTATATTCTCGCGTCAGATCAGAAGGATCTTTGTAGAGCTTGTCCCACATCATTACTACAAAAGGACCTTCGGCGAGTTCTAGCACCGGCGCATTCTTCCACTCCGGCTTGATGTCCTGGAGTTGATCGTTGGAAAGGCTATGAAGAAATTGCTTCAAACCTTCACGGTCAACGGGCTCGACGGGATTGTGCTCGATGAAGGATGACGAAAGAAGCTTTTCGATGTCCTCGATGTGTCCATATTCGACGACATTCTTTTCGAAGTGCGTTGCGATCGCCAGGTTCTGTTGTCCTGCCGTTGAGGGTTTCGCTGTGTCCCAGGTGGAGGGCGGCGGAGCCGTGGACGGAATGAAGGTAGGGGAACCAGGGTTCTTCCGGGCTCCATCCCAATGCTCCTGTATCTTTCCGTTTTGAATGCGAAATAGATCGAAGCTGTATTCATAGACTGACTGCGAAGTGTCTTTGGGATTTTTGAATTTGTGCTCAAACACCAGCCACACGAAATTTCCCTTCGCGCCCTCCACGGTCGGAGGATTCACAAGTTGATCGGGAATCGGCTCGATCGCTGGCCCTAGGCTTTTGAAGAACGTCACCAACGCACCGAGACCAGTAGGAATATTGGGATTGTGCTGGATGAAATCCTCGGCCGCGTAGTTGGACGCTAGTTCGATGTGGCGAGCTTCGACTACTTTTCTCCACCAGTCGAGAACGAAGGTTAGCTTCGCCTGTTCTTCGGGAGTCATAGGGCCGACTTGTTTCGTGCTGGGGAGATGTCCCGGCTGTAGAGATTGACCGAATGCAGGGCAAAAGGAAAAGAAAAGCAATGGAAGAGCGATCACTACGCGTAACGCTTCTGTCCACGCCAGATGAAATAAAGTCCTATGTGGATCGTATTCCTGGAAGCAATTCTCGAACTGATCGTCCATTTCTTACCTCACGTTCTGTGCAAATTGTGCTGTTGACTCCAATCTTCGTGCCGAAGAGCGCGGATGGGATCGATCCAGAAGGCATGAAGGGTAGGCGCCAAAGCTGCGAGCAGCGATACGGCTATCAGAAGTGCAGCTGCCACGCTATTTGAGACGTAGGAGGGGGTGGAAAGGTCTTAATTATAGGATTCCAAACTCCGACAGATAAACTTCAGGCCAGTATTGCGTCGACCGCCTGAGCCGGCACGACTTATCGGGAGTTAGCTTCTTGCCGCCGGGAGAGTTTGCATGTTTGTCATCGCTGCTAGCGGTTCACCATTCTTTGTAAGTGCGCGGGATACCTATCTCCTTGAACATCAATCGCAGATATTGCGTCGTGAATTTCTTTCAGGTCGCTCTCCGTTAGAGATAAATCCGCCGCCCCGAGATTTTCCTCAAGACGATGCAGTTTGGTCGTTCCGGGGATGGGTACGATCCACGATTTCTGAGCGAGCAGCCACGCGAGCGCGATTTGCGCCTTCGTCGCCTTCTTGCTCTCTGCGATTCTGCCGAGCGCATCGACCAGGGCTTGATTCGCTTTACGCGACTCCTCTGAGAAACGCGGAACGACGTTGCGGAAATCCGTCTTGTCGAACTCCGTTTTATCGGAGATGGCTCCAGTCAGAAATCCCTTGCCCAGCGGACTGAACGGCACAAAGCCGATACCGAGTTCCTCTAGTGTCGGCAGGATGTCTTTCTCCGGTTCTCGCCACCACAAAGAATATTCACTTTGCAGCGCTGCGACTGGTTGCACGGCGTGGGCGCGACGAATGCTCTCCGCTCCGGCTTCTGACATCCCGAAATACTTCACCTTGCCCTGCCGGATCAGGTCCTTGACGGCTCCAGCTACGTCCTCGATGGGAACATCGGGATCGATACGGTGCTGATAGAGGAGGTCGATTACGTCTGTCCTCAGGCGTTTCAACGCTGCTTCGACGTGTTCGCGAATTCGTTCGGGTCGGCTGTCCAGTCCTTTTGCAGGAGTGCCTTCCTTGAAGCCAAACTTGGTTGCTATGAGTACTTTCTCTCGGAATGGTTCGACGGCCTCTCCTAGCAATTCTTCATTCGCGTATGGACCGTACGCTTCAGCGGTGTCAAAGAATGTCACCCCTCGCTCAAACGCCGCGCGTATGAGCGCGATCGCCTGTTGCCTCTCGGTCGCGGGTCCGTAGCCAAAACTCAGTCCCATGCAGCCCAGGCCGAGGGACGACACTTCAAGGCCGCTTTTTCCTAATACTCTTTTTTTCATCTCCGTGTCCTTTGTTCGCTTACTCTTAGAATTACTTTGTGATTCGCGGCTCATTTCTTGACTAATTATTACCAGTCATCCTCACAGGTCTAAGTAGCTGTGAGAACGTAAGCTGCGCCATCTTCCACTGGCCGTTTTCTTTGACATACACCTCGGTCACCATGAAAGCATGGGTGACTTGGTTTCCACCGACCACTGCCTGCAGATCAATGTCATTCAGCAGTATGGCTGTGTTGCCGAAAATGTTTACTTGGACAGCGTAGACTTCAGCGTGCTTGTACCAGATGCCGCCGCTTTTGATGGTTTCAAGTTCTTGAGTTTTCCCCCAAGACCCGCCCATGTGAACAAACATCGTTTTCTCATCAAATAGATTCTTCAACGAATCAACATTCTTCTCTGCCATCCAATCCCATTTCTTCTTGGAGAGGTCGATGACTGCTTGTTGCTCGGGTGTGTTGTTCGCGGCGGTCTTAATTGTCTCCGTTGGCGGCGGTGGCTGCTGCGCGTAAGACGATTGCAGAGTCATGGTGAGTAGGAATAGACCGATGATGGCGTATTTCATGTGACCTCTCCCTGTCTAGTGGACTTGTCACGTTCGACGTTAGGAGAATATCGAGTCCGCGCGGTAGCCCGATCCTGCCTACTTATTGCCTATTCCTCTTAAGCGACGCGGAAAACGTTGGTGTCGGTTCTCGATTAGGACTATTGTGAAATCCTCATAGGGGACCTTCGCATGAAGAAACGCAGTGAAATTGCAGCTTCCGGCTCCCATTCGGCACAAGCCCTGCGAATCGAACTCGCGCGAAAGATGACGGAGTTCTTGGGAAACGCAGAGGATAAGGCAACGGACATTCCCGGAGTGTCGCTCCATCGGCGAACGGCTCCTACCCTGCCGTGCAGGACCACGTATCACCCCGGCGTCATCGTGATCGCCCAAGGACGCAAACAGGTAAATCTTGGACGGAATAGTTTCGTTTATGACGCATCGCGTTTTTTGCTCACCGCTGTCGATCTTCCCACTGTGGCCCGCGTGGTCGAAGCGACGAAAGAGACCCCCTGCCTTGCTCTGACAATCAAGCTGGAGATGTCAATCGTAAGAGAAATGGTTGGCCGCGAAGAGATTCACGTTGCCGAAATTCAGGCAGGCACCCCTGCGATGGCAACTGGCGAGACTACACCAGAGTTCTTCAGCGCGTGCTGTCGCATGGTAGACCTGCTCAGTTGTCCGCAGGACATTCCGTTCTTGGGTGGGCTAATACTACGCGAAATTATCTATAGGGTTCTACGCAGTCCCGCAGGCGCTCGGTTGCGTGCCATTGCAACGCTTGGTGATCAAAGCCATCGCACTGCCAAGGCTGTCGCATGGATCACCGCGAATTATGCAAAGCCATTGCGAGTCGAGGACTTGGCTCAGGTCGCGAGCATGGGAGTTTCTACGCTGCATCATCACTTCCGAATGCTAACGGCGATGAGTCCGCTCCAATATCAGAAGCAGCTTCGGCTTCAGGCCGCGCGTAGTCTGATGCTTAACAGCGGCACCGACGCGGCCAGCGCTGCGTTTGAGGTTGGTTACGAAAGTCCTACGCAATTCAGCCGCGAATACAGCCGATTCTTCGGCCAACCGCCCATCAGGGACGTCCAATCGATGCGCGAGGCTGGCGCGGTCCCGATGATCAGCCAGCAGATTGCGTGAGCAATTCCGTGCGCGAATGCTCGATTCGTTGGGAACGCCTTCACTGTTCCTAGTTCCTAACTCGATTGCTGCATTACGTTCTAGATCGGCGTCGGGAAAATCCCGAGAAACGCCGTAACCGGACGAGTGTTCAAATAGCGATTTAACGGATCACGGTCCAACTCGGTGTCATTCGTGGCGGAGGGCTTCGGAGGGGTGGATTTGGGTGGCGGAGCGGGCGGGGAGGATGCAGGCGGTTAGGGCGGCGATGGCTAAGACGGCGATGACGATGGCGATTACGGCGGGGTTGGAGTCGCCGAGGCCTTGGAGTTTGTTGGCTAGGAGGCGGGTGGAGACGAAGCTGAGGATTGTGCCTAGGACGAAGCCGATGATCAGGACGCGGGCCATGGCGGAGACGACGAGGCGCAGAACGTTGCCGGAAGTGGCGCCGAGGGCCATGCGGATTCCGAACTCGCGGGTTCGCCGCGAGACGCTGTAGGCGACGACGCCGAAGATGCCGATGCTGGCGAGGGCGAGGCCGAGGACTCCGAAAACGCCGAAGAGGAAGGTGGCGAATCGTGGATAGGCTTTATCCCGGCCGAGGTAGTAGTCCAGCGGGTATACGAAGCCGAGAGGTTGCGTGGGATCGACGGCGCTGACGGCGGCGCGCACTTCGTTGGTGATTGTGGCGGGATTTGGGTTGGTGGTGCGGATGGCGAACATCATTCCGTCGGGGAGCAATTCTGTAAACGGCACGTACACCATAGGCTGAGGGTTGTCGTGCAGGCCGGCGTTGCGAGCGGGGGCGGCGACTCCGACGATTTCGTAGGAAGCCGGAGGCGTCGGAGGTTTTACGAAGCCGGGCGGCAGGCCTTCGAGTGGGACGTCGATGCTGATGTGGCGGCCGATGGGATCTTCGTTATTGGTGAAATAGGTTTTGACGAAGTCTTCGGAGACTACGGCGGCTGCATTGGGACGAAAGATGTCGTCGCCGTCGAGGAAGCGGCCCTTTTGCAAAGGGATGCGCATGGCGGTGAGATAATTTTCGCTGACGAGATTGACGCGGACGCGCGCGGGTTCTTTCAGGCCGGGCATATCGATTTTCAGATTGGCTCCGGTGTAAGGGGGGACGCCGGTGACGCCGGAGGCGACGGAGAGGACGGTGGGGATTTTGACGAGGCGGTCGTTGATGTCACCGAAGAAGGTGCGGCGCTGGCTCCATTGCGGATAGCGGTCGGCGGGAGCGGGGACGAAAACGGTGAGGACGCCGTTGGGGTCGTAGCCGAGTTTCTGGCGCGAGAGCGAAATCAATCCCGAGGCGGCGAGCGCGGCGCCGGTGAGCAAGACGAGAGACAACGCGACTTCAGCGACGATGAGGACGTTGCGCAAACGGTTGGTGGCCGAGCCTGCGCCGGAGCTGCGGCCGGCGTCTTTGAGAAATGCGGATTGGTTTTGACGGGCGAGCTGGAAGGCGGGGGCCATGCCGAAAAGAATTCCGGTGAGGACGGAGACGACGACCGCGAAGCAGAGGACGGGAATGTTGATGGCGATTACGGCTTCGGCGGGAATGGAATATTGGGGCAGGAGTGCGACGACGGCTTTGACGCCGGCGTAGGCGACGAGGACTCCGAGGGCGCCGCCGGTGAGGGAAAGAAGCGTGCTTTCGGTGAGCAATTGCTGGGCGATGCGTCTGCCGCCGGCTCCGAGGGCGGCGCGAACGGCGATTTCGCCGCGGCGAGCGCTGGCGCGGGCGAGCAAGAGGTTCGCAACGTTGGCGCATGCGATCAAGAGCAGAAAAACGACGGCGCCGAGCAGCGCCATCAGCGTGTTGGCAAATTTTCCGAGGATGCTTTCGTTGACGGATTCGAACCGGGTACGAAATGGCGGATCGGGGAACGCGAAGCTTGGCGCGGATTTGGCGAACTTTTCGTGGAAGGACTGGAATTCGGAATTGAGCTGCTCTTTGGGAATGCCGAGTTTGGCGCGGTAGACCACGTTGTAGCGCTCGTCCTTGGCGGGGTGAATGGCGAGAGGCGTGTAGATGTCGGCTTCCTCCCAGGTGAAGCGCGGGGGTAATACGCCAATGATGGTGTAGAAGTTGTCGTTGAGGCGGACGGATTGGCCGAGGATGTCGCGGCGACTGAGAAAGTGGCGCTGCCAGAAGAGGTAGCTGAGTACGGCGACGTTTTCGACTTTGGACTCGTCGCCTGTGTCTTTTGTGGAGAAGGTGCGGCCGAAGAGGGGCGGGACGCCGAAGAATTCGAAGGCGTTGGGCGAAGCAACTTCCTGGACTACCGCTTCGGGGAGGCCGTGTTCGGTGAGGGTGACGTTGTGACGTCCGGTGACGATTGCGGACTCGATGCTCTTGGCGGCGGATTTGATCTCGATGTATTCGGACAGCGTGTAGCCGACGTAGTGCTCCTGATTCTTTTTGTCGAAGAGGTGGAAACCGCCGATGCGGTCTGCGGCAGTGTAGGGGTAGGGATCGACGAGGACGGCGTAGACGACGCTGAAGATGGCGGTTGTGGCGCCGATGCCGAGAGCGAGGGAGAGGATGGCGAGGGCAGTGGAGAGGCGGGAGCGGGTTAGGAGGCGAAGGGCGTAACGGAGATCGTGGGTCGCGGACATGGAGAACCCCCTCGTTTGGCTCAGATGCGGGCGGACTCGGATATGTCGTACAGACGCCGGGGAAGGGGAATTTGTTCCAGCGGAGATTTTGAAAGTTTGCTAGCGGACAGATTTGGATTTTTCTTTTTCGGCCATTTGGGCGAGGCGGGCTTTTACCATTTTTTTTAGGAGTGTGGCGGGGAGGGGTTTGTCGGCGGGGAAGCGGACGGTGCCTTTGGAGACTTCGAACTTGGCGAGTTCGGCGATGAATTTTTCGATTACGAAATAGCTCATGGGGAAGAGGCTGCAATGATCTTTGAAGGCGGCGATGGCGACGATACCGCCGTTGTGTTTGAAGGTGGGGATGCCGTAGCTGATGGTTTCGATGGTGCCTTTGGGGCAGGCGGAGAGGATGGCGGCGCGGACTGTTTGGAGCGTGGATTTGGCGGGCTCGGGGAGGGCGGAGAAATATTTGGCGACGGTGAGGGTGTTGGACTTGGCTGGCGATTTTTTCATGGATGGACCCCAGTCTATGGGAGTTTGCCGCCGTAGCGGCCGGCGTCTTCGAAGAGGGAGAGGAGATTGGTCATGCTGAGGAGCGAGCGCGTGGCTTGGTTGAGATTGATGAGTTCGAGTTTGCAGCCGCGAGTGCGGCAGGAGACGTAGAGAGTGGCGAGCGCGCCGAGGCCGGAGGAGTCCATGTGATGGACTTGCTTCATGTCGATGACGATGCGCTTTTCGTCGGCGAGGAGGTTGCGGACTTCGGTGCGGAGATGAGGGGCGTGCTCGGAAGTGAGTTTGCCGTGGCATTCGACGACGACGGCGCCTTCGACGCGGTAAGTGGTGACGCGGAAGGCGGGCTTGGGTTGGGACGGATTCGACGGAGGCTGGGGCACGTCGGACAAGTTGTGGCTCCTTGGGGATGAATGCGGGGAAATTATAGCGGGTTGGGGGCGGGTTGGGAATTTTTGGCGTTTGGCGGTGAGCGCATCGGATGTGCGGCGATGGTGTAGGCTTTTGCGTCGGGATGAAGAGGAGGAAGCGTGGCCGAGGAGACGAAGGGGCAGGCGGCGAGCGAGCATCCGATGATCGCGGTGGGGCGGAACTCGATGCCGGTGGCGAAATTGATTGGATTCGAATTGGCGGAGGCGGGAGACGGGCGGGCGGTGGTGACGCTGGAGGCTGGGCAGCAGCATACGAATCCGATGGGGACGCTGCATGGCGGAATTTTGTGTGATATCGCGGACACGGCGATGGGGATTGCGTTTACGTCGACGCTGGCGGCGAGCGAATCGTTTACGACGGTAGAGCTGAAGATTAATTTTTTTCGGCCAGTGTGGAAGGCGCAATTGCGCGCGGAAGGCAAAGTCGTGCGGCGCGGGAAGACGGTTGGATATGTAGAGTGCGAGATTTCGGATGAGAATGGGCGGGCGATTGCGAAGGCGAGTTCGACGTGTTTGGTTTTGCGCGGGGTGGATGCGAGAGGGAGATAAATCCAGAAGGACAGTGATTGCCGATTTTTAACGAAAATCTCCCCGCCAGAATTCCTCGCAAGTAATTGTGTTCGTGGGTCGTTGTATATCTCCGAGGCATCCCTCTCAAAAATGCCCGCATCCGATTGCGGGCAGGCGAAGTTAACGCTGACGACAGTCAACTAGTGCGTTACGCCTGGTCAAGCTAACGGAGGAAGCCCAGTGAAAAATCTAATGCTCGTGGTGTGCCTTGCCGTTGTTGCAGCGGGGTGCGGATCTGCAGCTGCCAGTTCGAGTTCCACAGCTGAAAACGTGACCATGCAGGGTGGGCAATGGGAGTACGTAGTCACGCCGGAAAATGGCGGAACCACGATGTACTTCGGGACGAACGTGCCGACCTCCAATGCAACTTTCGACGTCAACAATGTCGCGATCTTTCAGCCGTCGCAAATCAGTTTGACTCAAAACACGGGCCCGGTTGCCTGTCAGACGTACACGCTCAACGGAAAGATCGACAAGTCGAAAATCGAAGGGCAGTTCGACACACCGACCGGAGACTTCGCGTCGTTCTCGGGACAATTGAGTGCCGATGGGAAATCCATCTCCGATGGAAAATATTCCGGCCAGAATTGCGACAGTTTCTCAAAGATCCAAGGGACACTTACGGGATACACGGTTGAGCCACTGAAAGGCACGTTCACTGGCACTCTGACCAGCAATACGCAAGGTTCCGACATCATGACAATCACGTTTACGCAGAACGTGGACAAATCGGTGAGTATTGCGGGCGCATTCGTCGAGAAAGGTGTGACTACGTCATTTGTGGGCGCGACTGGAGACTCGGCGGCAGTTTTTACGGGAGCGTCGGTTTTCTTTGGAGCGAACGCGGCCAACGTCAATGGAAACTCGTTGTTAGCCGGCATGGGGCACTCGAATCCGGCGGCGACGGAATTGACTCTGCAGATCAACGGACCGAACGAACAGGCGATCGGCACGTTGAAGAGACAATGAAGAGTTCGAAGCACGCAAGTCGCGTCTCCGAGTGGGCTAAGTGGTTGCTTCAGGATACGCGGAGTCTAATTTTTCTCAGATTCAGGCGGGCGTCAGTGGGCAGCGACGGCGGGGGCTTTGGAGGAGGGGCGGCGCATTAAGAGGATGAAGGGGAGCAGACATACGAACATGACGCCTAGCGATTTGAAGATTGTGTTGTAGGAAATCATTGCGGCTTCCCGCTCGACGAGGCCGAAGATCATTGCACGCGCCTGATGGGCGGCCGCAACGGGGTCGCCGCCTCTGCTGACCATCGCATGTTCCATCATGTTCATCATATAGCGCGCGCTGGCGCTGAAGGGGTTGACGTGTGCGCCGAGGACGTTGGTGTTTGTTTGTTGGAGGCGGATCTCCATGGTGTTGACGGCGGAGATGCCGATGCTGCCGCCGAGATTGCGGACGAGATTGAAGAGGCTGGTGGCGTTGCCCATCGTTTCTTTGGGGATATTGGACATCGTGATGGTGGTGAGCGGGACGAAGACGAGGCCGAGCGAGAGGCCCATTTCGAGTTGCGGCCAGAAAAAGTCCCAGTAGCCGGCGCTGCGGTTGAGCGCGGAGAACTGGAAGAGAGTGAGCGCGCAGATGAAAAGACCGAGCCCCAGCATTTTGCGCGGATCGAATTTCGTCATGATGAGACCGACGATGGGCATGGCGATGAAGGAGCCGAGTCCGCGCGGAGCCATGGCGATGCCGGCGCGCAAGGCGGGATAGCCGAGGAGCGTTTGCAAAATCAGCGGGATGAGAACAGTGGTGCCGTAGAGGCCGACGCCGAGCATCGACATCAGGAAGACACCCGTGGAGTAGGTGCGATCTTTGAAGACGCGGAGCTGGACGACGGGGTGGTCGATCATGAGCTCGCGGAACATGAAGGCGACCAGCGCGACGACTGCAGCGACAGCGACGACGGTGATCCACATCGTGGCGAACCAATCTTTTTCCTGACCTTTGTCGAGGACGACTTGCAGCAAGCCGATGCCGACGGCGAGCATGCCGATGCCCCAGTAGTCGATTTTCGATGAGGCACGCTTGATGTAGGCGGGATCGAAGACGTAAAGGCGCGTCATGATGATCGACACGACGCCGATGGGAACGTTGATGTAGAAGACCCAGCGCCAACTGTAGCTGTCGGTGAGATAGCCACCGAGCACGGGCCCGAGCAGCGGCGCGACGACGATGCCGAGTCCCCAGAAGCCCATGGCTTTGCCGCGATCTTGCGGCGGGAAAGATTCGAGGAGGACGGCTTGCGAAATCGGCTGAAGGCCGCCGCCGCACGCGCCTTGGATCACGCGACAGACGATGAGGAAGGGAAGGCTCGGCGCGAGTCCGCACATGAAAGAGGCGATCGTGAATCCGGTGACGGACATCATGAGCATGCGTTTGCGGCCGAAGAAATTGGAGAGCCAGCCGGTGAGCGGAAGGATGATGGCGTTGGCGACGAGGTAGGAGGTGAGCGTCCATGTGGCTTCGTCGACGGTGGCGGAGAGGCTGCCGGCGATATGAGGGAGGGAGACGTTGACGACGGTGGTGTCGAGAACTTCCATGAATGTGGAGAGCATCACGGCGATGGCGATGATCCACGGATTGATGTGGACGGGATTTTGTTGCGATGGAGTTGCCGGCGGCGGGGCGGCTGGCGAATCAGGAGGGGGACCGGGATTGTTTGTTTCGTCGGATGGCATGTGGTCGTCGAACTGGGACGAGTTACGGCGAAGTTTACACGAAGAGAGAGGCGGCGGGCATCGGGTGGTTACCGGGTGTGCCGAAAACTGGTGGGAACGCGGGACGAACTATTCGTCGCGGAGAGCGCTGCTCGGGTTGATGAGCGAGGCACGGCGAGCGGGGAGGTATCCGGCAAGCAGAGCGACGACGACGAGGAGCGCGGTCGCATAGATGATCGAAAGCGGATCGTTGGGGTGCAGCCCGAAAAGTAAAGAGCTCGCTCCGCGTGTCGCAGCGAGCGAGATCAGGATGCCGAGCAGGACACCAGCGCCGAGCATTCGCAAGGTCTGGCGGGAAATCAGGCCGAGCACGTTGCCGCGGTCCGCGCCGAGAGCCATTCGAATGCCGATTTCATTGCGTCTCATTGTCGTGATATATGAGATCACGCCGTAAAGTCCAACCATCGTTAGGAGTGCGGCCAAACCGCCGAATGAGCCAGAAAGAAGCGCCATCATGCGCTCCTGACTCAGGGTGTCTTCGACAGTGCTCTGATAAACGAAGAGCTCATGATCCATCTCAGGATCCATCTGCTGCACGCTTGCTCGCAGGATAGGGATGACGCGATCAGGCGGCATTGAAGTATGGATGAAAACGAAGGCGGCCTTTTGCCCAGGAGGAAATTGCGTGTTCGGGGCGTAGCTCTCGGGTGGGATCGGGTCGCGCAAGCTTCCATACTTTGTGTCTTTGACGACGCCGACGATTTGAAATTCGATGCCTGGATATCCGGGTTCCTCAATGGTGCGGACGGCTTTGCCGACGGGATTGTCGTGGCCGAAAAAGGTGTGGGCGAAGACTTCGTTGACGATCATAACGTGCGGCGAGGAGCGAGTATCGAGTTCGTCGGAGAAAAGTCTTCCCGCGAGCAGAGGAATGTCCATGGTCTCGAAGTACGAGGGGCTGATCCAAGTGAACTTGGAGGTGCCTTCGGATTGGGCGCCGCGGATAACGAGTTGCCAGTTGCTGCCATTGAGTGGAACGTGAGTGGTGGTTGCAGCGGAATCGACGCCGGGGTTTGCGCGAATTTGGGCGAGAAGGTCGCGCACGGCGCGGTCGTAAGATTCGAGATCAGTCAATTTCCGATGGCTCAGGTTGAAGTATCCGAGGACGATGCCGTCTTCCCGAAATCCCGGATTGTAGGTGATGAGATTTCGGAAGCTGCGGACGAAGAGCAAAGCTCCAACCAAAAGCACCATTGATACGGCGATCTGGGCGACGACCAACGTTTGCTGAAACGAAAATCGGTCGCGGCCTTGTGTCGTTCCGCGACTTCCGCTTTTTAGCGCGATGCCTGGATTCGTTTGAGAGGAGCGGACTGCGGGCCACAGATCGAAGAGCGCGCAGGTAATAACCGCAAGCGCGGTGGTGAAAGCGAAAACGCGCCAGTCGAGGCCGAGATCGAGTGCGACGGCATCGCGCGTCGAGCTGATGAACCACACGATCGCGCGGCTGAAGGCAGCAGCGAGCAGCATGCCGAGGATCGCCCCCGCCAGGGCGAGGATCAATCCTTCCGCGAGCGACTGGCGGATCAGGCGCCATCGGGAGGCGCCAAGCGCAAGACGGACCGCGATCTCTCGTTGCCGTGAATTGCCGCGAACCAACATCAAGTTTGCGAGATTCGCACACGCGATAAGCAAAACAAGCGTCGTAATACCGAAGAGCAACCACAGAGATGAGTCGTAGCTTTCGAGCGCACTCACTCCATGTCCGGCTGGATACGCGGCGAGCTGATACCGCCGGTACGTTTCGATAGCGGAGTTGCTGTAACCGGTCGGAACGGTTGCGGCGATAATCCCAGGGCTGATCGATTGGAGTTGCGCCGATGCCCGAGCGAGCGTCCAATCGAATTTTAATCTGCCCATCACGGTGAGGAAAAAGTAGTCGGGGCGTGTGAAGTAGGGAAGATCCTCGTGGTAGGACGACGTCGAACACAGAGGAAGAGCGAAATCGAAAGTATGTCCGACTTCGAGGCCGAAAAATCGCGGCGGCGTAACTCCAAGGACTCGAGTTGGTTTGCGTTCTATAAGGATGTTTGACCCGATTGCCGAGTCTTGTCCGCCAAACTGACTCTGCCAAAAAGCGTAGCTGATTACTGCACCTGGCATCCCGCAGCCGGGTTTGTCCTCTTCTGGAGAAAAAAAGCGTCCTTTCGCCGGAAAGATTCCGAGAGTGTTAAACGCTTCGCCGGTCAGCCATAGCGCTACGGCTTTTCGTTCGTCGACGCCCTGGCCGATACGGACACGGTTCGTACGCCATGCGAAAACGCTGGAGAAGCCTTCCTGACGCTCACGAACCTGATCCCACAACGGATAGGAAAGATCGGAAGCGCGAACGGGGATGAAACTATTCACTCCGCCTTGCACTTCGACGCTCGCAAGACGGCCAGGATCGGTGACAGGCAGACTGCGCAGGCGTACGGCGTCCATCAATTGAAAGATGGAGGCGTTGACGCCGATTCCGAGGGCCAAGGTCAGGATGGCAGTAATCGCAAAACCTGGACTTTTGCGCAATGAGCGAAAGCCCACCTTCATATCCCGGAAGCTGGACTCGAACCAGGTATTGCGAACGAGTTGCTCTCGCTTGCTGTTGGAGTCGCGCTCCCGCAAGGGTGAATTACGATTGTTGTCCGCAGGTTCCATTGTTCGGGTGAGTAGACCTAGACGGTATCCATCATCTCGAAATTTTTGTGCCGGTCGACGGTTGGGATGCCGAGGACGATGGCCACAGCAGTACTTCCGAAATAATGGACTAGTTTATATACGAGCGTGCCGGGCCAAATCAAGCTGGTTTGTGTGACAGGTGCGGGGAAGACCTATGGTACAGCGCGGTCAGACGGCGCTGGCGGAACTCGCAGAGGAGGAGGCCTGAATTGGAGGCGTATCGGTGTCGCTGACGATATTTACACCGCGATAGCGAACGAGCAGGAGCGTGAGATCGTCAGCCTGGCTGGCTCCGTGCGCGAAGTTTTCGACGGCGTCGAGAACCTTGTGCTGCACTTCGTCGAGCGGCGTTTGCATTGCGACGCCGGTGAGAACTTCCTTGAGCCGGGGGACGCCGAAGAGTTGCTCGGCGGGATCCATCGCTTCGGTGACGCCATCGCTGAAGAGAACGAGCGTGTCGGCGGGTTCGAGCCTGAGGCAGACGGTGGTGTATTCGGCTTCGGGAACGAGACCGACCGGATATGAGCCCTCGGTGAAAACGTCTTCGGCGTTACCGTTGCGGATTAAAAATGGCGATGGATGGCCGGCGTTGATGTATTCGAGGTGGCCCTGATCGTCGAGGATGCCGAAAAACATCGTGGCGTAGCGACCAATCTCGGCGTGGTCGCAGAGAAATCGATTGACGTGATTGAAGACGCGCGCCGGGTCGGTGCCAAGAGTCATGGCGGATAGCGCGCCTTGCAACAAGTTGGTGCAGAGTGCGGCGCCGAGCCCTTTGCCGGAAACGTCGGCGAGAAGGAACGCCGTGCGATTGTCGCCGAGCGAGAAGACGTCGAAGTAATCTCCGCCGACCGCGAGGCATGGGAAGTTGACGCCGCTGACGGCGAGATGCGGATAATCGCGGAAATTTTTGGGCAGCAGCGCTTGCTGAATGTCGCGCGCGATGCCAATTTCCTGTTCCATGCGCTGGCGTTCGCGTTCGCGTTCGACGAGGCGGGCGTTGTCGAGAATGCTCGCGGCATCGCCGGCGAGGGCGTCGAGAATTTGGCGGTCGAGCTTTGAGAACGCGGCTGGGCGGCGAGAGTCGAGATACAGGACGCCGAGAAAATCGCCGCGCTTGATGTTGATCATCGACTGATCGGTGTTGGCGCGCGACATCGCGTAGAGCGGAATGACGACGACGGCGCGCAGGCGCTGCGCGACGATACTTTGCGCGGCCTGCAAATCCATGTCAGCTTGAGCGAGATCTTCCGTGATCACAGCGGATTGCCGGCGCAGGGCGAGCTGAATTGCGGTTTGGCTCGGCGTCAAACTCTCCGGCGGCAGGCGAAGACCGCCGGAACGCCGCGCGAGGCGAACTTTTAGCGCGTCGTTTTCGTCGGATTCGAGCAACAGACCGCGATCCGCATCGGTGACCGAAACGGCGTGATCGAGCATGTGACCAAGTACGGTGTCGAGCGGCAATTGCGAATGAAGGAGTGTCGTTGCTTCCAACAAAAGATTGAGTTTGCGAAGACCGCCGCCGGTCTGCTCCGAACTGGTGATGTGTTCGATGCGCGTCAGGAGATGCGGCAGGGAATCGGTGCTGGCGTTCGTAGCCGAGCGATAGATGATCTCGTAGGAATCATCGAGACCGAAAGTGATTGAGTCGCCGTCCTGCAATTCGCGGCTCTCGGTTTTTTCGCCGTTCACGAAAAGGCCACGACGCTGGCCGCGATCTTCGATGTAGTACTTGTTGGCCTCGGTAACGATTGCAGCGCAGTTGCGCGATATGCGGCGATCGGCGAGCTGAAGGTGATTGCCGGTTTCGGCGCCACGGCCGATTAGAAACGGCATCTGTGTGACGCGAACGTAACGCCGCGCGCCGTCGGGAGAAACGACCTCGAGGACGGTTTCGGCCAGATTTGGAACTGTGTCGGGCATCGTTATTTCTGCGGGATTGTAACACGCAGGGGCAAAATCGACCGGATTTCAGGAAGCGAGATTCGTGAAGACAAGAGGGTTAGCGTCAGGGTATTGCGGCTGGTGGTCAATTCAACGCGCGGTCGCTCTGGGCATGTCCGGCGGAGACTTGCGAGGGCTCGGCAACAATCGAAGGGAAGCGCCGCTCGGGCCTGACGGAGCCGGAGCCGAGGATGGCGTTCAGCGTGAGCACCGTACTGGTGTCGTATGGCGTGCGCTGGACCCAGCCGCGGAACCGATCGATCGCGCGAGTTACCAGAGGCAAGGGCGCGTCGCCCGAAGAGATCTTGGTATCGAGGAAACGGCAATCACAGCGGGCGCAGCGGTAAGGAGAGAGCTTCAAATAGTTATGGAGGATCTGTTCGAGGCTGCCGTAGGGATCCGCTTTCCAGACGGAGCGGCTCCTACATTGAGGGCATTCGTGAAATACCGACTGGCTCCGAACCGCTAATCGCAAATCCACACACCTCAACCGAATAGTGCGGGACCCTGGCCGCTGTCCCGTTGCTGCCCGCGGAAGCAACGCTATCGTGTTCCAGCCATTTATGCTTGTGAGACGACATATATGCAATAGCAAAGTTGGCGTAAAAGACGCACCAAATAATGTACACAGGTACTATTACTGCCAGAAAGATCCGGCGGTCGGGCCTTTCCTAATTTGGAAGAATTTACACATTTGCCCGGATCACTTAGACCCAAATCGCCCCTACGACACGCTTCGAAACTGACCAATTATCGCCCTTTTTTCTCCCTTAAACTTGGTACTTTGCCATTTGTTTTCTTGTACTTAAGGTCAGGTTGCAACTTCGCGCCTGGACGAAGGGTTCTAAGTTGCAGCGGTTAAAACGGGTGCTTAACGTTATCGTATGAGGGCCATTCGCATATCCGTCGTTTGCCTGCTGGCGCTCCCGTTTCTGGGGGCAGCTAGTGCTCGTGCGGACGTCGCCGTTCTGCTGGAAGAGCCTTACAGCTACGACGGAGC
>DASXPD010000015.1:0-16517 GCA_036493835.1 Candidatus Acidiferrum sp. | reverse complement strand
CTGAACAGCAAAGTCGATCACCACGACTACATGTGCGACCACTCCGCCTGGTGCTTTGAAGTGTTGACGGCGGTCAACTCGCCTCGCGTCAAAGCTTTGTACGACATTTACCACATGCAAATCATGGAAGGCGATCTCGTGGCCACGATCCAGAAAAATATCGATTTGATCGGCCACTTCCACACGGGCGGCGTTCCCGGACGCCATGAACTCGACGGCACCCAGGAAGTACAGTGGGACGGCGTGATGCGCGGAATTGCGGCAACGACATACAAGGGATACGTCGCGCATGAGTTCGTGCCTTCGAAAGATCGCGACCCGCTCATCTCTTTGCGCCAAGCTGTCGATCTCTGCGACGTCTAGTCGCCTTCGCGACAATTATGAAAAACCTACGATGCGGTTTCATGTTGTTATCGGCCTTGCTGTGCTTGACGACGGCAGCAAACGGGCAGGAACAAAAATTCGCCGACCTCGGCGATTTCAAACTCGTCAGCGGCGAAGTGCTGCGCAATTGCCGGATCGGCTACCGAACCTTTGGCAAGATGAACGCCGATAAATCAAACATTGTGGTGCTTCCCACCTGGGCGGGCGGAACGACGGAACAACTGCAAGACAACGTCGGCGCCGGCAAGCTCATCAACGACGCCGACTACTACGTCGTCCTGATCGACGCGCTGGCGAACGGCGTCTCATCTTCGCCTTCGAACAGCACCGCGCAGCCACACATGAAGTTTCCGATGATTACGGTGCGAGACATGGTCAACACCGAACACGAACTGCTCACCAAAACGCTCGGGATCACGCACGCCAAAGCCGTGATGGGCATTTCGATGGGGGGCATGCAGACGTTTCAGTGGATCGTCTCGTACCCCGACTTCATGGACAAGGCCATTCCCATCGTCGGGTCGCCGCACGTCGCCGCATATGACGTTGTGATGTGGCGGATCAATATCGACTCGATCAAAGACAGCGCCGGATGGAATCACGGCGACTACACCGAAAATCCCGCGAAGCTCGTACATTTCGAAATCGGCGAGTTGGTCTTGCAGACTCCGGCGGAATACAACCGCACGCACACGCGCGAGCAAGCGTTCGCGGCGTTGAAGAAAGCAGAAACCGACAAGGCAGAGGACGCGAACGACACGATCCGTCAGAGCGAAGCGATGATGGCGCTCGACGTCTCGGGTGTATTCGGCGGGTCGATGGAAAAAGCCGCGGGCACGGTGAAGGCGAACGTTTTCGTTGTGGTATCGAAGCAGGATCACACGGTGACGCCTCAACCAGCGCGCGACTTTGCGGCCCTGCTGCATGCGCCAGTGTTTGAACTCGAGTCCGACTGCGGCCATCTCGCGCCCGGCTGCGAGAATGCGAAACTGACGCCAGCCGTCGCCGACTTTCTGAAGAAATAACCCCTGTCTTCATTTGCATAGCATGCGTGGCGATTTCCCGGTAAATTGCCAGCAGTGCCCGCGAACAACGACCGCTCACGGCCTTCGCAGCGTGGAACAATTGGCGCGCCCGCGCCTGACTCTCATAAGAACAAGACCTTCCTCCAAAAACTTGGCCCCGGCTTGATCACAGGTGCTTCCGACGACGATCCCAGCGGCATTGCGACGTATTCGCAAACCGGAGCACAGTTCGGCTACGGCATGACGTGGCTGATGCTGTTCTCCTACCCGCTGATGATTGTGATTCAGGAAATCTGCGCGCGCATCGGACGCGTCACGGGCGTCGGCATCGCCGCCAACATCCGAAATCACTATCCGAGGCCGCTCCTGTTCGGAATTGTGTCGCTGCTTTGCCTCGCGAATATCTTCAATCTTGGCGCAGATCTCGGAGCCATGGGCGCAGCTGGTCAATTGCTCTTTGGCGGGTCGCTGTTGCCGTACGTCGTCGGGTTTGCCGCGCTCTCGTTGGTTCTGCAGATCTACATCCCGTACACGACGTATGTGAAATACCTGAAGTGGTTGACGTTCGCGCTCTTCGCCTACGTTGCGACCGCCTTCGTGGCGCATGTGGACTGGCGCGCCGCGCTGCGATCGACTTTCCTGCCATCCATCTCGTTCAACGCAAAATATTTCACCACTCTGACGGCGGTGTTGGGAACGACGATCAGTCCGTATTTGTTTTTCTGGCAGGCATCCGAGGAAGCCGAAGACGTCCGCAACAATCGTCAGGAACACGCGCTGAAACGCGCTCCTTGGGAAGCGGAGGAACAATTCGCGCGGATCCGCGTCGATACCTACGCCGGGATGGGCCTTTCGAACGCGGTCGCGCTTTTTATTATCTTAACGACGGCCGCGACTCTGCATGCGGCGGGGATTCATGACGTAGAAACATCCGCGCAGGCAGCAAAGGCGCTCGAACCCTTGGCTGGGCGATTCGCGTTCGGACTATTCGCGGTCGGAATTATCGGAACGGGCTTGCTTGCGGTCCCTGTGCTCGCCGGATCGGCCGCCTACGGTGTTGCGGAAACGTTTCACTGGCGTGCGAGCCTCGAAATGCGACCGGCCCGAGCAAAGCAATTTTACGGCGTGTTGGCGGTCGCGACGCTTGTGGGATTGACGTTGAACTTCATCGGTCTCAACCCGATCCGCGCGTTGTTCTGGTCGGCAGTGATCAACGGCGTGGTTTCCGTGCCCCTGATGGTCGTCACAATGCGAATGGCCGTGAACCGTAAGGTGATGGGCAAGTTTACGCTCCCGCCCTACATGCGCGTGATGGGTTGGGTCGCGACCGCAGTGATGCTCGCGGCCTCGATTGGATTGTTCTCGTCCTTCGGCAGATAAGGCCAACTGGGTATTTCTCTGGCCTGCGTCAAATTTTTACAATACGGTGGCACCACCTATCCGACACAATGAGACCGCGTCGGAGACCCACCCCGATGCCGGAGGTAGTCGATGTCCAATGAAGTCGGGCCTGTATCCGAAACGCCGCCGGTGCCAGTGGCGCCAATTCTGCCGCCAGGAGGAAAAGCGCACGGGCGGGCGGCGTTCGCCTTCATCTTCGTAACGGTCGCGCTCGACATGGTGGCGCTCGGAATCATTATTCCGGTGCTGCCGCGATTGATCGTGCGATTCGAACACGGCGACATGGCGATGGCGGCCACGCAGACCGGCGTGTTCGCATTCGTCTGGGCCGCAATGCAATTTGTTTTCGCGCCGGTGATGGGCGCGCTTTCAGATCGCTTCGGACGCCGGCCGGTGGTGCTGCTTTCGAATTTCGGGTTGGGCCTCGACTACGTGCTGATGGCCATGGCGCCGACGCTGAGTTGGCTGTTCGTCGGTCGCGTCATTTCCGGAATCACCGCGGCAAGCATCCCCACTGCGAACGCGTATATCGCCGACGTGACGCCCGAAGAGCAACGCGCAGCTAAATTTGGAATGTTGGGTGCGGCATTCGGACTTGGATTCATCATCGGACCGGCGGTCGGAGGATTTCTCGGCGGCTACGGCCTGCGATATCCGTTTTGGGCTTCGGCGATTTTGAGCCTGGCGAATGCTCTGTACGGCCTATTTGTTTTGCCGGAGTCGCTGCCCAAAGAACGACGATCACCGTTCAGCGTGAAGCGTGCGAATCCGCTTGGCGCGTTGAAGCTGTTACGGTCGCATCCGGAATTGGCGGCACTCTCCGTCGCAATGTTTCTCTACTACAACGCCCACGAGTCATTGCCGAGCATGTTCGTGCTCTACACCGACTATCGCTATCACTGGACTCCGCAACTCACGGGCTACGCGTTCACCGGAGTAGGAGTCGGCTCGACGATTGTGTCGGCATTCCTCATTTCACTGGCGATCAAGAAACTCGGCGAAGTGAAAACGCTGTACACGGGTTGGATTTGTGGGCTCGCAGGTTTCACGGTGTTGGCCGTGGCGCCGAACACGGCAATCTCTCTGATCGCCATTCCGTTACTGTCGCTGTGGGGCCTAGGCAGTCCGGCGATGCAGTCGCTGATGACGCGCCGCGTCGACAAATCGGCACAGGGCCAACTGCAGGGCGCCTTGATGAGTATGTTCGGCGTAGCAGGAATGATCGCGCCGCTCGTGTTCACCGAAGTATTTGCGGTAGCGATTTCGCCCAAGTGGGGAATTCATCTTCCCGGCGCGCCGTATTGGTTGGCAGCATTGTTGATGCTGGGCAGCCTGGCGATTGCGATGGTCGCAACGCGCCGCGCGAATGTGGCCGTGGCCGCGCCGCAGGCGGAGTGACTGCCTGCTTTATTGCCCGCTCATTGAATATTCAAGCCAAGCACGCGCGTCAGCTGCTGCTGCAGCTTCAGAATTTCCCGCTCGCGCTCATGCTCGTCACTCGACCGCTCGGTGAGCACTTCTTTCAACAGGCGTAGATTGCGCCGAAATTCCAACTGCGCCAGAACTAATCGACTGAGCGCCCGCAACGCTTCCGTCTGCTCGTGGCTGATGTCGCGCGGACTCCGATCGATCACGCACAAGGTGCCGAGCGCGAAGCCGTCTTCGTTGACCAACGGAGCCCCTGCGTAAAACCGGATGTTCGGCTCCGAAGTGACAAAGGGATTGTTGCGGAACCGTTCATCCTTGAACGTATCCGGAACGACCATTACGTCCGGCTGCTGGATGGCGACCGAGCAAAACGCAATATCGCGCGGCGTTTCCGACGACTTCATTCCAATTTTTGACTTGAACCACTGGCGGTCTTCGTCGATCAGCGAAATCAATGCGATCGGCGTTTTGCAGATGAATGACGCGAGCAGCGTCAGGTCGTCGAACGCCTGCTCGGGTTCGGTGTCGAGGATGGCGTATTTCTGGAGGGATGCGACGCGATCGCGGTCGTTCGTAGAAATTGCTCTTTGGGTTTCCATGTGCCGCCTCCCGATGATCGTGCTCCTGGAGAGACAAACCCATCCCACCGCAAAAACACTTGGATAATACTCCTTCCCGGAGGAAGAGGAAAAGAATCACAACTTGGGCGCGCAGAGTTGGGTGTTCGAAAGCGGACACGGGTTCCCATTTACGGGCAAGCGATCCCAGCCGGCGCAATCGCAACCTCTGCGGCGCTCTGATTCTGCGAGACTTACATGAGCTCATCGCGGCGCGTTCAGGGCAGGCAGTTGCAATCCAGTTGTCGGGGCTGTCGATCAAACGAGGTAGAGACGATGCAAAGCTTCTGGCAGGACATGAAGTACGCGATCCGTTCGCTGCGCAACGCTCCCGGATTTGCACTGATCGCGATCGTGACGCTCGGTCTGGGCATGGCGGTCAACACCACCGTCTTCAGCGTCATCAACGGCCTTCTGCTGCGCTCGCTTCCGGTTCCGCATCCCGAGCAAATTACCGTGCTCGCCCTCAAGCAGCAGGGAACCGATGGATTCCAGGCATTTTCGTATCCCGACTATCAAGACATTCGCTCCGAGTCCGCATCGACCGCCGAAGTCTTCGCCTATCGCACGACTCTGGTCAGCGTCGTCGCCGATAACCGCGGCGACCACTGCGTGATGAGCCGCGTGACCGGCAACTATTTCTCCGCCCTCGGCGTTCGGCCGGCTCTCGGCCGCCTCATCCTGCCGAGCGAAGGGCAAACGCCGAACTCCGATCCGGTGATCGTGCTCAGTTACGCTTATTGGCAAAAGCGATTCAATCGCGACCCCAACATCCTCGGGAAAACGCTCCAGGTCGACGATCGTCCGATGACGGTCATCGGCGTTTCGCCGAAGGGCTTCCTGGGCACATACGCGTTCTTGAGCATGGACGGTTTCATGCCCATCGGCGCGACGGTCGGCACCAACGGAGAAAGCGCGCTGAAGGAATTTTGGAGCAAGCGAGACCAGCGCAGCATTTCGCTGATGGCGAGATTGAGTCCCGGTGTCGACGTGAGCAAAGCAAACGCGGCATTCGGCGTCCTCGCGAACCGCATCGCGGAACAACACCCGGACAGTGACAAAGGCATCTCGATTCGCGTCTTCCCCGAAAAACTCGCGCGGCCCGAACCCGATCCCGACAACACAATTCCCAATGTCTCGCTCGCATTCACCGCGCTCGGCGCTCTCGTTCTGCTCGTCGCGTGTTTCAACATCGCGAACGTGCTCCTGGTTCGCGCGACGGTTCGTCAGCGCGAGATGGCCATCCGTGCCGCAGTCGGCGCGGGTCGCGCTCGTCTGATTCGTCAGTACCTGACAGAGAGTCTGATGCTGTCCATCTTGGGCGGCAGCGCCGGAATGATGCTCGGTTGGTGGGCCGCCGGATTCCTCGGGTCACTGAATCTCGGCACAGACCTGCCAGTTCAATTTAATTTCGAGCCGGACCTGCGCGTCTTTCTGTTTACGCTGAGCGTGGTGCTGTTCACCGGCGCAATCGTCGGCATTCTGCCGGCTCTTCGCGTAGCTCGTACCGACGTGAACTCCATGCTGCGCGAAGGCGGCCGCGGCACCACAGACGGTGGCCGTCGCCATTGGGTGCGCAACGGGCTAGTTATGGCGCAGGTAGCGGGTTCTTTGCTCTTGCTTGTCGTCGCTGGGCTTTTCGTCCGCAGCGCGCGCAAAGCGGAACACATCGCTCTCGGGTTCAACCCCGATCACGTGCTCGATCTTCCCGTCGACGTGAAGCAGGTCGGATACACCGACGCGCAAGGCAAAGAGTTTTTCCGTAGCCTGGACGAGCGGCTCCGCGTGCTCCCCGGGGTCGTTTCGGTGAGCGAGGCGTTTGTTACTCCGTTGAGTTTGATCAGCGCGGATGAGGGTCTCCTTTTCGACGGGCATGAGCCGGAGCCAGGGCAGTCACCGCCCAATTTGATGTACAACATGGTCAGTCGGGACTATTTCACCACCATGCAAATCCCGCTTCGCAAAGGGCGGGTATTCACGTCCGCTGACATCGAGAAAGCGCCTCGCGTTGCAGTCGTCAACGACGCTATGGCGCAGAAGTTTTGGCCGGGCCAAGACGTCATCGGAAAGCGGTTCCGCTTTGCGGGCGGCGAGCGACTTCAGTGGGAGGTTGTCGGCGTTGTAGGCGACACGAAAGTCAAAAGCATTACCGAGCAACCGACTCCGTTCTTCTACGTTCCGATAGAACAAAGCTACATGCCGCTGAGGACCGTTCACCTGCGCACGTCGGTTCCGCCGGATTCGGTCAAACGCCAAGCAATTGCGGAGATCCAGGAACTTGCGCCGACGCTCCCGATCGCGGGCGCGCGGACGCTGTCGGAAGATCTGGGAGGCATCAACGGCTACCTGTTCTACGACCTGGGAGCGCAGCTGACGGCCACGATGGGGTTGCTGGGGCTTCTGCTGGCGATTGTAGGTGTTTACAGCGTGGTTTCGTATGCGGCAGTGCAGCGAACGCACGAAATCGGAATTCGCGTCGCGTTAGGCGCTTCGCGAATCGACATTCTGAGAATGGTTTTAGGGCAGAGCATCCTGATTGTCGGAGTGGGAATCGTGGTCGGATTGGGAATCTCGCTGGCCGCGACTCGCCTCGTTGCGGGGCTCTTGGTTGGGATTTCGCCGACCGACCCAGCGACGTTCATCTCAGTCGTCTTACTGCTAGCGATCGTGGCTGTAGTGGCGTGCTGGTTGCCGGCACACCGAGCCACACGGGTAAACCCGCTCGTTGCTCTACGTTACGAATGATTCTAGGGACGTTGCGATGCGGGACAATGCGAGGCGGGACAATGCAGGCGCAGCCGTGCAGCTTGGCGCGGCGACCTGAGGAGTTAGCCTCGGCGGCGGGCGGTTGCGGTAGCGGCGATGGAACCGGTCAGGGTCAGCGCGAAGAGCGAAATGATGGCGAAAGTCAGTGCGAAGATGATCATGCTGTCTCTCCAATCTCACTGCATATAAGGGCATTCGAGAGGCCAAAAAAATGCCCCTGAAAATGGGACAGTTAGCGCAGAACTCAATGCTTCCCTGTAAAGAATTTTGGGACAGGTGAAGGCTATAAACAGCGAACATTTTACAGTACTGGTACCTAAGCCTAAATGGCTAGCCCGCCGGACTTAGCCTTCCGGGACAGCTCCTGACCGCTCAGCCAGGTCGAGTTTCAATTTGGGAATTCAACCCTCCCCCCCGTAGGTTTTCTTGTAAGAATGTGATTCTAGGGGAGTTGGAGACGCACTGGCGCAAGAATGTGATTCTAAAGGAGTAAGGCTCACTGGTGATGGGTGAATTTGTTGAGGGGATTAGACTTAGCTAGGTCTCCAATTCGCACGTGAACTCCGAGCGCGACACAGATTTGAGCGCAGACTGCGGCTCGGTGTCCTGCGGCTGAGCCCTGGGGTTCTGTTGTGAACGTCAGAAAAGAAAAAAGCCGGACCGCACCGGCGCGGCTTGAAATTCCTTGGCTTGAACTCGTTCGCGACCGTTGCGTTTGAACTTGTCAGATCGTGACAGGGATATGCCTCTTTGCGATTACGCTTTGCTGAGGCGGATCGAGCCGTCGCCGGTATGAATGACGAGCGGCTGGCCGCCTCCGTTCATTTTACCGTGGAGCTGCGAATTGCTGAAAGTTCCTTCGACCGTCACCGGGATACCCATGCTGATGTGGCCGTCATTTGTGCTGGCTTCAATATTGGCTTGCAGTTCGGCCGGTAGCACTACATCCACGCTGCCATCGCCGGTGCGAATGCTCCAGCCGGAATCAAGCTTCGAGCCGGAACGAATACGAGCGTCAATGCTGCCATCGCCGGTTTTGACCGTAAGGGCATCCAGCCGACCGTCCAGGCTGATGTGACCATCGCCAGAGTAGGCGTCGACCTTGCCATCGAGATTGCGCGCATCGATGTGACCGTCGCCCGTGCGGAGGCGGATATCGCCTTTGGCGCCGTTTACGGTGATGCTGCCGTCGCCGGTATCGATGTCGACGTCGCCTGAAACCTGCTCGGCGCGGACGGAGCCGTCACCCGTGTGAATCTTGACGCGACCGTTGAGGGCCTGCGTGGTTACCGAGCCATCGCCGGTATCGACTTGGAGGTCGCCGTCCTTCGGCATGTGGACTTCAATCTTGAGCCCGCGATTGTGTCCGCCCCACGAAAAGCCCCAATGTCCGTTGACACGAGCGGTGATCGACACACTGTCGCCGTCCTGCCGCGAATCAATATGGAGATTTTTGTCGATCTCGTAGCCGTTGTAGGTCACGTGAAACTCGACCTGTTTTGTGTCGCCCGTGTAGGTCTGAACGGAGCCATCGTTGGTATCGATGCGGACCACCGCGCGACCAGAAACCGTGTAGGACTTGTTCCATTCCTCCGCCTGCGCGGAGGGAGCGGCGAAAGCGGCAGCGGCAACCAGTGTTGCGAGCGGCAAGGCCAGGAAAATAGCGCGTCGAGAGAGAAGTCGGTTCATAGGAGCGGTGCCTCCGTTGGGCTGTTTGGCGCCTGAAGCGGAGCGCCGTTCGTGATGCCTAATGTACGCAAAGTGTCCGAAAAAGGTTCCATATCTTGAATCGGCCTATTAAGGTCGGCTAGCGGGGGCCCTTTGCGGCTGCCTTCTTGACGACGGAGCCGGGCTTCGGTCTGAGGGCCGCCAAAAATTTGTCTACGGGAAGGGTATTGATGACGTTGGATTTCTCGAGCCAGCCACGCCGGGCGGTCTTTACGCCGTACTTGATGTAGGGCAGGTGCATGGTGTTGTGCGAGTCGGTCGAGATGACGACTTTCACGCCGCGCTCCTTGCACATCCGCAGGTAGACTTCGCGAAGGTCGAGGCGCTCGGGGTAGGAATTGCACTCCATTGCGACGCCGTGCTTGGCGCAGGCTGCGAGCACCTTTTCCATGTCGTAGTCAAAGGAATCGCGCACCAGCAGGCGCCGTCCCGTCGGGTGGCCGATGATCTGGCAATAGGGATTTTCGATCGCCGCCAGCATGCGGTCGGTCATCGCGAAACGATCGAGCTGCATATAGGAGTGGATCGAGCAAACGACGACATCGAGCTGCGCCAGGATCTCGTCGGAATAGTCGAGCTGGCCTTCCTTGAGGATGTCGACCTCGGATCCGGCAAGGACGCGGATGCCGAGGCCTCTGGCATCGATGGCGCGCAACTTCTTGATGTGGGCAACGGCCCGCTTTTCGTCGAGGCCGTTGGCGATCGTGACCGATTTCGAATGGTCGGTCATCGCGATGTATTCGTGACCGAGGGCTTTGGCAGCCCCCGCCATTTGTTCGACGGTGTGCTTGCCGTCGCTGGCGGTCGAATGCATCTGCAGGTCGCCCTTAACGTCGGCGAGTTCGATCAAGTTGGGCAGTTTGTGGGCTTCGGCGGCAGCGATCTCGCCGGTGTTTTCGCGCAGCTCAGGCGCGATGTAGTCGAGTTTCAATTTCGCGTAAATCTCTTCTTCGGTGCGGCCGGCGACGCGCTTCTCGCCTTTCAGAGTGGCGAGGCTGTATTCGTTCAGCGTCAAGCCCATGTCGTTGGCGCGACCACGCAACTTGACGTTGTGTTCTTTTGAGCCGGTGAAGTAGAGCAGAGCGGCGCCGAAGCAATCCTTATCGAGCAGGCGCACATCGACCTGTAATCCATTGTCGAGATTGAAGCTGACTTTGTTTTCGCCTTTGGCGAGAACCTGATCGATCCGCGGATACGTCAAGATGTGCGCGGCGATGGCGTCGATGTGCCTCTGCGCCGTAAATCCGTCGGCGAGCGTCAACAACAAGTCGAGGTCGCCGACCGTTTCTCGTCCGCGTCGCAACGAGCCCGCCGGAGTGACGGACTCGATGCCTTTTGGATACTTATTGATGTGTTCGATGATTTGGGCTGCGGCGTTCTCGGCCGTGTCGAGCCGGAATCGCCCGCTGGAACGCTGGTGTGTCGCGACTGCCTTGAGAATGTTCTGTTCGCTTTTCTCGCCAAACCCAGGCAGGTCGCGCAGCTTGCCTTCTTTGGCAAGCTTTTCGACATCGGCGACAGTGGCAGCTTTGAAATTGGACCAGAGGAACGCGACTTTCTTCGGCCCGAGCGACTGAAGGTTCAGGATGTCGAGCAACGTCACCGGAAACTTTTTCAGCAGCTTTTGCCGCAAGCTGTAGTCGCCCGTCTTCAGAATTTCTTCGATGTGCTCGACCATGCGCTCGCCGATGCCGGGGAGTTCTTCGAGCTTGCCGGGCTCGGTGGCGAGCTGTTCGATCGACTCATGCATTCCTGATATGAGTTCGGCGGCCTTTTCGTAAGTTCTGTAGCGGCCGATAATCGCGCCGTCGATTTCCAAAAGCTGGGCGGTTTCTCGAAGGATTCTGGCGAGTGTCTTGTTGTCCATGCGGGGATTATAAAGCGAGAAGGGCAGAGGTTGACATCTTGCTGAGCGCCAATGACCAGTGCACAAAATTAAAGGCCGGCAGAAGAACTCTGCCGGCCGATATCATTGCTGGATTGAAACTTTAACTCGCCTTCTGAACGTTGGCGGCCTGGGGACCTTTGGGGCCCTGAACAATCTCAAACTCGACCGGATCTCCTTCCTGCAAGGTGCGATAGCCGTCGCCGGTGATTGCCGAATAGTGGACGAAGACGTCGGGACCGTCGTCACGCCCGATGAAACCATACCCTTTGGAGTTATTGAACCACTTTACCGTTCCTCGCACCGAGATTCCCCTCCCGTAGTTGCGACTTAGATTTGAAACCCTAACGGACTTCGACCAAGCACACCAAAGGACCCCACCCGCGGAAACTGAAATGTCGCGGAGTCTAGCAGAAAAGAGGTGTCAGTCAAGTGAACAAAGACAGCGGTTGGTAAAGCAAGCACGTCGTTTTTCCCAGTATTAAACGGATTAGATACGAGGCGTGGGAATTGATGGCTTTGCGAGCAGAGTACGACATTATTCGCGAAAAGGTATCTGGATTTCAGCGCGCTGCGCTTGGCGAAATCACCGTTTCGAGATTGCTCCGCAATGCAATTGCGATCACCGCCACGGGAAGCCGGGGGAAATGGTGGTTGGTAAACCAAGAACGATTCGAAAGGAAATTGACATATCGTATCGCACCGCCGAAAAGCGGATGACTTTCAGCTTTCCTGGCGCTCAGTCGGATCCCTTTTTCAGGAATTTCATTGGCCGCAAAATCTGGAACAGGTTGTTGTAGTCGTCGGTCCAAAGCTGCAATTTCGGTGGGACATCGATTGCATCCTGCAAGGTAGTTTCGTCCAAGTGCAATAGAAAATCCTCGTTACGCGTCAAGAGCATCCAGTCGGCGGCATCGATGAGCTTCCGCGCGTCATCGTCGCTTGATATTAATCGCGATTCGATGTTGGCATCATCGGCTAACAGCTTCACAACTGGGTTGAGGTCGAGGTAGGTGTTCGATGTGTGGATGGCGAGGACTCCGTCTGGTTTTAGGCGTTGAAGATAAAGGGCAACGGCTTCGCGCGTCAGGAGGTGGACGGGAATCGCGTCGCCGGAGAAAGCGTCGATGACGAGCACGTCGAACTTTTCGGAGTCGTCATTTGCGAGCGAAAGGCGGGCGTCGCCCATTTGAATGGCGATATCAGCGCCGTTCGTGCGGGCGTTCTTGAGGTATGAGAATTGACCGTTGGCAATTTTCACGATCAACGGGTTGATCTCGTAGAAACGGACTTTGTCGCCACGCTTTGAGTAAGCCGCAATCGTTCCCGTGCCGAGACCCACGACACCGATTCGTCGCGAAGACTGTTTGAAGAAGTCCAACGCGATGCCAACGCCCGAGTTTCGCGCATAGTAGGTGATCGGGTCGGCGCTCTTGGGCGGATCCAGAGATTGCGCTCCGTGCTCGATCTGGCCGTGATATAGGGCGTGATACGGGCGCTTCAGCCAGTCGTAGTGAAGTTGGACGCGCAAGCCGCCGTAGAAATTGCGCACGACGAGAATGGAATGTTTCTCGTAGGCGTGGACGTGGTACGCGAGGACCGCTACGAGCGCTGCGGTGCCGATGGTCCAGAAGGCGCGCGCTAGCCAGGCGGTATCCCACAAAACGGCCGCGGCGGCTAGTGCGGTGAAACAAAGCGCGAGTGGGAATTCGTAGGTGGCCGCGAAAAGCAGTGGCGCGATCAGGCCGACGAAGATCGCGCCCAACGCGCCGCCGACAGCGACCGTGAGATAGAAGGCAGTGAGTCGCTCGGGCGGCGGGCGCAGCCGGGCCAGTTCGCCATGGCAGAACAAGCAGCATACAAATAGGCCGAGACCGAATAGCGGCACGGCGACCTGAACGGATTCCGTGAAGGACGGATCGTAGATGGCGTAGCCGAGGCTCGCGAGCATCACGGCGACGAGGCGCACCATGAGCCAGCGCGAGTAGAGGCTGCGGCGCGCGAATGCCATCGTGAAGGTGAGCAGGTATAACGCGAGGGGCAAAACCCACAGCAGCGGCACGGGGGCGACGTCTTCGGTGAGGTGATTGGTAGTCGCGAGCAGGAGGACCGAACTACACGCCGAGAGAGCCAGCCAGAGGATCCAAGCGCGGCTCTGTGACGTTGAATCTGAGGCCAACACAGCGATCGGTTTCGCTGCGATTGCTTGAACCGGCTCCGCAGCTGTGGGCGGCGCTGCGGTCGCACGCTCAACACGCTCGCGACGCGAGAGCCAGGCCGCGAGTGAGCACAACAGCACAAACGCCGCGTACAGCGTGGACCACAACTGCGACTGCCGGTGCGAGGACAGGCGAGGCTCGATCAGGAAAGGGAAGCTCAGCAGCGCGACGAACGATGCGAGATTGGAAATTGAGAACAGATGATAAGCGGCCGCGCCCGTGCGCGATTTCCAGGCTTGAATCAACGGACTCGTCGCGCTGAGCAAAACAAACGGCAATCCGATTGAGGCCGTCAGCAGCACCAAGATATGAAATGCCGGATAGTTCGAACTGGGCGAGCTGAGCAACGCATGAGGCGCGATCGGCAGAAGCGCGAGGCTGACGACCAGCAGCGCGATGTGAGCGGAAGCTTGGCGCGACGAATTCAATCGCCGCGTCAGAACGTCGGCGTAGTAATAGCCGAGCAACAGCGCCGATTGAAAAAACACCAGGCACGTCGACCACACGGCTGCCGACCCACCGAATCGCGGCAGAATCATTTTTGCGAACAGCGGTTCGAGCAGAAACAGCAGGAACGCGCCGAGGGCAACCGTGAGGGAATAGAGCAATCGAACGAGTCGCGTGGAGGGCAGGGCTACACCATGAATCGGAAATAGAAAAGCAGGCTCGAAATTGTTTTTGCGTCGCGGATTATGCCGGTTCGTAGCATTTTTTCCAATTCAGGCCGCGTGAATGGTTTAGCGTCGATGCGCTCGTCTTCTTCGGGCTCGGCTTTGCCTTGCGTTACGCCTTGTGCGAGCAGCACAAACATTCGCTCTTCCAGGAATCCGGGGCTGGGCCAAAAATCGAGAAACTGCCGCATTTTTTTGGCGCGAAGGCCGGTCTCCTCGATGAGTTCACGTTTCGCAGCTTGCTTGATGTTTTCGCCGGGGTCGACGCGGCCCGCGACGAGTTCCCACAAATATTGTTTCGCCGCATAACGATACTGCCGAATCAGAACGATCTTGCCGTCATCGAGTACGGGCATCACGACGACTGAGCCCGAATGCTCGATCACGTCGCGAGTCGCTCGCACACCTGCCGGTTCGACCACTTCGTCTCGGCGAACCGAGAAAACTTTGCCTTTGAAGACAACGTCGCTACTGATGATTTTCGCTTTGGCGGCGGATGGCTTCGCAGTTTTTGTCTTCGCGTTTTTCCCAGCCATGATTCCTCGTCGATTTTGTTCGCCGCAATCTTAGCAGCGGCTCGGCGGCGCGCAAAGCGGCGGCCACTCGATCACTCTTGCGCAGGAATAGAAAGCGTCGCGACGATTGCCGTCCGCCGCCGCGGCACCTATACTCAAGGCACAGGGGCATGTCCATCAACACCATCATTGTCGACGACGAAAAGCCGGCGCGCGACGAGCTCGCCTTCCTGCTGAAAGCTTTCCCCGAAATTAACGTTATTGGCCAGGGTAAAAACGGCGTCGACGCCGTGAACCTCATCAAAGAACATTCGCCGGATTTGGTATTTCTCGACGTGCAGATGCCGGGGCTCGACGGATTCGGCGTGCTGCGCAAACTTGTCGAGCGCAAGATGAAAGTGCCGCACGTTGTTTTCGCGACGGCGTTCGATCACTACGCGGTGCAGGCGTTCGACGTGAATGCCGTGGACTACGTGTTGAAGCCGTTCGATAAGGCGCGCATTGCGAAAGCGATTCAGCGGGCTCGCAAAGTGATGGAGACGAACACCACTACTGCGGAGCGGCTGGAACAGCTCGTCAGCCAGCTCAACGGCAACGTGAAGCAAAATGTGCAGCCGGCGAAGATTTTGGTGAAGTCAGGGCAGCGTTTGTTGCTGGTCGCCGCTGAGGATCTCGTCTTCGCTTCGATCGAAGACGGGCTCATCTCCGTCGTTGGCCGCGATGTGGAAGGCACTTCGAATTACCGCACGCTCGAAGAACTTCACGCGGCGCTGGACTCTGAAACATTTTGGCGGCCGCATCGCTCGCATCTGGTGAACATTCATCACATCAAGGAAGTCGTGCCTTGGTTCAAGTCGAGCTACATGCTGAAGATGGATGATAAGAAGCAGAGCGAAGTGCCGGTGAGCCGCGTGCAGACCAAGCGGTTACGGGAGCTTTTTAAACTGTAGCGAAGAGCAGCGAACCGCAGCGAATGGCGATTTGAAATGGATCAAAAGCCGAACGACTCGTCCAGCGCGCCTGCCGGGGGAACATTTCCGCCGATTGTTCGCGCTGTCGGCATCGGCGTGCTCGTCTTAATCCTCTGGACCATCGACAAAATTGCTGTCAGCCACCTGCCGCAAGGCTCGGTTTGGCGCTACATCGTCGGCGGCGTGATTATTTCTGTGGGCCTTGCCACGGTTTTGTCATTCGCCGACCGCTTGACCGGCAAGCAACCGTAAGACTTTTATTTCGTTCAGCCGCGAAATCCACAAATGCAATTGATTCGGCCCATTGGGGAACCTTCCGCCTCGTGGTAGCATCGTCCGTACTCAACATACGATGGATTTTTCTCTCAACGACCACCAAAAACTGATTCGCGACACCGTCCGCCAGTTCATGGAGAACGAAGTGCGGGCCTCGGTGAAACAGCGAGATCGCGAAGGTCGATTCGCCACCGCTGAAATCCAAAAATTGGCTGAGCTGGGCTGCTGCGGCATGCTGATGCCGGAGGAGTGGGGCGGGCCGGGGCTCGACGCGGTTTCGTATGTGTTGATGATTGGAGAGGTTGCGCGGGTGGATGCGGCGATGGCGACGTCGCTGAGCGTGACGAATTCGGCGGTGCAGGTGCCGCTGCTTAATTTTGGCAACGAATCGCAGAAAAAGAAATATTTGCAGCGGCTGGCGACGGGGGAGATTCTCGGGTCGTTTTGTCTGACGGAGCCGCAGGCGGGGTCGGACGCGGCGGGATTGCAGGCTCGGGCGACGCGCTCGGCGGGGGCTGGCGGCGGTTCGGTTTCGGCGGATGCGGCTTATGTTTTGAATGGCACGAAGACTTGGGTTTCGAACGGCAGTGTGGCGGATGTGTTCATTGTGTTTGCGAAGACGGATCCGGAT
>DASXPD010000014.1:0-2072 GCA_036493835.1 Candidatus Acidiferrum sp. | reverse complement strand
GTCGTGTAGGAAGCAGCGGACGAGAGCAGCCACAGCACTCCTTCGGCGACCTCGTGCGGAAAGCCCCCGCGTCCCATTGGAATGGTTCCCATCAGTCGCTGCAACCGGCCAGGCTCGCCACTTGCCGCATGGATTTCGGTCTCGATCAATCCCGGCGCCACCGCGTTCACGCGGATCCCCTCCGTCGCAACCTCCCGCGCCAGCCCGATCGTGAAGCTGTCGATCGCGCCCTTCGTTGCGGCATAGTGCACCCACTCGCCGGGCGCACCGGTGTGTGCCGCGCGCGAGGAAATGTTCACGATCGCTCCTCCGCTGCCGCCGTGCCGGGTCGACATTCTCCGCACCGCCTCGCGTGAACACAAAATGGTCCCACTGACGTTGACCGCGAACACGTCCGCAATAGCAGCGCTCGTCACCTCGTCCACTCGAGCAAAGCCGCCCGTCACGCCCGCGTTGTTCACCAATCCCTTGATGGAACCTAGCTCGCGCTCGGCGGTTTCGAACATGCGAACAATTTGCGCTTCATCGCGAACGTCGGCTTGAATCGCAATCGCGCGTCCGCCGTCAGTGACGATCGCGTTGACGACCTTCGCCGCCTCCGCCGCGCCAGTTGAGAAATTGACCGCCACAGCGTATCCGCGTTCGCCCGCCAGCGTTGCCGTGGCTGCGCCGATTCCGCGGCTGGCCCCAGTCACAATGAGCGTGCCCAGTTCGTTTCGATTCATAGCAGTCGAAAGACAAGAATTAAAGGATGGTCTCAGGGTTGCCGAAAGCCGAAACTAGGCCTTCGCCGATACCCGCTTGCCGTGGAGCAATTCCAGGATCTCGGCATAAATCCGTTTGCGGGTTTCGTGCCGCTCATAGGCGCGCGTAATGTAACGTACGCTCACTTCGACGCCCGATCCGCTTGGGCGGACATTGATCGACGGTTTCGCCGACAACGACTGCACCCTATAGCGCGTCGTGGAATGCGACCATTCCAACTCTGCCTTCCGCCCGTTTTCTTCGGTCTCTTTCTCGACGAGCTTCTGCAATGCATCGATGAGTTCGTACGGATCTTGATCCGCGGGGATAGCGAGATCCACTTCATCCCACATCCACTGGCCCGAAGTGGTGAAGTTGAAGAAATGGCCTTCAATTGCAAAGGTATTGACGAACGAAACACGGCGGCCGGTGGGATGCCCGGCATCGGTCCAGTTCCCGGTCTCCAGCAGGGTCGTTTTAAGCAATCCCACTTCAATTACTTCGCCCGCCACGCCATTGATCTCGACCCAATCGCCGACGCGGAGCCCGTTGCGGCCCATCAGCACGAACCAACCAAAAAATCCAACGATGAAATCTTTCATCGCCACCGTCAAACCGGCGCCGGCCAACCCAAGTACAGTGGTCGTCTGGTTGGGCATTCCGAAGATCAAAAACGCGATCAGGATTGCGCCCAGCGCCTGCGCTCCGAACTTTGCCACGGCGCGCAGCGTGTCGATCCGATTGTTCTCCGTCTTCACCCCGGTGAACAGATGTTCAATCAAACGGGACGCTGAATATACAGCGACCAACACCAGCAAGATCCACAGGATAGACTCGATCATCCTGTGCAAAGCCGCTCGCTCGCGGCTCTCAACCAACACAATCCAGTTCGAATAAATTTCACTTAGCGTCTGCTCATCCTGCAGCCGTCTTCCCAAGTCAGCCAAGTTCTTCTGATCGCGGGTGTGCTCTTTCAGAGAATCGAGCGCCGATTTCGCTGCTGCCTTGGATTCTTCCCGTTTGGCTGCGACGCTGCCGGTGGTGAATCCCTTGGCCTGTTGTTTCGCGGCTTCGCGGCTCTCGTTCTCTTTGTCGATCTTCACCTTCAAGGTGGAATGGCGCACCGCCATGCGCTGTTCTTTGGTGACCGCCTCGGCCCGCGCCGCCTCGAGTTGAGACGTCTTGTCGCGCAGCGCCTGCCATGCCCGGAACACATTCAACAGCGTGTGTGCCTGGTAATCCTGTTCGTACGGGCTGACGGCGGACCCGGCCGTCGCTTTCGGCAACTGATCGGCTGCATCATGCTCCGCTTTCAGTCGCTTGATCTT